>JBEKJT010000046.1:0-11598 GCA_050011075.1 Thermoplasmata archaeon
GGCGGAAGCGCGAGCGAGATCGTGTTCGTGAGGATGTCGCTCGTGAGGGAGAAGGGGTCGACCACGGTTGCGGTTCCGTACGGAGAGCCACGACTAGGCGCGGACGGGACCTAAACGTTTTGTCGGGGGGGCCAATCCGCGCCCCATGGTCGCTCCGCGCGTCGAACGGGATTCGCTCGGACCCCGCGAGGTGCCCGAGACAGTATACTGGGGGATCCAAACCCTGCGCGCTCGGGAGAACTTCCCGGTGAGCGGAGTCCGCGCGTCGCGCCATCTCGTCCGTGCGTATGCCTTCCTCAAGCTCTCGTGCATCCGGGCGAACGTCGACAAGGGCGGGCTCGATGCCGAGCGCGGCCGCGTGCTCGCCCAGGCGGCGGAGGAGATGGCCGCCGGCAAGTTCGACGACCAGTTCCCGGTCGACGTCTTCCAGGCCGGCGCGGGGACTTCGTTCCACATGAACGTGAACGAGGTGCTGACGAACCGCGCCCTCGAGATCCTCGGAAAGCCGCGGGGCGACTACCGGGAAATGAGCCCGAACGACCACGTGAACCGCGGCCAGTCTACGAACGACACGTACCCCTCGGCGGCCCAGGTCGCCGTCCTCCTCGCGTTCCGGGACCTCCGCAGCTCGCTCGGTACTCTGATCGAGAGCCTTGGTCGCAAGGGCGAAGAGTTCGCCCGGGTCCCGAAGGCCGGGCGCACGCACCTGAAGGACGCGATGCCGGTCACGCTCGGAGCCGAGTTCCGAGCCTACGCGACGGCCCTCGACCACGTCCTCGAGGCGCTGCCGGCGGTCGAACGCGCCCTCGCAGAGATTCCCCTCGGAGGGAGCGCTGTGGGCAGTGGGGTGAATTCAGTGCCCGGCTTCCGGGCCCGATCCGTCCAGGAGTTCGCGTCGCTCACGGGGCTCCCGCTCGTGGTGAGCCGTGACCCCTTCGAGACGATGCAGAGCCGCTGGCCGCTCGGGGCCGCCTCCGCCTGGTTGCGCACCCTCGCCCTCGAGCTCGTGCGCATCGCCAACGACCTTCGGCTCCTCTCGAGCGGACCGGCGACGGGGTTCGACGAGATCCGGCTGCCCGAGATTCAGCCGGGTTCGTCGATCATGCCGGCCAAGGTCAACCCGTCGGCCGCCGAGTGCCTCGACATGGTCGCCTTCCACGTGCTCGGCGCCGACCAGGCGACGGCGTTCGCGGTCTCGGCCGGCCAGCTCGAGATCAACGTGATGATGCCGCTCGCCGCCTACGAGGTCCTGTTCTCGTCGGAGATCCTCTCGAGCTACCTGCCGGTCTTCGCCCGGACCTGCATCGACGGGATCACGGCCAACCGGGCGCGGCTCGACCGGTACCTGGTCGATTCTGCCGCGATCACCACCGTGCTCACGCCCCGCCTCGGCTATCTCAAGGTCGCGGAGCTGATGCACGAGGCGGAGCGCTCGGGGCGACCGATCCGCGAACTCCTGGTCGACGGGGGTCACCTGACCCGCGCGGAGGTCGAGTCGCTCCTCGGCGAGGCGGCCCTCCTCAAGCTGACCCAGCCGGTGCCCTGAGACCGGCCGACGCGCAGGGTTAAGATACCCTCGGCCCGTCCGATGCCCGGTCGGCCATGGCCACGATCGAGGAGACCGCCGTCGCGTTGGGCAACCAAGCGTCGGACGAGTTCCGTCAGGCGGCCGAGGTCCTCGGGAAGGTCGGCCTGACCCAGTACGAGGCGCGCGCCTACATCGCTTTGGTCGGACGTGGCGTCGGCGATGCGGCGACCCTCGCGACCGCGGCGGGGATTCCGCGGACGAGCGCATACAAGGTCCTCGAATCCCTCGCCGAGAAGGGCTACGCCCAACCGACCGGAGGCAAGCCGATCCTCTTCCGCCCGACACCGCCCCTCGCGGTCGCCGAGTCGTTGAAGGGGGCGATCCAAGAGGTCTTCGAGAAACTCGCGCTCCTGCACCGGGTGGTCGCCGAGCATGGGGAACCCCAGCTCGTCTACCTCCTCTCCGAGCGCGAGAAGGTCGTGGCGAAGATCGGGGACCTCCTCGAGCAGTCGACCCGGACGTTCATCCTCACGACCCCCCAGGTAGCCGACCTGAGGGACGAGCTCGGAAAGAAGATCCAGCACGCGGTCAAGCGGGGCGTGCGGGTGACCTTCGTGACCGCTCCGCTCCAGCGGGTCCCCGAGGGCGTCGAGTATGTTCCGCGGGAGAACCTGCTCGCGACCGAGGTGCTCGCGGACGGGGAGCATGCGCTGCTCGCCGCGCCGGGCCTCGACGCGTGCGGGTTCAC
Source organism: Thermoplasmata archaeon (assembly GCA_050011075.1). Taxonomy (GTDB): domain Archaea; phylum Thermoplasmatota; class Thermoplasmata; order Lutacidiplasmatales; family UBA184; genus Lutacidiplasma. The sequence goes on from JBEKJT010000046.1 coordinate 2,277, forward strand.
CGACAATCCGATCCTGATCGCCCACCTCAAACAGTTCCTCGAAGTGATCCTCGAGAAAGGTCCCGAGACGACGCCGGCCTAGGATAGGGTCGCGCCATGGGTTCGGCCCCGGGAGCGTCGCGCGACCGCCGTTCGCCGGCGGAGCGGGTGCGGGACCGATTGCGTGCCGACGCCGGACCGGAGGCCGCGGCACGGATGCCGGCTGGCTACCAGCGCCTGGGTCGGGTCCTCCTCGTCCGACTCCCGGACGGGTTACGCCCCTCCTACCCGGTGATCGGGACGGCGTGGCAGGAAGTGCTGGGAGTGGCGACCGTCCTCGTCCCACGGGGACCCATCGAGGGCGAGTACCGCGTTCCCCGCGTCGAGCGGATCGCGGGCACCGAGACCGAGACCGAAGTGACGGAGCACGGCGTCCGCTGGCGGTTCGACGCGGCCCAGATCATGTTCGCCGCGGGAAATCGTACCGAACGTCACCGGGCCGGGCGCCTCGTCCGCCCGGGCGAGACCGTGGTCGACCTGTTCGCCGGCATCGGCTACTTTGCGATCCCGGCCGCCCGGGCCCACGCGCAGCGGGTCTTCGCGGTCGAGAAGAACCCGGTCGCGGTCCGCTACCTCAAGGAGAACGTTCGCCGGAACGGGGTGGCGGACACGGTCGGGGTAGTGCCCGGGGACAATCGGACCGTCGCACTGCCCCAGCATGCCGCCGACCGCGTCTTCCTCGGCTACCTGCCGAGCGCCGTTCCGTGGGTCGCGCAGGCGCTCGAGCTCCTCCGTCCCCACGGCGGAGCGGTGCACGTCCACCTCCTCGCCGGCTCGCGGGACGCCCGAAGGGAGGCCACGGTGGAGGTGGAGGACGCCGTGAAGGCCGCCGGCGGGACGGTGACGGCCCCCTCGGCCGCCCGCGAGGTCAAACCCTACGGGCCGGGACGGGCCCACGTGGTGGTTGACGTGCGAGCTCGGCCCGGTCCGTGACGCTCCGGGCCCTAGGCCGACCCGGGCGCGAGCGCCGGGGCCCGCAGCGTGCGGACCGCCTCGGGGAACGCGACGGCGAATCGCTCGATGTCCCCGGGCGGGTTAGAGAACGAGGCCCGGACGAACCGGTTGCCGTGCTTCGGTGAAAGGTAGTTGCCCGAGCGAACGAACACCCCGTGATGACGCAGGAGCTCGTCCTGCAGCGCGTCCGGCTTCACTCCGGTGTCGCCGAGGTCGATCACCATCATGTTGGCCCGAGAGGGGTAGACCGGCAGTGAGGTCCCCTCCACGCCCTTCACGACGTCGCGGATGCGGGCGCCGTTCGCCCGGGTCTGGCGCACGACCTCGCCGATCCAGGACGGCTTGGTCCGCATCGCCGCGCGCGCCGCCACCTGGGCGAGGATGTTCACGCCGAGGTCGTTCGTGTTGAAGCGGACGATCTTGGCAAGGAGGTCCGGTCGTGCGACGAGCCCGCCGATTCGCATGCCGGCGAGACCGCAGTTCTTCGACACCGACCAGACGGTCACCGTCTCCTCAGGGGCGAACTCGGCGGCCAAGGCGTGCCCTTCGGAAAAGTCGCGGTAGGTGACGTCGTTCAGCAGGACGAGGTGGTGGTCCTGCGCGATCTCGGCGATCGCCCGGACCTCTTCGCGCGGATATCCCGAGCCGAGCGGGTTCAGGGGGTCGATCAGGAGGATCATCTTCGTCCGAGGCCCGACCGCCTCCTGAACGCGGTCGGCGGTCAGCCGGTAGGGCGGGGCATAGATGTCGAGGTTGTGCGTGCGCGCGCCCGCGAGCTCGACGAACTTGTGGATGATGAGATAGCTCGGGTCGGAGGAGACCACCTCGTCGCCCGGACCGAGGAGGGCCCGCGCGATCATGTACAGCGACTCGGTCCCGCCCGCGGTCACGAAGGGCCGGGTGCCCGGGAGGGGGAGGTCGGCCGCGATGAGGTCGAGGAGCTCCGGATCGCCCGACGCGAGGGGGTAGCCTTCGTAGACGCGCTCGCGGATCGCCTGTTCGAGCGCCCCGCGCACGATCTCGGGAGGCACCAGATGGTTCGTGTTCTGGCTCAGCCAGGCGATCTCCGTGCGGTGGGCGTGAGCATAGCGGAACGCGTCGGACGCCGGAGTGGACACGGCCCCGCGACGGTCCGGGTGCGCCTTAACGGCTTTGGGTGAGAGGTCGTTCCGCCTCGCCCAGGAACGTCGTCACGATCCCCATCGACTGGGCCCGTGCTTCCGTCCGAGCGAACCCGGCCGTCCGCATCGCCTCGAGGAATCGGTCGCGGGGCGGGAGGGTCCGCAGCGACTCGGGAAGGTACCGATAAGGTCCGGCGCTGTGCACCGCGGCGCCGAGCCACGGCACGACCCGGTCGAAATAGGCGTGGAAGAGACGGCCGAACCTCGGTGACACCGGCTCGGTGATCTCGAGGGTCAGGAGCGCACCGCCGGGGCGCAGTACGCGGCGCATCTCTGCCAGCGCGGACGGAAGGTCGGCGAGGTTGCGGGCCACGAACGCGTTCGTCACGAGGTCAAAGCTCGCCGCGGAGAACGGGAGCCGGAGCGCCGTCGCCCGGCCAAACTCGAGGCGAGAGGCTTCGGAGCGCCCGTCGGTCTCCCCGACCGCCTTGACCACCATCGCGCGGGTGAAGTCGGCGGCGAAGACGCGGGCCGTCGGGTAGTGGCGAGCCACCTGGCGTGCGAGCTCGCCGGTGCCGCATCCGAGGTCGAGCACCCGAGCGGGCGCTCCGGTGTCCGGCCGGAACCGGTCGAGGTCCCACAGGGCGCGCGGACGCCAGAGGTAATCGTTCCCGAGCGACGCGACGTGGTCGAACCACTCGTAGCGTTGCGCGATGTGGGTGAACATACGGCGGACGTCGCGCTCGAAGGTCGGCTGCGCCCGGTCGGGGTAGGGGGAGCCGTCCGGCGCCGTCCTACCCTGCGGGACCGGCGCCGCCATCGGGCACGCACGGAGGCCGCGCGCCTTAACGGTACGGGGTCAGCGGCCGGGGTCGAGGACGCGTTCGAGCGCCGCAACGCGGACGGAGAGGTCGGGACGATGATCGAGGATCCCGCTCCGCTGGGCCTCGGCCAGTCGTCGGCGAGCCTCCGCCGTGTCCCCGCGGAGGTGCGAGAGCTCGGCCAGACGGAAGAGCATCTCCGAGACCTCGGAGCCCAGCCGTAGCGCGCGGGCGTGGGCGAGGGCATCCTGAAAGTGCGCCTCGGCGTCGTCGTACGACCCCTCGGCCTGCGACACCATGCCCCGGGTCATCGCGATCTGCTGATCCCCCAGGCGGTCCCCCGTCGGACCGAGCGCCTCGGCGGCCCGCTCGAGCGCGGGACGGGCCAGCGCGGGCCGGCAAAGCTCGGCATGCCACTGGGCGAGGTTCACGTACGAGTACCCAATCCAGATCGGCGAACGGGACCGCTCGGCAGCCTCGATCGCCAGCGCCATGTCCCGGAACGCTTCGTCCGTCCGGCCGGCCCCGTACTCGAGGACCGCCCGGTTCATCAACACCCGCGCCCGGGCCCCGTGATCCTCTACGGTGCCAAAGAGGTCGGCGGCCCGAGCGTAGAGCGCGAGCGCCGGGTCGAAGCGAAGGATCCCAAGCGGGACCATCGTGTTGGCAACATCCACGAGAACGTGGCCCTGCTCGATGGCGCTCCCCTCCTTCTCGGCGATCTCGAGCGCGGATCGTTGGTGGGCCTCGGCCCGCGCGAGGTCGCCGCGCCGCCAGTAGACCGTTCCAAGCACGCGGTGCGCGGCCATCTGGTCGCGGGGGGTCCCGGCCCTCTCGAGCAGGGTCGTCGCTTCGTCGGCGAGCGACTCCGCCGAGTCGTACTCGCTCCGGTCGGTCCGGGTCTGCGCGAGCCCGAGAAGGGCCCGGCCGAGCTCGAGCTCGAGGCCTGGCCGACCGCGGGCGAGGTCGACCGCCTCGGACAACGCCTCCTCGGAACGCGGGAGGCTGCCGACCTCGTCCAGGAGCCGACCGGTTTCGGTGAGCAGTCGAACCTCGAGACGCGGGTCGCGTCCGGGGCGGCGGCGTTCCGCTTCGAGCGCCCGGGCGATGTGCGCCACTGCGGTCTCGAAGGCGAAGGCACGCGTCGCCGCCTGGGCCGCACGCACGTTGTACTCGACCGCCCGCGCGTCGTCGCGACCGAGGTAGAATTGTCGGGCGAGCTCGAAGTCGCTCGTCCCCCGCTTCATGGCCAGCGCGCGACCGGCCTTGCGGTGAAGGATCCGACGCCGGGTCTCGGTCAGCGAAGCGTAGACGCTCGCGCGGACCGCTTCCGTGACGAACTCGTAGACCTCCCCTCCCTTCTCCCGGATGAGACCTGCCTGGACCAGCCGGTCGAGGTTCTCGGTCACGCGCTCCTCTCCCATTCCGGCCACCGCGGCCAGGCTCGAGAAATCGAACTCCTTGCCGAGCACCGCCGCGTACGTGAGGAGGCGAAGCTCGGAATCCCCTAGCTCTCGCACACGGTTCAGGAGGATCTCCGTCACGTCCCGACCGGTGGGTTCGGAAGGGGTCCCGATCCGCGGGCCGAAGCCGGTGGCGGCGTGCACGAGCTGTTCGATGAACAGGGGATTCCCCTCGGTCTGGGCGTGCCATCGGCGAACGTCCTGGGGGTCGGGAGGACGGCCCCCAAGGATCCATCGGACGAACTCCGTGACCTCGGGCACGGTAAGCGCGCGGAGGAGGACCGACCGGAAGGACGGTGCATGCGCGAGCGCGTCGACCGACGTCCGGTTCCGTTCCGGTATCTCCGCTCCGACCGCCACCGTGGCGACCACCGCGATCCGGGTGTTGGGCAGGTCGGCCGAGAGGCGTCGCAGGAACTCGAACGACGAGGCATCACCAAACTGCAGGTCATCGATCACGAGCAGCAGCGGGGCGTCCGCGGCGAGTGCGCGAAAGTGCTCTCCGAGCCGACCGAGCATCTCCTCCCGGCTCGCGCCCAGCCCTTCGACGGACGTCCTCCCGAGGGGGGCGAGGAGCCGTTCGAGGTCGTCGCCGAGGGGCGCCGCTCGAGATCGCGGGGCGCTCGTCGGGCCCCCGCTCGTCACCTCCTGCCCGAACGGGGCCAGGAAGATTGGGAGCACGGTCGCTTCCGGCGTGGGAGACCGCAGCGGCCGTTCCTCCTCGGTCGAGGCCAGGAGGTCACGGACCAGGGAGAACGGGGCCGGAAGTTCCTCGGGGAGCGCTCGCCCCTCGAGGACGCGGAATCCCTGGGAGGCGGCCCGCTGGACGACGGCCCGCAGGGCGAAGCTCTTGCCGGCACCTCCGGGGCCCGTGAGGAGGATTCCCTCTCCGTGTCCGTCCCGGGTATGCCTGAGGGCGCGCCCGACCTCCTCTAGGACCTCGTCCCGGCCGACCGGGGGCGCGTCCGCGGACCTGCGGTCACCCCGGGCACCGACCATCGCTCGAATCAGCCCGGCCCAGGTTTATAAGCCTCGTTCGTCGGTCACGGTCCCGGCCACGGGCGCAGCGTCGGGGGGCGCGCGGGCCGCAGGCGCGGGAGGCTCTCCCAAGAGGCGACCGAGTTCCTCGAACGCCGCGGCGAGATGGGGCTGGGCCTGGGGAAGTCCGAGCTCCGCCGCCTTCCGGTACGCGGTCCGAGCCCCTTCGATGTTACGGGTCTTGTGACGGAGCCGTGCGAGGTAGTACTCGACCTCGGCCCGGTCAGCGGGAAGTCGTAGTCGCTCGCACATCTCGGCCGCGTCGACGTAGGCCTGTTCCGCGTCCTCCCACTGGCCCCGCCTTTCCGCGATCAGTCCCCGGTTCTTCGTGACCTGCTCGCTGCCGAGGTCATCCATGAGGCGGACGAGAAGCCGGCCGGCTTGCTCGTTGTCCCGGTCGGCCTCCTCGAGTTGGCCCAAGGCGAGCCGCATCTCGACTCCGGAGAGGAGCGCGCGCCCGGTGGACCGGGCGTCGTGCGCCCGGTCGCCGGCTTCACGTGCCTGCTCCAGATACTCGAGTCCGTCCTGGGGTCGGGACTCGCCGACCGCCACGCCGAGGTTGTGGTACGCCCGCGCCAGCTCGACCCAATCGCCCGCTTCCCGCAGCCGGTCGACCGCCCGCTCGTACCATTCGATCGCGACCGAGCGCACGTCCGGCCCGAGCAGCGCGAAGGAGTTGCCGATGTCGATCGAAAGGCGTCCGAGGAACCGCGGGTCCCGGATCGTCCCGAGCTGGTCGAGGGCCCGTATGCTCTCGTCGAGCGCCTCCCGGTACGCGCCGCGCTGGAACTCGAGCCGACCCAAGAGCCGGTAGGTCTGGGCCACCCCGAGGCGGTCGGCGACCTCCTCGAACAGCTTCTGCGCGGCGAGAGCCCCCCGGACGGCGGGCTCTACGTCGAGATTCTCGCGGGCGACCTCCGCGCGGGCCAGGAGGAGTCGGGCGCGGACCCGGGGCTGGTCTCCCCCGAGGAGCTCGAGCGCTTCGCTGAACGAGCGGTCGGCCGCGGAGAAGTTCCCCATCGAGTAGTAGAGTCCCCCGAGCGCTTCGGCGACCTCGGCCTGTTCGTGCCGGTGGTCCCCGCCGAGGGCGACCAGGTCGAGCAGCATCCGTTGAAGATGGCTCGCCGCGACCTCGGGTTCGTCCGCGGCGCGCGCCATCTCGGCAGCGGCTCGATTGTACTCGTACGACTTTGCCGGGACCTTGCCGAGGAAGTAATGGCGGCCCAACTCGGAGAGGATGGCGGGGGAAGGATGCGGGTGCGTCGCCTCGAGGACCTCCGCGATCTTTCGATGGAGCACGCGCAGGCGGCTCTCGGTGAGCGACCGGTAGATCCGGGCTCGGAACTCCTCTTCGACGAATCCGAAGCGATCTCCGCCCGGCCGTTCCCGAAGGATCCTGCGATGGACCAGCCGTTCAACCTGCTCGGCAAGGATCTCCTCGTCGATCCCCATAGCGGCGACCAGGAGAGCAAAATCGAACTCGGGTCCGATTGCACTCGCGTAGGCAAGGATGCGGTGCTGGTCGGGGCCCAGGTCGTCGAAGGCGGGCGTCGGGCTCGTCTCCCCGGAGCCCGGGGTCTCCGCCCGCTCATTCATCGAAGAAGTTGTACTCGACGGAGAGGGTTAAATCCCTGCCTCCGGACCGCCACTCGCGGTCGAGGGCCGCGGGCGGTCCTCGGCTCCGCAAGGGTTATCTAACGCTCCCCAGGTCCTCGGGGCCTCATGGCCCCCGAGGAAACCGACGAGCCCCGGACCGGGGTCCGGCCTCTTTCGTCGATGTCGATGGCGCGCCAGGCGACGTTCTGGGGGTTCGCCACCCTCGTCGTCCTTGCGGTGGCGTTCTACGTTTGGTGGGGCGTCGCGTTCGGAGTCTGGATCGACAACGGCGTCTACGCCGTGGTGATCACGCTCCTCCTCTTCGGCCTCGCGGGGATGTGGCTCGTCCTGCCGAATCCCCCGACCCCGGCGCCACCGGCGCCATGACGCCCGGTCAGAGCGGTCGACCGGCGAGCGCCCAGCGGACCCCGTCCGCGGTGCCGCACGCGATGCAGGGACCCGGCGCGCCGACCTCGAACGGAAGGCCCTCCTCGGGGGTCCCGAGCAGGGCCCCCTCGATCGCGCCCTCCACGCGGTGACCGCACTCTTCGGTGCCGCACCAGGAGAGATAGCGGACCTGGTTCGATTGACGCAGGTCGTCCAGCGTCCGCGCCGGGGCGAACGCGGACCGGAACGCCGATCGTGCCCGGTCGAAGAGCGCGCGGTCGAAGTCGATGAGGCGCTGGGCGACCGATGCTTCGAGGGTGTCGAACGCCACCGGACCTTTGGTCCCGAGCCGATCGACGGCGGTCGCGATCCGGGATTCGGCCTCGCGTCGGCCGACCTCGAGACGGAGCGGCACGCCCCGCAGCTCCCAACGGTAGTACTTCGCGCCCGGACGGTCCTCTCCGTCGTCCAGGAAGACCCGGCGCCCGGCGCGCTCGAGGCGGTCGAACAGCTCCTTCGCGGCCACCCGGGGCGCGTCGCCGGCCCCCGTCCCCGGTATGGGGACGATGACGACCTCGTAGGGGGCGATCGCCGTGGGGAACGCGACCCCCTTGCCGTCGCCGTGCACGGCCACGATCGCGCCGAGGAGGCGCTCCGAGAGGCCGAAGGTCGTCTGGTGGACCCAGCGCTGCGAGCCGTCCGGGGCCTCGAACTGGATGCCGTACGGGTGGGCGAAGTTCTCCCGGTAGTGGTGCGAGGTTCCGATCTGGAGCGTGCGTGCCCCCCCTACCGGGATGTCGAACGCGACGGAGTAGAACGCCCCGGGGAACTTGTCCCATTCCGGTCGTCGTATCGTGAGGTACGGGAGCGCGAACGCTTCGGCCATCCGGCCGAAGGCGGCGAGGTTCGAGCGCACCCGTTCGGTGGCGTGCGCCTCATCGACCTGACAGGTGTGCTCCTCGAAGAAGTGGATCTCGCGCACGCGCATGAACGGCCGGGTCGTCTTCGTGTCGGTGCGGAAGACGTTCACGATCTGATAGACGTTGAGCGGGAGGTCTCGGTGGGAGCGGACCCAGAGCGCGAAGACCGGGTACATCGCGGTCTCGCTCGTCGGGCGGAGCACGAGTGGGACGTCGAGGCCGGAGAGCCCTTCCTTCGTCACCCAGAAGACCTCGGCTTCGAACCCCTTGATGTGTTCCTTCTCCTTCGCGAACTCGTTCGCGGGGATCAGGGTCGGGAACTCCACGGGGTGCGAGCCGGTCGCCTCGATCTCGCGCACCATCACGTGGTCGAGGTTCCTGCGGGCGAGGAAGCCGTAGGGGGTCCAGATGTTCATCCCTTTCACGCCGTAGCGCTTGTCGCTGAGGTTGGCGGCCTCCACGACGGCGAGGTACCAGTCGATGAAGGCGGTCGCCTTGTCGGGGAGGTCGGCCATCGGAGCTTCGGTAGGGGAAGGTCGAAAGTATAAGGGTTAAGGACCCCGCCGTCCCCCGCGGCCAGACCGACAGATGTCGGATCACGGGGGGCGTCCCGGGTCGGTTCGGCCCGACGCAAGCGGTTAAGCCAACCCCCGTCCATAGTTCGCGGGCCATGCGCCTGGTCGTGTGCATCGACCGAGACGACGACCTGGGCCGCAAGGCTGGTGTTACCGGGCCGGTCGTCGGCCGTGCCGACGTGCTCGACGCCGCGGTTCGGCTCGGGACCGTGGACCCCGAGGACTCGGACACGAACGCGATCTTCGCCGCGGTGAGCCTGCTCGACGAGCTGCGGGGCGCCGGCGAGGAGTGCGAGGTGTGCATCCTCACCGGTTCGCCCAAGGTCGGGGTCCTCTCCGACCGACGTGTGGCCGATCAGTTCGACCGCGTGCTCGAGCAGGTCCACGCGACCAGCGCCTATCTCGTCA
>JBEKJT010000047.1:0-11495 GCA_050011075.1 Thermoplasmata archaeon
GCGGCCGGGAAGTGGCCGGACCGGGGGAGGCCCGGTCTCGGGGGCGATCTTCGCGGTCGTGGGCTTCTTCCTGATCGGCCTCGGGGCGCTGGCAGGGGAGGCGGCCGCGTTCGGGGGGGCTCTGGTCGCGCTCTTCGGGGCGGCGTGGACCTACCGCCGGTTGCGACCCCTTCTTGCCGCGATACCTCCGCCGAGCGCGGGCCCCCCCGTTCCGCCGGGGGGAACGCCACTCTCCTACGGTCGGACCGACGGGGGTACCGCCGAACGCCGGGGGGCCGGGGGCCGCGAACCCGGGGCACCGCCCGCCGGATAGCGTCTTAAGTCGGGTCGCCTCCCGCCCCCAGCATGCCGACCGAGAATGTGTCGGTGCCGTTCGGCCGACGGTTCCGGTACGTCCTCCGAACCCATCGGGCGATCATCTCGATCTTCGTGCTTGCGGTCGGCGCTCTTCTCACCGTACTCGCGGTAGGTGCCTTCACCCCCCTCCAGAACTCCTTCCCGTTCACGGCAATCAACCGCGAGACCAACCCCACCGCCGGGCCGAACTACAATCTCCTCTTCATCATCGTGGGCCCGATCATCGTCATCGTCGGGGCGTACCTGGTCGGCGCGTACTTCTCCGCGCGCCGGAAATTCGAGCATCTGATGCTCACGAAGAGCAAGGCCGAGTTCCTGCGCAACATCCCCGAGCTCGAGAAGCTCCTCTGGGACCTCACGCCCCGGGACGAGGTCCGCTACGACCAGAAGCGGGCCGAGCTCCGGCTTCGGCACTGACGGAAACGGCGGGTCCTCCGCGTTAAGTACCGTGCCACGGTCCGCGGACCGTGGCGGGCAGCACCACGGCCGGTCGCACGGAGGGGTTCCGATTCCGTCGCCTGGACAAGCCGGAGGAGTTCCGCCAGGTCGACGAGGTCCATCGCGCGGTCTGGGGCGCCGAATCCACGGTGTCGGCCCCTCCCCCGCTCCTGCGGGCCCTCGAGGACAACGGCGGCCTCGTGCTGGGCGCCTTCGCGGACATCTACCTCGCCGGGGTCACGGTCTCCGTCCTCGGCTGGGACGGCAGTACCCTCTACCACTACGCGCACCTCACGGTCGTCCGGCCCGAGTACCAGAATCACCACCTCGGCTTCCAGCTGAAGGCGTTCCAGCGCGAAGAGGTCCTGCGGCTCGGGCTTTCCGAGGTCCGTAGCGCATTCGACCCCCTGCAGAGCCGCAACGCCTGGCTGTTCGTCCGTCGGCTCGGAGGCAGGCCGGACCGGTACCTTCCCCACTACTTCGGCCAGATGGGGGACGAGGTGAACCGGGACCTGGAGACCGACCGGCTGCGTCTCGCCTGGTCGCTCGCGAGCCTGCGGGTCGAAGAACGGGTCGCCGGGAAGTTCCCTAGCCCCGAGGAGGACCGGCACCGTTGGACCTCGTCGTCGGCGATCGTCGAGACCGAGACCGAAGAGAGCGGCCTTCGCGTCCCGATCGCGGTCGGCGAGCCGACCGGGGCGAGTGCGCACCTGGAGATCCCGTTCGACCTCGCAACGATCCGCGAGCACGAGCCGGGCTCCCTGCGCCGATGGCGTCACGCGGTCCGGGACGCGTTCCGCGCCGCGTTCGACATGGGATATGTCGTGGACGATTTCACGGTCCTTTCGACCGACCACGAACGGCGGAGCTTCTACCTGCTCTCGAAGGGAACCTCCTCCGTTCCGCCGGCCGCGGGCCCGGCCGGAAGCGTATAAGCGCCGTCCCATCCATTCCGGTCGGAGCGTTCTCCGATGGGGTCGGGTCCCTCGCGCCGCCCGTCGACCGTGCTCGCCGTGGTCCTCCTGGTCGCCCTCGCCACCGGGGCCGCGGCGAGTCTGCTCATCGGCTCTGCGACCGCCCCGAGCGCGCCGCCCGCGCGCGCCTCCGAGATCATCCTGACCGAGGGGCAGTTCCTCGACCTACTGTTCGCCTTCCTCATCGGACTCGCGGCGTTCGGGGTCTACCGTCGCTTCAGCGTGCCGTCGACCGGCGTTCCCGGTCGGGTCTTCGTCACGTTCCTCGTCGCGATCCTGGTCGCCGTCCTAGTCCTCGTCGCCGTGGAGGTGGTGGACGGGGGCCACCTGAGCCTTCTTGGAGCCGGGCCGGCCGGACCGGGCGGAAACTCGACCTCCCCGGGGTCAATGCCGCCGAACCTGACCACGAACCTGAGCCACGTCAGCAGCGGGGCATCGCCGCTCCTCCCCGGCCTCCCCGGGTGGGTTCCGTTCGCCATCGTCGCGGGTATCGTCCTCGTCGTCGCGTTGGTCGCCGTGCCGGTGGTCCGCGGCTACGCCGCCGACCGGCGAGCCGCCGGCGTTCCCCGCGCACGCACCCGGGCCGGGGCCGACGTCGTCGAGGCCGTGCTCCGGCAGGCGGAGCGGGAGCTCGAACGAGGCGACGACGCGCGCGAGGTGATCGTGCGGCTCTACGCGGACCTCCTCGGCCGTCTCGGGCGGATCGTGGGCAGCGTAGACCCCGAGACGCCGGAGGAGATCCGCTCCCTCCATCTCGAGCGCCTCGGCATCCGACCCGAGGCGGCGACCGTGCTCACGCGACTGTTCGAGAAGGCCCGATACTCCACGCATCCCCTGGGGTCCGACGCCTCCGAGCGCGCCCGAACGGCCGTGCGACAGGCACTCGCGGACCTCGACCGAACCCCTGAGGCGGCGTGACGGTGCGCTGGTATCTCCCGGCGATCGCACTTGCCGGCACTGCCATCGCGGTCTGGGCCGACACGAATCTCGTGGTCGCGGTCCCGGCCGCGGGGATCGCCCTCACCGCCGCCGGCCTCCTGTTCGTAGAAGCGTGGACCGCGGGACGCCGGCCGAGCTCCCCGTCGAACCTGCGGCGGCGCCCGACCGTCCACGACAGCCTTCGGACCGCGTTCCGCTCGGGCCGCATGGGTCGGGAGATGATCGTCGACCTGCTCGACCGTCTCGAGCGGGCGGGACCGAACCCCGAGCTTGCGCCGCGGCGGCCGGAGGAGGTGGCGTCGCTCGCGCGTCTGTCGCCGACCGAGTTCCGCGACTACCTGCGGGGTCGCCTCGATGAGCTCGAGGCCCGGTCGTGAACGACCCTGCGCGCCCGACCGAGGTGCTGCGCTGGCGTCCGCTCTCCCTGCTCCTCTTTGCCGGCGGGGCCGCGCTCCTCGTGGGCGCGGTCACCGTCCGCTCCCCCGTGCCCATCTTCCTCGCGCTGCCGCTCCTCCTAGCTCCTCCCGCGGCGGCCTGGGGCGGCCCACGCGGTTCGCCGCACGTCACCCTCGTGCGCCGGGCGGAAGGGACGGGGATGGAGGTGCGCGTCGTGGGGTCGGTCGTTCCGACCGACCGGGTCGATGCCCGGGACCTCGACGTCGCGTTCGACCGACCGCCCGGCCTCGCGGAGACGCTGCCGGCGGAGGTCGAGACCGCCCACGACGCGTGGCGCTTCGCGCTGCACTGGCGCGCTCCCGAGCCGACGATCGTCGTACTTCCCCCGCCCCGGATCGTCTGGCGGGACTCGAGCGGCTTGGTCGAGCGGGCGACCTCGTTCGATGCGGACCCCCTGGTCGTCGAGCGGTATCCGCCCGAGCTCGTCCGCATCGGCGCCGTTCGCCTGCGACGAACGATGGCGCTGCCGGGGGAGACTCCCTCGCCCCGGGTCGGAGCGACCGGGGAGTTCCACGGGCTCCGGGATGCGGGCCCGACCGACCCGCCCCGGGTGATCAACTGGCGCGCCAGCGCTCGGGTCGGTCGGCTGGTGGCGAACGAGTTCGACCTCGACCGCACCGGGGACGTTCTCCTCCTCCTCGACGCCCGCGCGTCGACGCTCGGGCCCACGGTCGACGAGCGCCTCCTCTCGATCTCGCGCGCGGCGGCGGCCGGGATCGCCGAGTCGTTCCTCCACGAGAAGGCCCGGGTCGGTATCGGGGTGTTCGGGGAGTTCCTGGACACCGTCCCCCTGTCGACAGGCCGGGCCCACCGCTGGCGGGTCCGCGACCACCTGCTCTCCGCCCGACTTGGACCCGCGAACGTCCCCTCCGAGCGGGGCGCGGTCTCGGTCAGCCGCTACTTCCCTCCCGGTGTCACGACGATCCTGTTCTCTCCCCTCATCGACGAGTCGGCCGGCGAGCTGGTCCTGCACCTGTGCCGACGCGGGTATCCGGTCATCGTCCTCAGCCCCTCGCCGGTGCCCATCCTAGCTGAGGAGTCCGTACTTACCCCTGAGGATGAGGCGCTGGTCGGCCGGATCGTCGCGCTGGGCCGGCGGGCGCGGGTCGCGCGGACCTGGCGTGACGCTCCGACGGTGGATTGGGACGACTACTGGTCGCTCGCGCACCTGGTGGAACTCTTGCGTCGACCCGCCGACCGGAGGGTCGGATGATCGGAGCGCCGAGTCTCGGACGGATACGACGACCCCCGGCCGCGTCGTCCGCACTGGTCCTCGTGGTCGGGGGGTTCCTGGGCTACCTGACCGCCCTTCCCCACGACCTCGGGGTGGTCGTTGCAGTTGTCGGCGTCGGAGTCGGGATCGGAATGAGGGAGTTCCGCTCGTTCTGGGCCCGGTCGCTCGCCCCGGTGCCGCTCCTCCTCGCCTTCGGCTTCGGGGTGGTCGCGAGCCCGCTCGGGGTCGTTCCCGAACTCGGGGCCGGCGCGGCCGGTCTCGCCTTCCTCATCTGGCTCGCGGACGACCCGGGCCGCTCCCCCGGTGGGGTCGAACGCGCGCGCACGACGATCCTGGTGCCCGCGCTCGCCCTCGGGATCGCCTGGTCGAGCGCCCTCCTCCTTCCTTCGGGCTCGTATCCGCTCGGGGTCGCCGCGGGGCTGCTCGTCTTCGCCGTGGCGGCCCTCGCCTACCTCGTTTCGCGCCCCGGGCTGTTCGACCGTGAGGAGGCGGCAACCTATTAGCGAGCTCGGGCCGTCGCGAAGGCGACGCGGCCAAGGCCGCGCCCGGATGCCGTCGAAGGGTCCCTCTCGACTCAACGCGGGCGGGTCGCCCGCCGAGGATGACGTGAGGACAACCCCGGTGTCCGACACCCCAGCCGGGGTCAGACCGCCGAGAGGGCAAACGCCTGCCGTGACGCGGATCGTTACGGCTGGGGAACACCGGTCCGTTCGGAGGCGGGGGGCGCCGACGGAATTCCTTATGGCCCGTTCGCCGGTTCTGCGCCGGGGTCGAACGTGAACGCCGAGGAAGCCCGAGCCCTCGCCGGCCAGATCCGCCAGTCGGTCGCCACCGGGGTGGTGGGCCGGGACGTGGCGGTCGACCAGGTCCTGACCGCGCTCATCGCGGACGGCCACCTCCTCATCGAGGACCTCCCCGGGCTTGGCAAGACCCTGATGGCGAAGTCGTTCGCCCGCGCGCTCGGCCTCGAGTTCCAGCGCATCCAGTTCACCGCGGACCTCTTGCCGCACGACATCACGGGGGCCGAGGTCCTCGACACCGCGAAGTCGACGTTCGCCTTCCGTCCTGGTCCGTTGTTCACCAACCTCCTGCTCGCCGACGAGATCAACCGAGCGCCCCCGAAGGTCCAGTCGGCCCTCCTCGAAGCGATGCAGGAGTACCAGGTGACGAGCGAGCGGTCGACGTATCGCCTGCCGAAACCGTTCCTCGTGCTCGCGACCGAGAACCCGCTCGAGCTCGAAGGGACCTACCCACTCCCCGAAGCCCAGGTCGACCGGTTCCTCGTCCGGCTCAAGGTCGGATACCCGACGGCAGAAGAGGAGCGGACGATCCTCGCCCGGCGCCGCGCCCGCAAGACCGAGACGATCGAGGTACCGTCGGTGACGAGCGCGGGCGCCTTCCTCGACCTCCAGCGGGCCGTCGAGGAGGTCGAGATCGACCCGTCGATCGCCGGCTACGTCGTCGACATCGTGCGTGCGACGCGCAGCGACCCTCGGAGCGAGGTCGGCTCCTCGCCGCGCGGCGCGCTCGCGCTCCAGAAGCTCTCCCGCGCCCGCGCCCTCGTGAACGGGAGGGATTTCGTTCTCCCGGACGACGTGAAGGCGTTCGCGGTCCCGGCCCTCGCCCACCGGGTGATCATCAAGCCCGAGCCGTGGATCCGCGGGGTCCGCGGCGAGGTGGTCGTGCAGGCGGCGGTCGAGCGAACACCCGTACCGAAGGTCCGCTAGCGCTCGAGCGACCGCAGGGGTTTTCAGCCCGCCCCGGGTCCTCCGGGCGATGACCGACCTGCCGTGGGTCGTGGTGGCCGACCCGATCGACGCCGCCGCGATCGAGCGACTGCGCGCCGGACCGTGTCGGGTCCTCGATGCCAGCAAGGACCCCGCCACCCTCCCGGAACATCTCGCGGATGCGTGGGGTCTCATCGTCCGCAGCCGGACGAAGGTCACCGCGACGCTCCTCGCCGGAGCCCCGAAGCTCGAGCTGGTCGCCCGCGCCGGGGTCGGGGTCGACAACATCGACATGGCCGCGGCGGGGTCCCGAGGGGTCCGCGTCGTGAACGCTCCGGCGGCGGCGACCGTGAGCGTGGCCGAGCTCACGGTGCTGTTCGCCCTCCTGCTGGTGCGCGGAGCGGCCCCGCAGGTCGCCTCGACCCGCGCCGGCCGCTGGGAGCGCGGTACCCACGGCCACGAGCTCGCCGGCCGGACGGTCGGGTTCGTCGGCTACGGACGGATCGCCCGTGAGGCGGCCCGCCGGCTCGCTTCGTTCCAGGTTCACACGCTCGCGTCCGACCCGTTCGTTTCGACGACGGTCGACGCGACCGAGCTCGTGCCGTTCGACGACCTCCTGGCGCGCTCCGACCTCGTGAGCGTGCACGCCGCGCTCACGCCCGAGAACCGCCATCTCCTCGGTGCGAGCGCGTTCGCCCGCATGAAACCCGGGGCCTTCCTGATCAATGTCGCGCGCGGCGCCCTCGTCGACGAGGCCGCCCTGCTGGCCGCCCTGAACTCTGGCCACCTGGCGGGGGCCGCGCTCGACGTGTTTGAGGTAGAACCACCCATGAACCGAGAGCTCATCGAGCATCCGCGCGTCATCGCGACCCCGCACATCGGCGCCTCGACCGAGGAGGCCCAACGCCGCGCCGGAACCGACACGGTCGACGAGGTACTTCGGGCCTTGAAAGGGGAGCCGCTGACCGCGCTGGTCGCCCCACCGGGAGGCAGCCGATGACGCTCGACCCCGAAACGGCGACGTTCCTCATCGCCGGGCCGGTTCGGATCCACCCGCGCGTCCTTCGCGCGATGTCCATGCCCTCGCTCAACCACCGCGGCGATTACTTCCACGGGATCGTCCAGGAGATCCGCGAGCTCCTTCCGGTCCTGTTCGGGACGAAGGGCCCCCAGGCGATCCTGACCGGCAGCGGGACGGCCGGGCTCGAGGCGGTCTACTCTTCGCTCGTGCCGAAGGACGGGCGGACGCTCGTGCTGTCGAACGGGAATTTCGGGGAGCGAACGAACGAGATCGTCCGTCGCTACTCCTCCCAGGTCACGACCCTCACCGCCCCGTGGGGCCAGACGCTCCCGCTCGACGCCGTGAAGACGGAGCTCGGGAAGGGGGACGTGAAGGCGGTCTGTGTGGTCCACAACGAGACGAGCGTCGGCCTCGTGAACGACCTCGAGACGCTCGCGCCGGTGATCCGGAGCTCGGGGGCCCTGTTCCTCGTCGACGGGATCAGCGCGGTCGCGGGGATCCCCGTCCCGATCGATGCGTGGGGGATCGACGCCGTGGTCGCAGGCAGCCAGAAAGGGCTCGCGGCACCCGCGGGACTCTGCATCGTCCACCTCTCCGACCGAGCGCGGGCCGCGCTGCATCCGGGGACTTTCTACCTCGACCTCGCCGCCCACCTGAAGTCGCTCGAGAAGAACGACACCCCGTGGACCCCGGCGGTCCCGCTCTTCCTCGCCCTGCGGGAGGCGCTCCTCATCCTCAAGGAGGAGGGGCTCGAAACCCGGCTCGCCCGGACGCACCGCCTCGCCGAGGCGACCCGCGCCGCGGTCGACGCGCTCGGACTCGAGCTGTTCCCGGAACGTCGGTGGGCCTCGGACACCGTCACCGCGGTCAAGAACCCGGCCGGCCTCGGCGACCCCGAGCTGCGCAAGGTCCTCGAGCGGCAGTACGGCGTGCTCGTCCAGGGCGGGCAGGGCGCCCTCACCGGGAAGATCTTCCGCATCGGCCACATGGGGATCGCCGACTGGCCGGACCTCTTGGTCATGTTCGCCGCGCTCGAGCGGATCCTCGGGAAGGCGGGCAGGGTCCCCACGCCGGGCGCCGCGCTCCGCTCGATCGTGGAGCGGATGCCGTAGACCGCGGCCGCGCTAGATATCCACGATCACGCGGGCCCGGCCTCGGGCCGGGTCGAAGACGAGGTCGTGGTACGTCACCGCCTTCACTTCCGTCCGCGCCGTGTGCCGGGCCGGGTCGAACCGCTCGCCCGACACGCTCGCGACCAGGGCGGTCGGAGGGTTCCCCACCGTCCGCACCCGAACGTCCCGCACGAGGAACTCCTCGGTCTGCTCCAGCAGCAACAGCTCGCTGAGGAACGCGACGACCAGCGAAGGGGCGTCCTCGGCCGAGGCACTGACCGCGCGATCCTCCCGGGGCCGCACCCGACGCCGGTCCGTCATCAGGGCGAACAGTCCGATCCCTAGAGCCTCGAGGAGCGCCTCGGGCGTCGGTCCCGAGGCCCAGATGCCGACGTCGGCCGTCGTGGGGAAGCTACCCCACCGGCGCGCGCGCCGACGGGGAAAGGGGGTCGCGGTCGTCGAACCGGCACGTCCGCGAGGGGTTTAAGCGGTCGGCGGATACGAACGTCTCAGCGATGCGTGCGACCCTGGTCATCCCCACGCTCAACGAGGCGCCGTCCATCGGCCACGTGCTCCGCCTGTTCCGGACGGCCGCCGAGGAGGCGAACGCGACCGTGTTCCGCGACGACCCGGTCGAGTGGGAGGTCCTGGTCGTCGACGGTGCGTCGATCGACGGCACGGCGTCGATCGCGGAGGCCGAGGGGGCTCGGGTCGTGATCGAGCGCCGGCGCGGGTACGGGCGGGCCTACAAGACCGGGTTCTCCCTCGCGAAGGGCGACGTCATCGCCACGGCGGACGGCGACTCGACCTACCCGGTGGAGACGGTACCGATGCTCGTGAAGAAGATCCTCGACGAGAAGATCGACTTCCTCACAGGGAACCGGATGGCCTACCTCGACCGGACCGCGATGTCGACCGAGCACCGGATCGGGAACTGGGTGCTGAACCTGTTCGTCTCGATCGCGTACCACCGCTACCTGCGGGAGGTTCCCGGGAGGTCGCTCGAGGACAGCCAGAGCGGCTTCTGGGTCTTCCGCCGCGAGGTCCTCACGAAGGTCCACCTCACGCACGACGGGATGGCGTTCAGCGAGGAGCTCAAGATCGAGGCGATCCTCCGGAACGTGCGGTTCGCCGAGGTACCGATCCGCTACGGCGAGCGATGGGGCCCGCCGAAGCTCTCGAGCTGGCGGGACGGGTTCCAGAACATGCTCTTCCTGGCGCGCAAGCGGTTCGACGTCGCCCTCGAGACCCGACGCGGGGCCCCGGTACCGTTCGCGAGCGGTCCCGAGGTCGGGCTCCCGCGGTGAGGGCGAAGGAGCGACGCGCTACTGGGTCTTGCCCGAGCGCTCGCGCGACTTCACACGCAATCCCTTGTAGCCGCAGCGCCGGCACTGCACCGCCTTCGGGGGGTTCCGAGCGGAGCAGTTCATGCAGACCTTCTTGTTGAGCAGGCGCTCCACGGCTTCGGGGAACGGCATGAGGACGGCGGGAGCCGCCCTCCCGTATAAAACGTGCGCGCGGGGGCGGCAGCGAAGCGTTTTCCGCCGCCGTCCGCTGGACGCCCCGTGCTCTCTTCCGAGGATCAACGGCACGCACTCCTTCTCGCGCGCGGGGCGATCGACCGCGCGCTCGGCCCCTCGCCCCCTGCCGACCCGGCCGCGCCGTTCCGTCAGACGGAACTTCCCGCGGTCTTCGAAGAGCGCCGGGGCGTCTTCGTCACGCTGAAACGCTATCCGGGGGACACCCTCCGGGGCTGCATCGGCTACCCGCTCCCGGTCCTGTCGCTGCGCACGGGAGTCCCCCGGGCCGCCGTCGCCGCGGCGGTCGAGGACCCCCGCTTCGCGCCCCTCCGGGCGCCCGAGCTGCCCCGGCTGGTGATCGAGATTTCCGTCCTGACGGTACCGGTGCTCATCGATTCGGACCGGCCCGAGGAGCGGCGGCGGGCCGTCACGGTCGGCCGCGACGGGCTGATCGTCGAAGGGTTCGGCTGTAGCGGCCTCCTCCTCCCCCAGGTCGCCCCCGAACAGGGCTGGACGGCCGAGGAGCTGCTCGAGGGCACGTGCGAGAAGGCCGGACTGCGAGCGGACGCCTGGCGGAACCCCGCGGTCGTCGTCCGACGGTTCGAAGCCGAGGTCTTCCGGGAACGCGTCCCCGGCGGCGAGCCCGTCGCGCAGCAGCCCCCGGTCAGTGCGGCCGGCGGACGAGCCGCGCCGAGAAGCTGACTCCGTCGAGGTCCCAGGACCCGACCTCGGGTCCGGGAGGGAGGGGCCCCTCGACCAGGTCGAAGCGCGTCGCGAGCAGGTCGTGGACGAGCGTGGCACGGAACCGTTCGAGCGCCGCCCGCAGCGGCCCGGACGCCGCGACCGTGACCTCGACCGCGTCGGTGTAGTGCAACCCGAGTTCCTTGCGTCGCTGTTGCAGGCGTCGGGCGACCTCGCGCGCGAGGCCCTCCTCGGCGAGCTCCTCCGTCGGTCGGCGCGGCAACGCGGCAACGGGCTGGCCGCCCTCCTCCCGCACGACCCAATCGGCCTCGGAGAGACCCGCGCGTTCGGCGACGGGGCGCCAGTGCACCGTCCTCACGTTGAGCTCGTCCGCGAGCAAGCCGGTCCCTTCGGCGCCGACCGCGGCGAGCGCGCTCGACGGCTGCCCGAAGAGGACGATCTCGGCCAGGGGGATGCGGGATCGCACCCCGGCCCTCTGGCGGAGTTCGCGGCCCACCTCCACCAGGACGCGCAGCTCGTCCATCGCCCGCTCGAGGGGTTCGTCGCGCGAAGCGAGGGAGCGAGGCCACTCGGTGCAGTGGACCGAGCTCTCCCGATCCCGGAACTCGTGCTCCCCGACCTCCTGGTGAACCCACTCGGCGGTGAACGGGAGGAGGGGCGCGACCGTCCGGGCGAGTCCGAGCAGCGTGTAGGAAAGGGTCGCGTGGGCCTCCCGACGGTCGGGGGCGTTGCCGTCCGACCAGAAGCGCGGTCGGGACCGGCGCAAGTACCAGGTCGAGAGCTCATCAACGAACGTGGCCAGCGCCCGGGCCGCAGCGCCCGGGTCGTAGTGCGCGAGGCCGAGCTCGACCTCGCTGCGGGTCGCCTCGAGACGCGACAGGAGCCAACGGTCGAGGACCCCGACGGGGTTCGGGCGCTCGGGGACCGGAATGAGCCGGTCGGCGCGTGCGTTCTCGAGGTGGAAGGCGACGACGTTCTCGAGGGTGCCGAGCGTGCGCGCCGCGGTCTTCTGGAC
>JBEKJT010000048.1:0-11462 GCA_050011075.1 Thermoplasmata archaeon
CGCCAAGGTGTGCGCGAGATGGGATATCGCGAGCCGACCCCGATCCAGCGCGAGGCGATCCCGTACGCGGTCGTCGGTCGTGACATCATCGGCTCGGCCCAGACCGGGACCGGCAAGACCGCCGCGTTCCTGCTCCCGATCCTCGAGCGGCTCCTGAAGGAACGCCGAGGGTCGATCTACGCCCTCGTCCTCACTCCGACGCGCGAGCTCGCGCTCCAGGCCGACGAGTTCCTGCGCAGGCTGGGAAGCCGGACGCACCTGCGCGGCGGTGTCGTCTACGGTGGGGTTGGGATGGGCGACCAGGAGCGCGCGCTGCGGGGCGGCGCGGAGATCATCCTCGCGACGCCCGGCCGTCTGCTCGACCACATGCAACGCGGCTACGTGAACTTCCGTTCCCTGCGGATCTTGGTCCTCGATGAAGGGGACCGAATGTTGGACATGGGATTCCTCCCCGACGTACGCCGGATCCTCCACGAGCTTCCTCGGGAACGCCAAACGATGCTCTTCTCCGCGACGATGTCCCCGGAGGTCTCCAAGCTCGCCCGCGAGTTCCTCCACGATCCCCACATCGTCCGGATCGGGGAGACCTCCCGCGCCGCCGAGGGGATCTCCCACCTCGCCCTGCCGGTCTCGATGGCCCGTAAGACCGACCTTCTTCGGGAGGTCCTCCGGGACGAGACGATCACCAGCATGCTCGTCTTCACGCGGACCAAGCACCGCGCGGACCGCGTCGCGCACCAGCTGACGACCATGGGGATCCGAGCGGCCGTGATCCACGGCAACCGCAGCCAGCACCAGCGGGTCCAGGCGCTCGACGGCTTCCGCAGCGGAGAGCACCGCGTCCTCGTCGCGACCGACATCGCGGCCCGGGGGATCGACGTCGAGGGGGTGACGCACGTCGTGAACTACGACGTTCCGCACGAGCCCGAGATCTACATCCACCGGGTGGGGCGGACCGCGCGCGCCCAGCGCCGAGGCGAGGCGATCACCTTGGTGAGCCCCGAGGAAGCACGGGACTTCGAACGGATCGAGCGCCTCCTGGGGGCGCCGGTCCTCCGTGCCCAGGTTCCCGGCTTCGATTACGATGCCCCTCCCACACCCACTCCTCACGCACCACCCCGATCGGGAGGTGGTCGACCGTTCCGCCGCTCCCCCACCGATCGCGGCGGCCACGGATACCGCGGACAGCGCCCCGGCTCCTACCGCGGAGGCGAGCGGCGAGGTCCACCCCGGGGCCGTCGCTGATCGGCCGCTCGGGCCCGCGAACAGGCCGTATCGACACTCCGAGCTCCTACTATACGGTCTAGAATTCGACTCGGATGCGAAATCTCATATAGTGGTCGTTTTTCGGACGGCAGGCTCGGGGGTCCGGCCAATCATGGAGGAGCTCATTTGCAACGTTGAGTTTCTCCGCAGCAGCGCGGAGCTGGTCGCCCGAGTGTCGAGCGAAGCCGGGGGGGTCCGTGAATACCACGGCCCGTCGTCGGGCGCGGTGATCGATCAAGTGATCAACGACCTCCAAGAGGAGTTCGAGTCGGCCCCATCCAGCTAGTGGCAGGATCGGGGGGTCATTCGCAGTCCGTGGAGAAGGTGGCGCCGCAGTCGTTTGGAAGAGGTACGGATCGATGGAGAACCCGAGTCAGAAGCCGCCGGTGAGCCGGGCCGTGGAGAGCGCGTTCACGAAGGCGTGGGGTGACGAGCATGTGGTCGCCTTGATCGCGCTGAAGGTCGAGACCAGCGAGGCGGATGCCGTTGCCGGCGAGGTCGCGAAGTTCTCCGAAGCGGAGGATGTCTTCCTCGTGACCGGCGACACCGATATCTTTCTCAAGGTGCGCTTCGCCCACTACGACGGGCTGAAGGAGTTCGTGCTCCGTCGCCTACCGTCGGTCCCCGGGATCCGGGAGACGAAGACACTTCTCGTGGTGACCGCCTATAAGGAAGGCGGGGAGACCGCTCCGCCATGACGTCGTCCTCCCCGGTCGCCGGAACGAGCGCCGCGGCCGCCCCTCAGGGCGCGGAGGGCGATCCCCAGGGTCGGGTGCTCGGCCGCGTGCTCGAATCGCTAACGGAGCTCGTCGACGACGCCACCTTGCCTCGGAACGCTCGACGCGGTGCACAGTCGGCGAAGGACGAGCTCGCCAAGCCCGGCGCCCCGCAGGATGTGCGCATCGCGAGCGCGGTCGGCGTCCTCGACGATCTGGCCAACAATCCGAATCTTCCACCGCACGGCCGGACCGCGATTTGGTCGATCATGTCGAACCTGGAGAGCGTCCAGTGATCTCTGGCGCAGATAGGCTGAAATACACGCCTCGGGTCTCCGACCCTCGGAGCAGGATCGGGCCCGTAGCTCAGTCCGGTTGGTCGACCGGCTTGCTCGGCGGCCCGGCAAAGAGCAACTGGCTTTTAACCAGTTGGTCGGGGGTTCGAACGCGGGTTCCCGCGCGGCGCGCGGAGACCCTCCGAACATCCCCCCGGGCCCGTGGCGCTCCTCGAGGTCATCCATGACACCCGCACGAACGCGCCCCAAGAAGGGTTCGAAGACGCCGAGCGCCCCCGCCGAGGCTCGACCGTTCGTGGCCCATCACATGGTCCCGCGCCACGAGGTGCTCAGCGAGGCGGAGAGTCTGAAGATCCTCAAGGAGCTCGGGACCCCGCCCGAGCGGCTTCCCAGGATCTTCGCGAACGATCCGGGCCTGAAGACCGACGTGGCGTACGTCCGCGCGCGCGACGCGCGCGAGAACCTGACGGGCCGCCTCGTGCGGGTCCGCCGCCCCTCGGAGACCGCGGGCGAGGCGATCGCCTACCGTGTCATCGTCCCGTCCATCGGAGGGGACTGAGACTCCATGCGCGAAATCGTAGACGCCTTCTTCCGGGAGCGGTCGATCGTCAACCACCACCTCGCCAGTTTCAACGACTTCCTCCCGACGAACGACAATCCGAACTCGCGCATGCAGCGGATCGTCGACGACGCCCGCGTCAGCGAGGATGCCGGCGAGCGGGGCGTGGTCCGGCTGGACGTCCAGAAGACGAAGAGCTCGATCCACGTGCGGGTCGGCCGCCGCCGGGACACGCGGACGAACCTCGTGAACCCGTCGGCCGAGCCGACGATCTTCGTCGGGCAGCCGTTCGTCAAGGAGCCCGTGGGTTCGAAGCCCACCCTCACTCCGATGGAGGCCCGGCTCCGTAACCTGACCTACCAGGCCCCGATCTACCTCAACGTCACCGTCGTCGAGAACGGCGTCGAGCGCGCTCCCGAGACCGTCCACATCGGCGACATGCCGATCATGGTGAAGAGCCGGCCGTGCAACCTGAACCGGGTCAACATCGAGCGGGACTCCGGCATCCCGATCTCCGATGAGGAGTACCGGGCGAAGCTCGTCGAGTACGGCGAGGATCCCCTCGACCCCGGAGGGTACTTCATCATCGGTGGAACGGAGCGGGTCATCATCAGCCTCGAGGACCTCGCGCCGAACCGTATCTTCGCCGAGTACAGCGAGCGGTACGGGACCCCGATCGAGAGCGCGAAGGTGTTCAGCCAGCGCGGTGGGTACCGATCGCTCACGGTCGTCGAGAAGAAGAAGGACGGCATCCTGCAGGTCAGCGTCCCGACGGCGAGCGGCCAGATCCCGTTGACGATCTTGATGAAGGCCCTCGGGATGAACAACGACGAGGAGATCTTCCAAGCGGTCCTCGGAGAGCTGCTTCCGCTGGACGAGCCGTTCGTCCAGACGATGAAGCACCTCCTCAACGTCAACCTCGAGGAGTGCCTCTCCAAGAAGAACTACCCTCCCGAGGGGATCGTCAACCCCGAGCAAGCCCTTCTCTTCCTCGAGAAGAAGTTCGCCACGGGGCAAGCGAAGGAGTACCGGCAGCGGAAGGTCGACGGCATCCTCGACCGCTCGCTCCTCCCCCACCTCGGCGACACCCGGGAGGATCGGCTGAAGAAGGCGCTGTACCTGGCCCGGATGGCGCGGACGGTCCTCGAGCTCCACCTCAAGGAGCGCGGCGAGGACGACAAGGACCATTACGCGAACAAGCGCCTCAAGCTCGCCGGCGACCTGATGGAGGATCTTTTCCGGGTCGCCTTCAGCCTCCTGCTCAAGGACCTGAAGTACCAGCTCGAACGCTCGTTCGCGCGCAAGAAGGACCTGCGGATCGCGAGCGCGATCCGCCCGGACCTGCTCACCCAACGCTTGGTCCACGCGCTCGCGACGGGGAACTGGGTCGGCGGCCGGTCGGGCGTGAGCCAGGTCCTCGATCGGACGAGCCACATGTCGACGATCAGCCATCTGCGTCGGGTCACGAGCCCGCTCACGCGGAGCCAACCCCACTTCGAGGCGCGCGATCTGCACCCCACCCAATGGGGACGACTCTGCCCGAACGAGACGCCCGAAGGTCAGAACTGCGGACTCGTCAAGAACTACGCGCTCTGCGTCGACGTCTCGGAAGGGGCCGACGAGGAGGAGGTGGCGCTGATCTTGCGCGACCTCAACACCCGCGAGATCGGTCCCGAGGTGTTCCACGAGTCCTCCACGCCGAAGGGCAAGCGCTCGGCGCGCGTCTACGTCAACGGAAACCTGATCGGTCTCCATTCGAACCCCCTCGAGCTCGTTCGGGAGATCCGCGAGCGGCGACGCGCCGGGACCCTCTCCCCGACCCTCGGGGAGCGGACGTACGAGATCAACGTACGGTATGACGAGGTGATGAACGAGGTCATCGTTCACTCCGACTCGGGCCGGCTCCGGCGACCCCTCGTCTTCGTCCAGAACGCGGTCCCGAAGGTCAGCCGGTCCGATCTGGAGGAGCTCACGAACGGAACGCGAACCTATTCGGACCTCATCCGCGCCGGCGCCGTGGAGTGGATGGACGCCGAAGAGGAGGAGGACGCGCTCATCGCGGTCGAGGCGTTCGTGCCGCCCGACCGGTGCCCGAAGTGCGAGCACGCGCTGAGTCGGTCGGATGTCAAGTGGCTGACCGCCGGGGGAAAGGGACAGGCGGCGACCGTGGAGTGCGGTCACTGCCACACCGCGTTCGAGACCCCGAGCCTGCTCGATCCCCGCCAGACGCATCTCGAGATCGACCCGAACCTGATGCTCGGCGTTACGACCGGACTGATCCCGTACCCCGAGCACAACTCCGCGCCGCGGAACACGATGGGCTCGGCGATGGCCAAGCAGGCGCTCGGTGTGGAGTCGGTGAACTATCGCCGTCGCCCGGACACGCGCGGCCACCTGCTCCACTACCCGCAGGCGCCGCTCCTTCGGACGCAAACGATGCGCTACGTCCACTTCACGGAGCGTCCCGCGGGACAGAACTTCGTGGTCGCGGTCCTCTCCTTCGAGGGGTACAACATGCAGGACGCGCTCGTCTTCTCGAAGGGATCGATCGAGCGCGGGCTCGGCCGCTCCTCCTTCTTCCGGACGTACCGCGGCGAGGAGCGAAAGTATCCGGGCGGTCAGGAGGACCGGTTCGAGATCCCTCGGCCGGATGTGACGGGCGCGCGCGTCGACACGGCGTACCGCAACCTCGCGGAGGACGGCCTCATCTTCCCCGAGCTCGAGGTCAATGAAGGCGATGTGCTGGTCGGCAAGACGAGCCCCCCGCGCTTCCTCGAAGAGAAGACCGATCTCCTGACCCCGCAGAAGCGACGCGAGACCAGCGTCACGGTCCGGTTCGGCGAGTCCGGCTGGGTCGACAACGTCATCCTGACGGAGGGGGAGAACATCTCCAAGCTCGTCAAGGTCAAGGTCCGCAACCAGCGGATCCCCGAGCTCGGCGACAAGTTCGCGAGCCGGCACGGCCAGAAGGGTGTCGTCGGGCTCATCGTCCCGCAGGAGAACCTGCCGTTCACCCGGGACGGGATCACCCCGGACCTGCTGATCAACCCGCACGCGATCCCGTCGCGCATGACGGTCGCCCACGTGCTCGAGATGCTCGGCGGCAAGGTCGGCGCCCTCGAGGGGCGCACCATCGACGGTACCGCGTTCTCCGGAGCGCGAGAGGAAGCGCTCCGGGACGGCCTGAAGGCGCTCGGCCTCCACCCCAGCGGACGCCAGACCCTGTACGACGGGCTCACCGGCCGCCGGTTCGAGGCGGAGATCTTCATCGGCGTGATCTACTACCAGAAGCTCCACCACATGGTCGCGGGCAAGATGCACATGCGCTCGCGCGGACCCGTCCAGATCCTGACGCGGCAGCCGACCGAGGGGCGCTCCCGCCAGGGCGGTCTCCGGTTCGGAGAGATGGAGCGGGACTGCTTGATCGGCCACGGCGTCGCGATGGTCATCAAGGACCGTCTCCTCGACGAATCGGACGGCACGGTCCAGTACGTCTGCGGCAACCCGGAGTGCGGCCACATCGCGATCCCCGACTCGCGGGCGAGTTCGCTCCGGTGCCCGAGCTGCGGGAACACGTCGTCGATCTACCCGGTCGAGATGAGCTACTCGTTCAAGCTCCTCCTGGAGGAGCTGATCAGCCTCGGCGTGATCATGCGGCTACAGCTTGAGGAGATGCGGTAGGAGGTTCACCATGGCTCAAGGTCTATCGAAGCGCATCAAGGGCCTCCAGTTCGCGTTCCTCTCGCCGGACGAGATCCGCCGGATGAGCGGGGTCAAGATCATCACGGCCGATACGTACGACGACGACGGCTATCCGATCGAGATGGGCCTCATGGACCTCCATCTCGGCGTCATCGAGCCGAACCTGCGCTGCCGCACCTGCGGCGGCCGGGTGAACGAGTGCCCGGGCCACTTCGGGATCATCGAGCTCGCGATGCCGGTGATCCATGTGGGCTACGCGAAGGAGATCAAGCGCCTGCTCCAGTCGACCTGCCGGGCTTGTGGCCGAGTCCTCCCCGATACGCCGGTCTCCCGGGTCGATACGAGCTCCGACAGTGAGGAGGGTACGCCCGCCCCGCGCGCGCGCGAGCCCAAGGAGGAGCGGAGCTGCCCGCACTGCCACGAGATCCAGCAGCGGATCGTCCTCGACAAGCCGACGACCTTCCGCGAGAACAGCCACAAGATCACCCCGAAGGAGGTCCGCGCGCGCCTCGAGCGGATCCCCGACGACGACGTCCGCGCCCTCGGCCTCAATCCGAGGTTCGGTCGGCCGGAATGGATGGTCCTGACGGTGCTGCCGGTACCGCCCGTCCAGGTCCGTCCCTCCATCACCCTCGAGAGCGGCGAACGCAGCGAGGATGACCTCACGCACAAGCTCGTGGACGTGCTGCGGATCAACCAGCGCCTACGCGAGAACCGCGACATGGGGGCCCCGCAACTCGTGGTCGAGGACCTCTGGGAGCTCCTCCAGTACCACGTCACGACCTACTTCGACAACCAGACGAGCGGCATCCCGCCCGCCCGGCACCGCTCGGGCCGTCCGCTCAAGACGCTCGCCCAGCGACTGAAAGGGAAGGACGGCCGGTTCCGGTCGAACCTCTCGGGAAAGCGCGTCAACTTCTCCGCCCGCACGGTGATCAGTCCGGACCCGTTGCTCTCGATCAACGAGGTCGGCGTCCCGAGCGAGGTCGCGCGCGGCCTCACCGTGCCCCTGGAAGTGACCCTGCACAACCAGGAGGTCGCGAAGGAGCTCGTCAAGCGCGGGCCGAGCCCCGCTCCGGACGAGGCCGGCCGCTACCGCTGCGGGGTCAACTACCTCGTCCGCGAGGACGGCCAGAGGATCAAGGTGATGGAGAAGAACGCCGACGCATGCGCCGAGCTCGTCACGCCGGGCTCGGTCGTCGAGCGCCAGCTCATCGACGGCGACATCGTCCTGTTCAACCGGCAACCGAGCCTGCACCGGATGAGCATGATGGCACACTTCGTCCGGATCCTTCCCCACAAGACGTTCCGCTTCAACCTCTGCGATTGCCCGCCGTACAACGCGGACTTCGATGGTGACGAGATGAACCTCCACGTCCTCCAGAGCCAGGAGGCTCGGGCCGAAGCGAAGGTCCTGATGAAGGTCGAGGAGCACATCCTCTCCCCGCGCTACGGGGGCCCGATCATCGGGATGCTCCACGACCACATCACGGCCGCCTTCCTCCTTACGTACCAGAACCCGGCGTTCACCCGGGCCGAGGTCACCTACCTGCTCTCGAAGCTCCAGTTCCCGGTCCCGCCGCCGGCCGGCAAGGACAAGGACGGCGAACCGTTCTGGACGGGGAAGCAGCTCTTCTCGCTCACGCTGCCGCAGGACCTCACGCTCGAGTTCCGCTCCAACATCTGGGCGCGGTGCGACTGCTCGCCCTTGAACTGCAAGCACGATGCGTACGTCGTGATCGAGAACGGCGTGTTGAAGGCCGGCGCGATCGACAAGAAGGCGATCGCCTACGAGAAGGGGGCCGTGCTCGACGCGATCGCGCGCAACGACGGGATGCCCCGCGCGCGCCAGTTCCTCGACGAGATGAGCCGCCTCGCGATCACCGCGATCTCGCTCAAGGGCCTCTCGACCGGGATCGACGACGAGGACGTCCCCGAGGGAGCCCAGAAGGAGATCCGCGCCGCGCTCGAGGCCGCGCGCCTGCACGTGACCGAGTTCGTCGAGCAGTACCGCAAGCAGGAGCTCGAGCAAATGCCCGGCCGTTCGCTCGAGGAGACGCTCGAGGTGATGGTGCGACGGGAGCTCGGCCAGGCCCGTGACGCGGCGGGCGACATCGCCGGGCGCTACCTCGGTCTCGAGAACCCGGCCGTGATCCTCGCGAAGTCCGGTGCCCGAGGCTCGATGCTCAATCTCACGCAGATGGCCGGGGCCGTCGGCCAGCAGTCGGTCCGGGGCGAGCGGCTCCTGCGCGGTTACGTCCACCGGACGCTCCCGCACTTCTCGCGCGGCGACCTCGGGGCCGACTCCCGCGGGTTCGTCAGCTCGAGCTACAAGCGGGGCCTTTCCCCGACAGAGTATTTCTTCCACTCGATGGGCGGCCGAGAGTCGCTGGTCGACACCGCGGTCCGGACGAGCCGTTCGGGCTACATGCAGCGCCGGCTGATCAACGCTCTCGAGGACCTGAAGGTCGCCGAGGACGGGACCGTTCGCAACACGGCGGGCACCATCATCGAGTACAAGTACGGCGAGGACGGCATCGACCCGACCCGCTCCTACCAGGGGGCCGCGGTCTCTCTGGACGAGGTCGTTTCCCAGGTGCTGGGCCGCCGCGTCCGTACCTCGGAACAGCGCCGGCCCGACGGACCGAGCGGCGCTCCGCCCGTGACCGAAGAGGAGATGGACCTCCAGGCGGAGGCCCAGCTCGAGGAAGAGTCCGAGGAAGAGGAGACCGAGGAGTTCGGCGCGCCGGAAGAGGGGCCCGAGTTCGGAGGGGAGTAAGATGGCGAACGAGAAGGAGGACAAAGGCGCCCCGCGCGACCTCCTGACCCGCATCCACGAGATCGCCCGGCACGAGACCGGCGTCCCGCTCCCGCCCCTCGTAGCCGAGGAGATCAAGGCGAAGCTCCAGAGCCTTCGGCTCACCCCCGCGGACGCGACCAAGGTCGTCCGCGAGGTCGCCCGGCGCTTCCGCAAGGCGGAGGTCGACGCCCACGAGTCGGTGGGGATCGTCGCCGCCCAGTCGATCGGGGAACCGGGGACGCAGATGACGCTGCGGACGTTCCACTACGCGGGGGTCGCCGAGATGAACGTCACGCTCGGGCTCCCGCGCCTGATCGAGCTCGTGGACGCGCGCCGCGTACCCTCCACCCCGATGATGACCGTCCACGTCGAGAAGAAGTTCAAGAACGACCGCGACACGGTCCAGAAGATCGCGTTGCAGATCGAAGTGACCACCATCCCCGACGTCGCGTCGATCGGAACGGTGATCGAGGACCTCAAGGTCGTCGTCTCTCCCCAGGCCGCGCTGCTCGAGGCCCGGGGCGTGAAGCGGGCCGAGCTCGAGGCGTCGCTCGTGGAGGGCCTCGACCCGCGTCTCTTCGAGGTCAAGTCAGGCTCGGGGAGCGGAGAGACCCGGTCGTTCGAGATCCTGCTCAAGGAGTCGGCCGCCGGGGCGACCAAGTCCCGAAAGGAGGAGATGACCGAGGAGATGCCCTTCAAGAAGCTCCTCATCGCGAGCGAGGAGGCGAAGGGGATCCAGATCAAAGGGGTCACCGGCATCCGCCGCGCGCTCATCCGCAAGGAGAAGGACGAGTACGTGATCTACACCGAGGGTTCGAACCTCGAGGGCGTCATCGAGATCGTCGGGGTGGACGCGGTCCGCACGACCACGAACTCGGTCTTCGAGATCTACCGGGTCTATGGGGTCGAGGCGGCCCGCGCCGCGCTCATCTACGAAGCGAACCGTACGCTCGCCGAGCAGGGGCTCGGCGTCGATATACGGCACCTGATGCTCGTCTCGGACGTCATGACCAACGAGGGTGACATCCGAGCGATCGGCCGCCATGGTATCTCGGGGAAGAAGACGAGCGTCCTCGCACGGGCCGCGTTCGAGATCACGGCGGCGCATCTCCTGCGCGCGGCGATCACCGGCGAGGTCGACGAGTTGAAGGGCGTCGCCGAGAACATCATCGTCGGCCAGCCGATCACGCTCGGGACCGGCGCAGTCAATCTCGTCTACCGGCCCCTCGGGGCCACGGGGACTGTGACGAAGGTCGAAGCAGCGAAGGAGGCGGCGTAGGATGGACCTCGCTCACGCCCTCAAGGTCGCCCTCGAGACCGGGAAGGTGCGGATCGGACTCGCCGAGACGCTCAAGGCCGCCGAGTCGAAGAAGGCCCGTCTCCTCATCGTCTCCCGCACCTGCCCGGACGCGTCGCTCACGAAGGAACGCCTCGTTGGCAAGATCCCCGTCTATCACTACGAGGGGACCGCGGTCGACCTCGGCCAGGCGTGCGGCCGACCGTACCCGATCAGCGCGATGGCGATCCTCGACCCCGGCTCGAGCGCGATCCTGACCCTCGAAACGTAGGCGGGCGGGGCCCGAACGGATTCCGATGCCCGAGATCACCCTCGACACCGAGACGCTCGGCTACATCCGTCTCTTCGAGGAGCGGACCGGCGCCCGCGTGAAGGACTGTCTCGAGGCGGAGGACAAGCTCGTGTTCCTCGTCTACCCTGGCGAGGTCCACAAGGCGGTCGGTCCGGGCGGGGTCCTGGTCGACCGCCTCAAGGGGATGCTCAGGAAGGAGATCCAGGTCGTCGAGTGGTCGGACGACCCCGAGCTGCTCGTGAAGAACATCTTCTACTGGTACTCCCCCAACAAGGTCGACTTCGGGCCGAAGGGGAAGGGACGCCACGCGACCGTCACGGTCGACCCGTCCTGGAAGGCCCGGGCGATCGGCAAGGCGGGAAAGAACCTCAAGGTCGCCCGCGCGATCCTCCTCCGCCACTCGGACATCGTCTCGGTGAGCGTCGCGTAACCGCGGGGCGCGGAGCATTATCTAGGCCCTCCGCCTCGGCCGACCATGGCGTACCGCCCGAGCTGCGAGCGCTGTGGCGTCGCGCTCCGCGGGACCGACGAGGC
>JBEKJT010000049.1:0-11203 GCA_050011075.1 Thermoplasmata archaeon
GGCGCTGCGCGAGCGCGACTTCGCCGAGCTCCACACCGTGACGACAAGCCACGACCTGCGGGCGCTGAGACTCTGCCGACGGATCGGGTTCGAGCCGGCCGACGTCTCGACCGTCGGTCTCTGGGTCAGTCGAGCGGCGGTCGGGGCGCCGCCGCCCCGACGAGATTGAGCCGGCTACGCCGAGGGCGATCCACCCGAGAGCACGACCCGAGCGTCCATCAGGTCGAACCAGGTCTCGCAATCTTCGCACTCGACGTAGCAGTGGACCTCCCCGCTCACGGGATCGCCGAGGCGCCCCCCACATTCGGGGCAACGTCCGGGCCGTGGAGGCGGACCGGTCCCGTTCATCGGTCTCCGACCCCACCCGAGCGGTCGATGAAACCTTCCGCGCGCGGACCTACGTCGCGGTGGTCTTCGGGATCTGGCGGGGAGCGAAGGCAGGAATCCGCAGAAGGTGGATCCCGGCAAGGAGCGCCCACAAGAGGACCGGTGCGACGATCAGGCGCTCGATCCCTCCGGCGCCCAGGTCGGCCCAGAGACCGCCCCACTGCCAAGAGTGGGAGCTAAAGAGGGCCAGCGCAACCAAGGTGACGAGGCCTGAGAGGAGCGAGTAAGCCCGATAGCCATCCCATCGGGTGTCGCGGAACATCGCGACGCCGAGGACGATCAGGGCGAACCCTCCTCCGGCGAAGGCGAGCAGCGCCGAGATGGTGTGCGCGGTCAGGTTGACGTCCTCGGGGAAGGTTCCGACGCCGATCGCGCCGAGTCCCGCGAGCGCGAGGAGGCCGAGGCCCAGGGCGCGCGACCGCCGGTTGGGGAAAGCGCTCGGGAGCAGGAGTATCCCGAGGATGAGCAGCACCCCCATGAGAATGATCGAGCCGTTGAACACGACGTGCCACGGAGAGCAGATGTTACGGCGGGCGAACTCGCCGCAATCGACCGCCCCGAGGTCGCTGATGTAGTTCTGGCTGAGGCTGTACGACGGGTTCGACCACCCGAATTGGGTGACGATCATCGCGACGAGGAATTGGAGCACTCCGACGATCCAGAGGGTCGCACCGTGGTGCACCGACCGGTGCACGAGCGGCCCGTATCGTTCCCGAGAGACGGCCATCGGCCCGCGCAGGGACTGGGCGCTCAGTCCTCGCGCGCGTTGCGTTCGTACGACGCATCGCTGGCGCGTTTCAGGCGAGCC
The DNA here is from genome assembly GCA_050011075.1 of Thermoplasmata archaeon. GTDB lineage: Archaea > Thermoplasmatota > Thermoplasmata > Lutacidiplasmatales > UBA184 > Lutacidiplasma. Next base: position 1,196 of record JBEKJT010000049.1, read on the forward strand.
CCGTCACGGTCACAGGTCGGTCGGGCGCTCGGCGGCACGTCGATAACGTAGCCGCCGCCGCACTTGGGACACTCGTAGTACGGCATGCAAACTCCGTGGGTCGGTAGGGGGACCCCATATAAATTGGTCCAGTCCGACGTGAAGCACCGAAACGCTATCCCTCCGGCGACTCCCTCGAGGAGGCACGGTCCTCCATGCCCTCGGAATCGCAGGCTCGGCGTCGGTCTTCCCGACGGCGAGTCTCCACTACGGGTACCGCCTCTACGGCCCCCGCTCCACCGGCTGCGCAACGGTTCCGAAACGCCGACCCGTATCGGGCCGAGCGGGAGTGGGCCCGATACGAGGGGACGCCCCAGCGGGAACTCTGGCGAGAACTGCGCGAGCGGTTTCTCCTGCGACACGCGGTCTTTGCTTCCTGGGCGCTGGACCTGGGGTCCGGGCCGGGACGGTTCACCCACGGGGTCGGAAGCGGTTCGACCCGTAAGGTCGCCCTGGATGTGTCGCGGGAAATGTTGCGTTCGGCGCGGGCGCACACGATGCCTCCGTCGGAAGGCCCGCCACCCTCGGACCTCGTTCGCGGAGACGGACTGGCGCCACCCTTTCCGCCGGAAGCCTTCGGGGAGGTGGCCGTACTCGGCAACACGCTCGGATTCGCCGGGGCGTCGGCCGACCGCCTCCGGGACGCCGCGACCTCCTTGGTCGCGCCGGGCGGAACCCTCGTCTTGGAGGTTGCGCCGGGACCGGGCGAGCGGTCGCGCTATCTTGCGCGCCTGCCGCGGACCAGCGTCGCTCGCCTCCTGCGAGCTCCGGTGCGTGCCCTCGTGCCTCGGGTAGAACGAGAAGGATTCGACCGGATGCCGTACCGCAAGGCCGAGGAAGGGGAGTTCCGCAGGTTCCCGGCCATGGAGCTCTCTCACACGCTCCTGGAAGGAGGATGGGAGGTCCGCGAAATACAGGCCGTCGCGCCCGCGCTGGGTGCGCTGGCCTCACGCATAGAAGAGATCCGGACCGACCCGAAGGCATGGGCGCACTTGCTCCAAATGGAGGAGGAGCTAGGCCGGCAACCCCGCCGCTGGACCGAGGCCGCCGCCGTTCTGATGGCGGCCACCAAGAGTCGCGGTCGATGAGCAGGATTAAGTAACGGCCGACCCCCATCTTTCCCGTAGAGTTCCTATGTCGAAAGGAGCGGGGGACACGCCGTCGCCTCCGTCCTCCCGCAGCGTCACGGTCCCCGCGCCCGGGCGCAAGGGTTCGTCGCCGACCCGGGGCTCTACGACGCCCGCTCCCGCGCCGGGAAGTCGGTCGGTCACCGTGCCCTCCCCTGAGGATTTCGAGCTCGCCAAGAACGACGCCTTATTGCAGCTTCGGATCGGCCGTTCGGCGCACCTCTACGCGATCTTCCTCTCGGCGATGCTCGCCCTCGACGGGATCCTGGTGCTCCTGTTCTACCCGCAGCTTCCGACGCTCGGCTCCGGGGACGTCGGCGCGGCCGCGCTCGGTAAGACGTTCTTCCTGATCCTTCCCCTCGCGGCCGGCCTCGCCATCGCCGGGATCGGACTGGTCTCGAAGTGGGAGGTCTTCCAGCTCTGGCCCTGGGAGACGCACTTTTCGGTCACCGTCGGAGCGGTCGCCGTGAACGCCCTCATCGCCATCACCTACGGGCTGCGGGTCGCCGCGGTCGGCCCGTTCGCGACCCTCTCACTGTTCCCCTGGTTCTATCCGGTGGAACTGGCGGGCATCTCCCTCGCCCTGCTCGGTATCGTGCTCACGTGGACGGGCTGGACCGGCCGCCAGTGGGCGAGCGCCGTCTGCGCCGCGCTCCCCGTTGCGACCGCCCTCTTCGCGTACTTCCCCGGCAACGCCGCGAGCGTCTCGGCGGGGTTCGCCGTCAGCCTGTTCCTTTCGGCGATCTTCTACCAGACGTCCGGCTCGCTGCTCCACCTGATCTCCTCGGGGACGCGCCCGCACGAGCGCGAGCTGATCACCTCGGGCCAGAGCCGCATGTTCCGGCTTGCTGACGAGGTCCGCCAGCGGGAAGAGGCGCTCCAGTTCCGCGAGGCCGCACTCGTCAAGCGCGAGGCCGATGTGGAGAATGAGCACCTTTCCGTCCGTCGGCAGAACGACAGCCTCAAGGAGGCCCGGGCCCAGCTCGACGACCTCGAAGAGGACTACCGAAAGCGTTCGGACGCGGTCGCCGAGAAGGAACGGACCTGGGCGGGAAAGATCGCCGAGATGGACGGTCGGGCCCGGCTCGTCGAGGACAAGACGAAGGGTCTCGAGATCCGCGAGCAGGAGGTCGCCCGCCTTCTGCCCCAGGTCTCCACGCGAGAGCAGCGGCTGGTCGAACGGGAAGGGGAACAGGCCAAACGGGACGTCGAGCTCACCCAGCGCCAGCAGGACCTGGAACACCGGCTCGCGGCCGTGCCCGAGACTGAGGGGCGTTTAGAGTCCCGTCGCAAGGAACTGGACCAGAAGACCCAAGAGCTACTGCGTCGCGAAGGGGAGATCTCCTCGAAGGAGATCGCGGGGAAACCCGGTGCCTCTGCCCCGACCGCCGCGAGCCAGGACCTCGCGAACCGGGAGGTCAAGCTCCAGCAGTTCAAGTCCGTCCTGGACGAGCAGAACATCTTGCTCGGGCGCAAGGCCCGAGAGGCCGGCGAACGCGCGAAGGCGGCCGAGGAGGCCCAGAAGCGCGCGGCCCAGAAGGAGGCCGAGCTGGCGGCACGGCAAGCCGCGCTTCAGCAGCGCGAGGCCGCGCTCGCGGACCAGCTCAAGGCCGCGGACGAGCGACGCCTTCAGTACGAGACGGCGGCCAAGGACTACTCCGGACGACTCGAGGAATACAACCGGCAGTCGGTCTCGACCGCTCAGAAGGGTGCCGACCTGGACCGTTCCTTGAAGGCGCTGGCCGACCGAGAGACGGCCGTGACGGAGCGCGAAGCACGCCTCAAGACCCTGACGAGCGACGTCGAGCGGCGCGAGAGCAACCTCACCGCACGCGAGCAGGCGGTACTCGCGTCCGAGCAGGAGGTAAGCTTGCGCCGCCAGGCGATCGACCGGGGCGGAGACCTATCCTTCGCTAGCCTGGCCGCAGTGGCTGCCGTCGGAGGGATGGACCAACCGGGGCGGGCGGCATCGAGCCGCGCTCCCGGCGGTCGTTCCCGCGGCATCCGCGACCTGAGCGAAGCCGCTCCGTGGCCCGCGGCCGTCGAATCCGAGACCCTCGTAGCGCCCGTGGCCCGTCGCATCCCGGATCGGCTCCCTACGGGAACTCCCCGCCTCGACGACCTGTTGCTCGGAGGTTTCCCTCCGCACGGGCACGTCGTGCTCGTGGGCGACCCGTTCGTGGGGAAGGAGGTGGTACTTTACTCGTTCATCGCGGAGGGCCTGAAACGCGGCGAACCGGTGATCCTCGTGACCGCCTCCCGGTCCCCGAACGAGATCTCCCAGAGCCTCGGCGTGGTCCTCCCACAGTTCCGGGAGTACGAGCAGATGGGCATGGTCCGCTGGATCGATGCGTCGGGGTCCGGCGCTACGACCGACGCCCATCACGTCGTCGTGAAGGGATCCGACGATCGCGCGGGAATCCTCTCGAACCTCGTCCAGGCCTCCAATGCCGTGGAAGCGGCACGCCCGCCGGCGTTCCGCGTCGGGTTCCTGGGCCTCTCGGCAGTGCTCGCCCACGGGGACGAGCGGGCGAGCTTCTCCTTCCTGCAGAACGTCGTCGGGATCCTCAAGCCCCGGAACTCCCTTGTGGTCTACTCGCTCGAGGCGGGAGCCTTGTCCGAGGCCCAGGTGGAGACCCTGCTCAGCCGGATGGACGGGGCGCTCCTCTTCCGCCAGGACCGGGACCGCCTGCTGCTCTCCGTGAAAGGGTTCGGCGACGTCGAGACCCGCGACTGGATCGAGTGCCGGGCGACGCAGCGGGCGCTCATCGTCGGTTCGTTCGCGCTCGAGCGAATACGCTGAACTAACCCCCTGGAGTGAGTGCGACGCGCCCGGCTTCTAACCGCTGGAAGGCGTTCCTCCTGGTCCTGTTGGCTCCGTTCTTAGCGGAGCTCGTCTCGGGGTCGACCGCGCCGCAGGCCTGGGTCCTTCCGCCGGTCTCCTGCTCGTCTTCATGGCGATCTACGGCCTGAGCGCCCTGCTGATACGCGAGTTCGCGATCCGGTACCGTACCGGGCCCGCCGGGGTCCTCCTGCTCGGGCTCGCGTTCGGGGTCCTCAACGAGGGAATGGCCGCCCACTCGCTCTTCAACCCCGCCTGGCCCGGGGTCGCGGTGCAAGGCTCGTATGGCCGCCTGGGTGGCGTGAACTGGCTGTGGGCCGAGTGGATCGTGCCGTTCCACGCGGTCTATTCCATCTCCTTCCCTATCTTCCTGAGTCGGCAGTTCTGGCCAGAGGTGCGGGACACCCGGTTCCTGAGCGACCGGTGGGCCGTGCTTCTAGTTCCCGTCCCGTTCGTCGTGGCGATCGTCACGTCGTTCCTCGTGGGCGCGTATCCCCTATCGCTGGTCGACTGGCTCGGGATGTTCGGATTCGTCGCCCTCATGGTTCTCTTGGCCGAGCGCTGGGGCGAGAGCTTCAGCGCGTTCGCAGCGTCCTCGCGGTGGGTCCCGTCGGCCGCCGCTGCCGCCACCGTGGGCGTGCTGTTCTTCGTGGTCGGGCAAGTGGGCACATGGCAAACCCCCGACCTCGGGCCGTATCCCGTGGTAGGGATCGTACGGCTCCTGGCGTTCTACCTGGGCGTGGCAGCGTTCGCCCTCTGCCTCGCACCCTCCGCCGCGGGGGAGAAGGCCCGGTTCGCCTTCGTCCTGGGAGGGATTGGGTTCTACGTGGCCCTCTCCCCCTTCTCCGAGTTCCTTCTAGGACGATCCGCGCTCGTTCCGATCGACGTCGTAGTCTTCGTCGCCCTGGCCTGGCTCTATCGCCGGCGTACGGCGCTCGTCACTCCCCCAAGCGCCCCCGCCGGTGCCCGCGCGGCGCCCGGGTCCTGAGTCCGCCGGACTCAGCCGGTGTACTCCCGCCGGTCAACGACGTTGCGCGGGACCTCTCCGCGGAAGAAACGACCGACGTTCTCGAGGGCTTTTGCGATCACATAGGTCTCGACGCCCGGGCCGAAACCGGCGACGTGGGGAGTCCCTACGAAGTTGGGCTGGTCCGCGAAGGGGAACCGTTGGACGAGCCGGCCGTGCTCGAAGTCCTCGCCCCACCAAACATCGAGCGCCGCCCGGAACGACGGGTGCTCGACCAGGTGACGGAAGAGGGCCTTCTCGTTTACCGTTCCCGCACGGCCCACGTTCACGTAGACGGCCTCGGACCTCATCGCGGCAAGGAGTTTCGAGTCCACCGACCCGCGCGTCGTGCGGGTCAGCGGGCGCGCGTCGAATACGAAGTCTCCCTCCGCCACCGCCGTCGCGAGGGCCTCTTCCGGATACATCGCCACGCAGCCGGGGGCCATCCGGCCCGTTCGATTGACCCCGACCACCCGCATCTCGAACCCCACGAGTCGGTCGGCGATCGCCCGACCGATCTCTCCGTAGCCCAGGATGACGGCCGTCCGACGGAAGAGCAAACGGTGTTCGGGGGGCGGTCGCATCTGGCCGCGACGGACCCGGTCGTGCGAGTCAACCAGGGTCCGGCCGGCTGCGAGTGCGAGGGCGACCGCGTGTTCTGCGACGAACGGCGCGTACGCTCCCACGTTGCCGGCGACCCGAACTGTGGGCGGCAGCCGGTCGAACGGGAAACCATCGACTCCGGTGTAGATCCGCTGGACGAACGAGAGACGGGGGGTGGCCGATGCGATGAACCCAGGCAACTCCCGGTCCAGCGCACCGACCAGCATCACCTCGACCGAGCCCCAGGAGGCGGGGTTACTGACCTCCGTGTAGGCCCATGGGACCGTGGGGAGCGCTCCCGTGATTGCTCGACTCACGGATTCTCGGGGCCGGAGGGTCACGAGCAGCCGGGGCGACGAATCGGACATCGCTTCCGTAACCGCCCGACCATCTTGAGGTGCGCGCCGGCGCCGATGTCAGGGTCTGCGCAAGGAGGGAACCCCCTATCTATCCCCCATCGACTCCTTGAGTGCTCTATAGGAGGACCTCCCGACCTTGCCCGCCGTGACGCTCGACCTCTGGCACACGCTGATCTACCTAGAGCCGGAGGCGGAGGAGGCGTACATGCAGGCCCAGGTCACGATCGCGCGCCGGGTCCTCGCACAGTCGCCCCAGGTCGTCGGGGCGCCGGTTTTGAACGAGGACCAGTTGGGTCGAGAGTTCGAACGGGTTTACGCGGAGGCCGTGGCGGAATCGAGCAAGGGCAGGACCGTGACCCCTGTGGACCAGCTCCTTCGCGCGGGACGGGCGGGCGGGCGGTCCCCCGACCCTGAACAGTACCTTGACGGTCTCGCAGCCGAGGTCGCCAACCTCCCGTTCGAGCGGGCCCCCGGGGCCATCGAGCTCCTCGCGGCGCTTCGAAAGGACGGGTACCGCCTCGGACTCATCTCCAACACCGTCGGCGAACCCGGGCGGTTCCTTCGTCCGGTCTTGAGCGCTATGGGATTCGACCCCTACATCCAGGCCTACGTGTTCAGCGACGAGCATCCCTGGACGAAGCCCGCGCCCGAGATCTTCCACGCGACACTTTCGGAACTGGGCGAGCGACCCGGTCGTACGGTTCACGTGGGCGATGGCTGGTCTGACATCGAGGGGGCACGACGCGCCGGACTCCGGGCGGGGATTTTGTTCACCGGCTTGAACCGCTACGGGGCACGATACAAGGCCCTCTTCTTGCCCGACAGCTGGGACCGGCCCAAGACCCCGTACGTCGTGACCCGGCTCGACGAGGTCCTCGCCCAGGTGCGGGCGCTGCTCCCGGTCGGAGAGGCCCGGTAGGCACACCCTCGAGCGGGCTATTCCTCGCCCATGTGTCTGGGCTTCGGGACGACCTTGGGCTGGTCGGCCGCGGTCGGCATGCCGGTCTTGCCCGCGACGATGTCGCAGTCACGCCAATTGATGCCCACGGTCACGTTGGGGAAAGCGACCTTGAGAGTGTAGCTCGCGATCTTCCCCACCACACGGCCCTGAGACCCCTCGACGAGGTTCGGGTTCATCACAGAAAGGTCGCGGGTGAGGATCACCCGGGTCTGGCCGAGCACGATCCGCGAAAGGTCGTTTCGGTCTTCCATAATGCCTCTAAGCCGGCAAGAAGGGAGGCAGGGGGAGCCATAAGAATGACCCTTTGCGAGCCGTTTCGACGGACCCAAACTCCGGCGAGAAACCACCCTAAAACTCGCGTAACACTCATCTCCCGTCGAAAACAGGGATTATCTACTAGAATCGCGTGCGCGACCGTAACATGCCAGCGTCCAATGAGACGATGGAAACCGCGAAAGGGATGGAGGAAGCTCCACCGAAGGTGGAGGAGAAACCAGAGTGGTGGGGCACCCCGGCGGTCGTGGGTCTGATGGGATTCGGAACCACGACCATGCTGGCCGGGTTGTCGAGCCTGCCGGCCCCGTATGTAAACGGGTTCACGAGCAACTGGGCCGTCTACGGGATGGCTCTGTCCTTCGGTGGAGCAGCCCAGCTCGCCGCGGGACTGATTGCGTTGCGCAAGGGCAACGTGTTCGCAGGTTCGGCGTTCGTCGGCTACGGGGCGTTCTGGATCGCCTTCACGCTGATGTTGACCGACTTCATCAACCTGCCCGGAGTGCTTGCGTCACCCTTTGCCTACGGGGTTGCAGGGTTCGCGTTCGTGTGGATGATGTTCACCTTCACGTTCCTGATCAATTCTCCGAAGCACGGATGGGGCATCTTCATGGTGTTCCTGTTCCTGTTCATCGCGTTCATCCTGCTCGTGGTGAAGTACGTCAGTATCGCCCAGGGCCAGTCGACGTTCGTGGGCTCGAACGGCGCGAACTGGGCGGTCGGCGGGGAGATCATCTTCGACGGGTTCCTCGCGTGGTACGTCGCGACGGCCGACCTGACCAACTGGAACTACGGCCGTAAGGTCCTGCCGGTCTAAGGCGGGAAACGGTCTCCGTGACCAACCCTTTCCTTCTTCTCTTCCAATTGGGCCTTGCAACACCGGGACGGAGTCACTTGCGGAGGTTCGACCGTAGCCCGGAGGACGTAGGGCTCCTCTGAACAGGAACGTATCGTCGTAGGGGAGCCAAGTGCGGACGAAGTCCGCAGGGGTGAGATCGCTCACTCGGAACTTCGGCGTCGGCGACGACGGTTGTCCTCGTCGTCGTCGTCCGATTCGCGGCGGTCTCGCCCGTACGGCCTCGGTCTACGATTGTATCCGCCCGGGCCGCGATTGTACGAAGGGCGACCCCGGGGCGGTCCGTAGCGACTTCCCCCCGGACGGCCGGGCCTGCGGTCGCTGGAGCGTCCTCCCCCCGAGAATTCTCGGGGAGGCAGGGTGAACTTGTTCCCGCACGAATCGCATTCCCCGACGAGAGAACCCTCGTCGTTCGTCGTGAATCGCAGAGGGGCCCCGCACTGGCGGCACGGCCGACCGCGCAGTCCCGGTCCCATGGAGGATTCCCGATCTTCGCGCGGGGGCCTCCCTCGGGAAGGACGGCGTTCCTCGGCTTGGGAGCTGGGGACGAAGAGGGTGGTCGATTCGCATTCCTCGCAGCTGGCCTCGAGCGACCCGTCCGACCGAGCGCGGAACACCAGCGGCGTTCCGCAGTCCGCGCATTCCGGTCCAGGCACGGCGGGAGCCGCCGGCGCGCCCCGAGAGGGGGTTTCGCCGGGTTTCAGGGGTTCTCCAATCTCGATCGTCGTTCCGGCCACGAAGGTGAACTCGTGGCTGCATGCGGCGCACGTGCCGGTTCTCAATCGGACCTCCCGGTCCGTATACTCGACCGCTGATCCGCAGTCCGGACAAGAACTCGCCATAGACTCTTCATTCTGGAGTCGTTCGCTCCTCATTAGCTCCGCCTGCCTCTGTAAAGGAGGCTCCGGTGGCGCCCCCCTTCCTCCGGCTCCGCCCCGGCTCCTCCAAAGTTGAGATAGCCCAGAGTGCCTGGTCTCGCCTCATGCCCGGCGACGTGCCGCCGTATACGCAGCCCTTTTCGGCTTCCCCAAGGAGGGCCCGCGCCCGGCCGAGAACCGTGGTGGGGCTCGACCTCGCCGGCTCCCCTCGACGCGCAACGGGTTGCTGCGTCCTTCGCTCCCGCCGTTCTCTCGAGGTGGCGGTGCTCGGGGCCGACCCGGAGATCCTGGAGACGGTGGTCCGTGCGCGGCCCGACCTCGTGGTGATCGATGCCCCCCTATCGCTCCCTCGGGGGCGGGCCACGATAGAGGACCGCAGCGGCCCTCACCTCCGGCAATGCGACCGGGAGCTTCTGCGCCTGCGGATCCGATTCTTCCCCCTGACGCTCGGCCCCATGCGGATGCTGACCGTCCGTGGCATGGAACTCGCGGAAGCGCTTCGTCGCAATGGGATCCCGGTGCTCGAAGGATACCCCGGAGGCGCGCAGGACCTCTTGGGCATCCCCCGCAAACAGGAGGGCGTCCCCGCTCTCCAGGCCCGGCTGCTGAGGGAAGGTTTCGCCGGGCCGCTGCGCGTTCGCCCGTTGACCCATGACGAGTTGGATGCCGTCACGATCGCGTGGGTCGGTCAACTCTTCCTTCAGGGACGGGGGATGCTGATCGGTGACCCGAAGGAAGGGCTCATGGTGCTACCCAAACCGAGCTCCGATAGAGCGGTCCGTTCGCGCGCCTAGCCTGATCTCGTCGGGCCGGCGGACGTCGAAACCCTTCCGCGTCCTGGGCAGTCGCTCGAGCCCGATCCGCACTGTTCACTGGGCTTGGGTCTTCGGCGATCGGCTCAGGTGGGGGTCGGTGCCTGCGGTGTCCGCCGGAGGCCAAGTTCCACAGAGCTTCGGACCACCAGGAGGGAGAGCAGGAACAGCGGTATCAGGAAGAGGTCGCTTCCGGGCCAGTTCACGTGAGCCGCTTCGCCCGCCCAAAAGACGGCGAACGCGAACAGCATC
>JBEKJT010000050.1:0-11016 GCA_050011075.1 Thermoplasmata archaeon
GCGAACAGCATCGACGTCGCTCCCAGCTTGAGCAACGGTACCTTGATCCGGCGGATCCGTTGGTGGACGAGTGCGGTGGCGATCACGAGGGTCGCTCCGGCCACCACGGCCCCCAGGAGGGCGGAAGACCCGTACCCGGCGGCTGCTAGGGCGATCAGGACGACCACGGTCTCGGTCGCCTCGATGGCTCCGACGGAGAAGCCCCCGGCGAACTGGAGCGCGGACCCCCCGGCACCCTTAGAGGCCGGCGGCTTGGTCGTTCCCGCCCGGGACCGGCGATACGTTCGAAGGGTGCTTCGGAACAGGAACACGCCGAACGCGGTCAACAGAGCAGCCGACGCCCAAAGCAGGTCCTCGCGGGGGAACGAGATGATCAAAGCGCCGAAGGCGAGCGCGATCACCGCAATGGTCGCGGTCCCACCGACCGCTCCGAGAGCCCCGTGGGCGATCGTGCCGTGTTCGGCGCTCAGTGCGAAGACGAGCGCCACGACCTCGGTCATTTCGGTGATCGTGATGACGAACGCGACGATGAGGGCCGGTCCGTACAATCCGAACATGGGTGCCAACAATGTCGGCCGAGAACGGGTTCATCCCTCTATAGCGGGTTCGCCCCACCCGGCAGCCCTGAGAATGACGGCTTACCGACCCGTTAGGCCGGCGTGTATGCGGTCACGCGGACGCGCAGGACGGGAAGGCGGGTCCGGAGCGCACCGAACAGGTCCTTCACATCGGTTCGCGTGACGTGACCCCAGAGGTCGATGGAGATCGAGTGGAGCCGCTCGCGATGGACCCGGCGGACGACCGCGTCGGCGCGCACCTGTCCATGGCCCGAGAGCCGGACCGCGAAGCTCCGCGCCATGGCGATCCGCCTCCACTCGTCGCTCGCGAGCGCTCGCAAGAGATGGCCCACCGGCTCTGTCCGACGCTCGTGGCTCGGTTCGGGTAGTGGCAGCCAACCGCCTGGGAGGACTTCCCAATGGTCCACCCGACTGAAGCCGAGGGCGGAGAAGGCGTGGAGTAGCGCCGCGGTGAGACGGAGAACGTCCTCGACCTCCACCACCTTACGCTCGCGAAGGAGCGCTTCCATCTGGCGAAACACCGGGAGTCCCGGTTCACGAACGACCTCCGGTTCGAGGTCCACTTCGAGATGAAGGTGGGAGAACGAGCGGTTCCGGTGCGACCCTCGCGAGGGTCCGACCGCGGAGGGCCAATCTAGGAATGAACTCGGTCCGGTGAGGTCCGGTGCGGACATGCTGATGGGAGACGCCCTGGAGGGAGACATCGCATTCTGCTCGGAAGCTGGTAGCGCTAATCTCTCGGGGTGTTAAGACTCCCTACCTCAGGGGACACCCGTCGTGGACAGGGAGTCCCCACGACAATCGTGTGCTGGCGAACCGGATCCCGGCACCCGGATCGGCCCGAGCCCGGAGCCACGGGGAGCCAAGCCCGAAGGCAAAACCCCCCGTCCGCGACCCGGGCGCAGCGGGGGCTCGGGGCCCTATTTGGACGGGGTCCGCGAGTCGGGGGGAGGTGTCGGCGTCGGAACGCTCCCCGACGGGCGGGTCGACAGTGTCGAGTCGACAATCACGCGTCGTGTCGGGTAGGGGATCTGGATCCCGCTTGCATCGAAACGCTTGCGGATCGAGTAGAGGAGGTCCTTCTGGACCTGGAAGGCCGTGGGCTGGTCCTTTACCGCGCTGCGGAGTCTGAGCTGCACACCGTTGTCCAAGTAGTCCATGACGTGCGTGATCGGGAAGTTTGGGCGGGGGAGGAACTGCGGATGCTGGCGCGCCTCCTCGACCATAATCTCCCGGGCCTTGTCGACGTCGGATTCGTAGGTGATCTGCATCAAGACCGTGACGAGGATCGTCGGGTCGACGGCGCTGTAATTGGTGATCACGCTCGACTGGATGACCGAGTTCGGGACCATGAGCCGTCGCAGGTCGATGGTCCGCAGCACGGTGAACGTGAGGCGGATATCCTCGACGTAACACCATTCTCCGTTGAAATCGACCGAGTCCCCGATCTGGAACGGTTGGGCGACCGAGACCATCGCGCCCGCGATGACGTCCGAGAGGGTGGACTGGGCGGCGATCCCCACGATGATGGCGAGGAAGCCCGCCGCGAGCAGGAGCGAGGTGACGGCGCCGGCCGCGACCGGGAAGCTAGCGTACGTGGAGGCTGCGACGCCGATGATCACGATGATGGCCAGGATCGCGCGCCGGACGAAGCGGTAGATCGTCTCGAGGCGCGGCCGGTGGCGGGCGAGCGCACCGAAGTACCGCTCCAGGGCCACGTCCACGATGTAGACTGTGAGGTAGGTCGCGAGGAGTCCAACACCAAACCCGACGAGGGCCCAGCTTCCCCCGGCAAGTCGCGGCACGATGGGGGAGAAGAGAAGGACGAGGACAACGCCGAAGAGGCCCGCCGCGTAGATCCCATAGAGAAGCAACCGACCTGGCTTCTCCTGATCGGAAAGCACGTGGTGTCGGACCGCTCGGTCGGCAGTTCCGACGACGGTCCAGATCACCGCGAGCTCTGCAATGAATGCGACCGCGGTGGGCGCGAGCAGGGATGAAAACTCCCCCGGGTTCGCGTTCCAGAACAACTGGTCCAACTCAAAGATCCCGGCGGCGAGCACAGCGGCAAGGACCGGACCGTGGAAGACGGACAGGAACGTGGCGCGGGCCGGTTCCTTCCATGCGGTCCGACGCACCCACAGGGTCGGAACCGCCCAGATCGCCGCCGAGGCAATGCCGACGAGGAGCCCGAGCGTGAGGAGTTCGGCGACGGGCGGGAGGTGGGTCATGCGGCAACCTCTCGCCGAACCGTCCGTCGGCTCGCGGCATACCTGACCACCCTAACGGAACCGGTCACGGAGGGGCGCGGGTTGTTGGGGGGGTCGGGTTCGTTGAGAGTCATGCGCACGGTCCGGTTCTGCGAGCTTGCGAGCCGCTGCGTTCGAAGGAGGCTGAGGCGGGGACTGCTCCCGATTTCGGCCTCGCTCGACGGCGGTCCGGGCCCGACGACGTGTTGGCGAGTTAGACCAAAACCCTTTGGGCGTACCTCGGGATTTCGACCCTGCCCGTAATCGCTCACGACGTGGGGGCGAATCCCGGATTGAGGGAAAAGCCCTGTGGGCACTCATAGGCGCGACCCCCCACCCGACGTTCGGAGGTTTTGTAAGCGGGTTTCCTCTTAGGACGGTCGATGCGCGTAACGGTCGTGCAGTTCACGCCGCGCTTTCCGGGACGAAAGGAGAACTGGGACCGGATTCGGGATTGGGCCGATTCGACCGACTCGGACGTCGTCGTGTTTCCGGAACTCTCCTCGTGCGGCTACTGCTACGAGGGACCGAACGAGATCCGGGGCTTCACCGACCCGCCGGCGTCGCTCGCCCCTCTCGAAGCGATCGCCCGCAAGCAGGGCCGGCTTCTGGTGGGCGGGTTCGCCGAGGAGGCGGACGGCCAGTTCTACAACAGTGCGTACGTCGTCTCTTCGGAGAGAACTCAAATCTATCGCAAGATCCACCTCTGGAACAACGAGAAGAAGATCTTCCAGAGAGGACATGAGCCCCTGATCGTCGAGTTCCAAGGACACCGGTTCGGGATCGAGGTTTGCTACGACCTCCAGTTCCCCGAGCTCGGATCGTACTACTCTCGCGCAGGAGCAGAGGCTCTCCTCGTACCGACCGCGTGGGCCGAAGAACCGATAGGCCTGCTCTCGGGTCTGCAGCCCTACACCCATCTCGCGCTCGCCACGGCGTTCTCCCACGGGATCTTTGTCGTGCTTGCGAACCGCACCGGCCTTGAGCGGGGCGCCCGATTCCCCGGCGAATCGAGCGTGAGTGACCCGTTCGGACGCATGCGCCACATCGGCTCCGAGGAAGGAACGCTCGTGACCGAACTCGATTTCTCGCTCGTCCCGAAGGCGAAGCGTCCGAACGAGAGGAACGACCTCGACGCCGACGCGTCCCTGCCGATCGGCATCCCCCTCCGCGGCCCGGCGGATTCTGCCGTTCAGGGAACGCGGTGAGCCCTGGTTTCGGCTCGCTTACTTCGCGGCAGACCCTTTCGTCGCGAGCGTTCCTGGGCGCGTCGTTTCGCCCGGCGTCCGCTGGACCGCGGTAGGGTGGCGCGCATGCTCTTCTCGGTCAGCGCATCCAGTCCGGAGAGTCGTTCGATGGCCTGGTCGAGGGTCTCGTCCGACTTGGCGAAGACGAAACGCACGAACTTCTGCCCGTCCTCGCGGCGGGCAAAGAAGCTGCTGCCCGGCACGCACGCGACGCCGCAACGCTCGATGAGGGCCATCGCGAACGCCCAATCGTCCTCGAACGGGAACTTCGATATGTCCGCCATCACGTAGTACGCCCCCTCCGGCGGAGAGCATCCGAGACCCTGCCGTTGGAGTTCCGCCACGAACCGGTCCCGCTTTCGTTGGTAGTTCCGCGCGAGGTCGGTGTAGTAGCTTTCAGGAAGTCCGAGGGCCACCTCGGCGGCGACCTGGAATGCGTGGGGGGCGCATACGGTGAGGAAGTCGTGGGCCCGCCGCATGGCGCTGGCGAGCGTGGTCGGGGCGATCGCCCACCCGACCCTCCATCCGGTGGCGCTGTACGTCTTCGAGATCCCATCGATGGTGATCGTCCGCTCGGCCATCCCGGGAAGGGAGGCGAGTGAAATGTGCCGACGGCCATCGAACACGATGTGCTCGTAGATCTCGTCGGTGATCGCGACCGCATCGTAATCCTCGCACATGTCCGCTAGGAGAGCGAGCTCGGCTTTCGAGAACACACGACCCGTGGGATTGTTGGGGGTGTTCACGACCACGGCCTTGGTCTTCGCCGTGAACGCTTTCTTCAACCGTTCCTCGTCGAGGTGCCAGTCCGGCCAGTCCAAGGGCACCGTGCGAGCGCGGGCCCCGGTCACGATCGCGTCGGGGCCGTAGTTCTCGTAGAACGGTTCGGTGACGATCACTTCGTCTCCGGGGTCGACGAGAGAGAGCATCGCGGCCATCATCGCCTCGGTCGCGCCGCAGGTGACCACGACGTTCTTGTCGGGGTCGGCTTCGATACGATTGAAACGTCGTGCTTTGCGAGCGATCGCCTGGCGCAATCCCGGGGTTCCCCACGTGACCGAGTATTGGTTGCCGCCGGTGCGGATCGCCTCCATCGCGGCCTGCCGAACCTCCTCGGGCGGGTCGAAGTCGGGGAAGCCTTGGGCTAGGTTCACGGCGCCGTGCACGTCGGCTATGCGGGTCATCTCTCGGATGACCGACTCCGGGAAACGCTGGACCCGATCGCTGACGCGAGGGTCGGGGATCGCGAGAGGGAGGCGGCCGGAGTTTGGGGAATCGGTCATGCGTGAGCCCTCGGGCATGCCAACACGTTCCGCGCTTAGAGCTTCGCCCGGAGTCGAGAGCCGACCGGACCCGTAAATCCGATTTTACCATCCATTAAATATCGCTTTTTCTTAGGAATGGTCCGTGCGGGGACTGGAGTTCGGGACGGCCGCAAGGCCGTGCCGTGCCTCCGCGACCGAGCCGGGAGATTTCCGGCCGCGGCTTTCGCTCCGGACCCGCGCGGAGTAGGGAGAACTGATGAGCGAAGCGTCGACCGATGCCGCGTCCACACCGGCCTCTGCCTCGCCGACCGCGACCGTGTTCGCCCGCAAGTCGAGCGGGCTCGTCAAGGAGCTCGGGGCGTTCGAGTCGTTCTCGATCAACCTGATCTCGCTCGGTCCGGGCCCGGCGTTCGGCCTGTTCTTCACGATCCTGCTCTTCGTCACGGGCGCGAACCTGATGGACGCGGTACTGGTGGCCGCGCTCATCGCGGTTCCGATCGTGATCACGTACACGATCATGGCGATCGAGATGCCGAGGTCCGGCGGGGAGTACGTGTACTCCTCCCGTCTGCTGCATCCCTACTTCGGTTTCGTTGCCGGAGCTGCGCGGATGATGAACGTCATCCTCTACGCGGCGATCCTTCCGTACTGGTTCGTGACGTTCTCGGTAGGACCTGGCTTTGGGGCCTGGGGAGCGATCACTAACAACGCGACGTTCACCCAGTGGGGGAACGTGCTGAGCTACGGATTCCCGACCCTCAACAACCTCGACGTAGTCCTCATCGGCGAGATCGTCACGATCGTCGCGATGGCCCTCTACATCGTGCTGAAACCACGACTCGCGTTCAATCTCTTCTCGGCGCTACTGATCCTGGAGGTCCTGGGACTGATCGTCTCGGTCGCGCTGCTCGCGTTCATGGGCCACGGAACGTTCGTCACCACGGTCAACAACATGATGAACGCCCAGGGGTACGTCAGCCCGGATGGGGGCACGTACTACAGTGATACCGCGGCCTACGGCGCCTCGGCGTGGGGTGCCTACGGAAGCAGTCTGACCAACACGCTGCTCTTCGCTCCGCTCATTTTCGCATTCTACTTCATGTTCACGACCGCACCGAATTACATCGCCGGTGAGTTCCGACGCAGCTCCCGGTCGATCCGCCTCGGGATGTCGGTGTCGTTCATCCTCGCCGTCGTCTTCTCTGTGGCCCTCGTCTTCGTGTTCGAGCAGGTCGTCGGGATGAACTTCCTCAACGGCGTGGTCGCGAGCTCGTTCTACTTCTTCGGAGGCCCCCAGCCCATGAGCTTCTCGCCCGGTCTGACCTCGCTACCGATGCTCGCGGCCGGAGGGAACAACATCGCCATCGGGGTCATCTTCCTGGGGTCGGTCACGTGGTACCTGCTCTGGATCATCCTCGGGCTCTACATCTTCTCCCGATACGCGCTCAGCTTCTCGCTCGACCGCCTGTTCCCGCGGTTCATGAGCACCGTCAGCCGGACCACGCACTCGCCCTACGTGGGGATCATCATCTTGTCGGCGATCGGCCTCGTGCTGATGCCGTTCGTGGCGTACTACTATCTCGACCTATACGACCCGTTCGTGTTCCTCTTGTTCTTCCTGCCGATGATCACGGTCAGCCTTACGTCGCTGGCGTTGCTGCGCCTCGGCATGAAGAACCACAAGCCGCTCTACACCGTCGCCGGGGGGGCCTCGTTCCTCGTCACGGCGGTCTCCGCCTACTACGTCACCACGCTCCCCTTGCTCGGCGCCGCGGCGGGGTTCACGTCGTCGAACAAGGAGACCGGCTACATCGCGGTCGTCGCGATCCTGCTCGGGAGCGCCCTGTGGTACGCCGTCGCGCGCTGGTACCACCGGACGTACTCGGGCATCGACATCTCCCTCGCGTTCAAGGAACTCCCGCCCGACTAGTGGGGTTGGAACCCGGACGTGACGGAGCCGACCGACCCGGCACGGTCCCCCCGGTTCGCTCAGGTCGCGACGTTCGCCCGACTGCCGCTCCGTCAGGACCTATCGGGCACCGGCTCCGCCTTCGTCGGGGTTCCCTGGGACGATGCGACCAGCTACCGCAGCGGGGCCCGGGAGGGTCCTTCGGCGATCCGAAACCATTCCCGGCTCCTCCGCCCCTACCATCTGTTCCAGAAGGTCTACCCGTTCCGCGTCCTGGAGACCGTCGACTTCGGTGATATCGACCCGGTGCCCGGATTCCTCGACGACACGTTCCACCGCATCGAGGAGGGATTGACCCCTCTCTTCCGCTCGAAGGTGATCCCCTTCATCGGCGGCGGAGACCATTCGATCACCCTGCCGGTCCTGCGGGCCCAGAAGGCGGCCACGGGGCGCCCGGTCCGCCTACTGCACTTCGACGCCCACTACGATACTTGGGACCATTACTGGGGCGACAAGCGCTACACCCACGGCACCTGGGTGCGCCGGGCGTACGAGGAGGGGCTGATCGAGGCCGGTCATGTCTTCCAGGTCGGGATCCGCAGCTCGCTCTACTCCCACGAGGATGTCACGAACAACGGTCGTTACGTCGACCGGACGTTCACGACCGAGGACCTCGACCGGGAGGGGCCCGACTCGGTCGCAGCCTCGCTGGTCCAGTCCCTCGGGGGGGGCCCGACCTACGTCTCGGTCGACATCGACGTGCTCGACCCTGCGTTTGCGCCCGGCACGGGAACCCCCGAGCCCGGTGGCCTCAGTACGCGGGAGCTGTTCCGGATCCTGCGGCCGCTGCACGGGGTCGACATCGTGGGGTTCGACGTGGTCGAGGTCGCCCCGCAGTACGACCACACCGGGCAGGTCACCGCATTGGCCGCCGCGAACATCCTCTACGAGGGGCTCGCCGCCGCTGCCCGCCACCGTCAGGACGCGGGGTAACGAACGTCGGCCTACCGGACCTCGTCCACGTCCTCGAACCACTGTTCTTGCGTCCCCTTCCGGGAACGTTTCTCCCAGTGGCGGGACTTTGGCATGGTCTCAAGGAAGTGGATGAACTCGTGGATCCGGTGCCGGGCCAGGGTCAGGTTCTCCTCGGTCAGTCCCCGGTCGTTCGGGACCCACTCCGAGAGCCGGTGCAGGGTCCGGTCGAGATTGATCCTCGTGTCGTACCACAGCCCCCAGTCCTCCCCCAGGAGCCCGGCGAGGTACACGCGGTCCATGTGGTCGAGCGGGACGGCGGTCAGGAGGGCCGCGATGTCCGCGAGGTCGGGCGGCGTCACGTGGTGGATCTGGGACTTCCCTAGGAACAGGTCCTCCGGGGCCAACGTGACCCCTTCCGGGAAGCGGTTCTTGAGGGGGATCTCGTGGCTGAAGCGCAGGGAGTCGTAGAAGACATCGATGCTGAACTGGGGGTGGAAGTAGATGTTCCGGTACATCCCGAAAAGGGCGTTCGTCTCCCGGTCCTCGGTGAAGTTCAGCTCCTTGACGAATAGCTTGTAGATGCCGGACGAGTGCTTCTCGTAGCTGGCGAGGTCGAGGTCCTTGAACCGCGGCGTCCCATCGTGGGCGATCCCGTGGCGGTGGAGGTAGATCCCACGGGCGTGGTGGTTGTGTCGGATGCGGCAGTAGATGCCGACGCTGCCGAGTGCGCGCAGGGGGATCTGCCGCTCGTGCGCCCGCCGGACGATCAGTTCTACTTCCCCGAGGAAAGCATGCTCGTCAAGACGGACCTCCGACACGGGCGAGCTACCCCGTCACGAACATGTGGTTCACGACCGCGCCCTCGTTCAGGTCGAGGATCAGTCCCTGGAGCGTACCGCTGAAGTAGACGCTGCCCGGATTGAACACGGGAGTGCCTCCGATTTGGTCGACCCCCATCGACTCGTGGATGTGGCCGTGGAGGCTGGCGATAGGGTGGGTCGACTCGATCAGGCCCCGGACGGAGGGGGAGCCGACGTGGGCCATCAGCATCTGGCCCGAGACCGTCTTCGGCTTCAAGTTCGCGTCGAGGTCGGGCGCGAGGTCCAGCGAGGTGTTGACGGGCGGAGCGTGGATGTCGAGGATCATCCGCTTCGACCGGCCGATCTGGCCCGAGGTGCGGTCCAGGAACTTCTGGAGCTCGGGCTCCTCGAGGTCCCGCGGGCAGTGCCAAGGGGTCATGTTCGCGTACCCGCAACCGTAGATCTCGTAGGGCCCCGCGCTCACGACCTGACCCTCGGGAATGAGCATGTTCTGAGGGGCCTCTTTCCGGAGGATCTCGAGGATCCCGTCGGTGTCGTCGTTGCCCACGTTCATCACTAGCGGGAGCTTCTTCGGGAGCAGGCGCTCCTCGATCAGACGCAGCCAGGCTCGAACCCGATCCTTCCCGATCTCCCGGCAGAACTTCTCCAGCTCCTCGGGGTCCTTGCGACGGCGCTCCCACTCCTCGGGCGAGGTGATGAGCGAGTAGCGGCCCCGGTCGGCGATCTTTCGTTCGACCTCGGGGAGACCCGCCGCCGCGAACTCCAACGACTTCTCGCCGGTCGGGTACCAAAGATAAGTGCCTTTGTCCGTACGGAAGATCGGCTGGAGGATCTTTCCCATGATGTCCCCGCCGTAGATCAGAAGGTCTGGTTTGTAGACCGGCGCGGAGTTGAGGAACTTTCGGAAGCAGACCTCCGAACCGTGAAGGTCGCTAACGAAGAAGATCCGGAACCGGCTCACTGGCTTTCTTACGCTCCTATCGTATATGAACAGATACGGAATGGTCCCACGCGATCGTCATGACAGCCGGTCGATGGCCCAACGCCTCCGGGACCGGGGAGGTGCTCCTCCGGGGAGGTGTCGTTCTCGATGGCTCGGGGAGTCTCCCCCGGGTCGAGGACATCCGTCTCGGACAGGGACGGGTACAGGAGCGGGGACGGGAGCTAGAGCCGAAGGGTGCCGCCGTCCTCGATCTCTCAGGTCACTACGTGGCGCCGGGGTTCGTGGACGTCCACTCCCACTCGGACATGACCGTGCTGGCCAATCCCGGGCTCGAAAGCAAAGCACTCCAGGGTGTGACGACCGAGGTCGTGGGGAATTGCGGCGGGAGCCTCTTCCCGCTCTCCCCCGAGCACCGCGAGGAACTCGTCACCTACGTCGAAGGGTTCTACCCGGGGGTCCCGAAGCGTCTCAGGTGGGATTGGACCGACCTTCCCTCCTGGACCCAGCGCGTCCAAGCCCTAGGACCCGCGCTCAACCTCGCCCCGCTGGTCGGACACGGGACGGTGCGTATCGCCGTCGCCGGCCTTCAGAACGGGCCACTGACGCCCGAAGACACCCGCGACGCCGAGACCTGGGTCGCCCGCTCCCTGCGGGACGGCGCATTCGGCCTATCCACAGGGTTGGCGTACTCTCCCGAACTCCGATCCCGGTACGTCGACCTCGAACCGTTGCTCCGCGAGGTCGCCCGGTACGGCGCCGTGTATGCCACCCATATGCGAGATGAGGGGCGGGGACTCCGCGAGTCGGTCGCCGAATCCCTCGGGGCCGCCGCCTCGTCCGGCGCACGCCTCGAGATCTCTCACTTGAAGTGCCTCGGACGGGGCCGATGGGGCCTCGCTCAGGAGCTCCTGACCACAATCGCGGCGGCGCGCGCCCGCGGCGTGGAGGTCCGGGCGGACGTCTATCCGTACGAGGCCGCGGAGACCGGTCTCTTCGCCCTGTTCCCCGGATGGGCGACCGAGGGGACTT
>JBEKJT010000051.1:0-10791 GCA_050011075.1 Thermoplasmata archaeon
CGGAGCCGAGCGTGGATACACTATAGCAAAGGACGAATCTCAGACGTTGAGCTCGATATCATCCGGAGCCGACTACCGGCAATTCACCCGCGTGAGCTAGACGCAGAGCAACGGAGAGACGTCGCAGAGTTCGTGAGCTTCGTTCGTGGAGTGCGAGAAGTGGAGGCCTCCGAGCAAGAGGCTTCCGAGGTCGGTAGTAAGCTCTCAAAGTCCGAGCGTGCCCACATCATCCACAGGGTTAGTCGGCTCATTGGTATCAGAGCCGGCCGGCTTTGTGACCATTGCCTTGCTCAACTGAACAGACTCCTTGACGCCGCCGAATCCGCAAGCTTCCGCAAAGCTCTACGCGCCTATCGACTAGGACGAACCGTTGAGGACGGCCATCCGAGTCAACAGAAGCTCGACAAGTGGTTGTAGCGATTCTTGCACCCTCAGTTGAGACTGGGTGTGATGACCATTGCGCTCACCGATTAGTCGTGCACGCAAGGTTGACCAATCAGCCCCTGACTCGAATCGATTGCCGTCGACGGCCCGTCTAAGGGAGGACTAGAGCCAGGGTGGTTTTGGCTCCGGAGACGGCCTAAGTACGAGCGACTACCCCGTCCAGGCTACGCCCAGTTTGCGTTGCAAGTCACTATCGACGGTTAATCGCAGGTTCTACTCCTTGCCGTCTATCTCCGACTCTTCGCCTGAGGGCCACAAGCACATCCGCGGTATCGTATCTACGTGCCAGGGAGTCGAGGTAGCCTTCGTCAAGCCGGTCGGCGTACTCGACCGCAAGCTGCTCCGCTTGTCTCATCAAGCCTTCTTCTCGGGCCCGCGAATTCTGCCAATGCTTCAGCTCTGCCAGCCTCTTCACAATAAGATCCTCGATTGCTGCAAGGAGGACCGGCCCATAGGGGGTCTGAATAGTTTGAAGGTGTTCTCGACTTCCCGTATAGGGAGGTCGAGCTAAGTCTATCTCGATGTTCCAATCCTCGCGCCACCAGATTCTACCAGTCCGAATGAAGCCCCACGACTCGACAACCTTGATGGCCGCAGGCCGCCGTTCGACCACGACGTCGATGTCGCCTGAGACGTACCCTCCCGTGAGATACACTTCGATTGCGGATCCCCCGACCACGATGGCGGGTTCATTCGTCGCGACCGAGAGAAGCGCTCCGATTCGCAGGATTCTTTCGTAACTCGTCGTCGCTGAGGTCACGGCTTGCTCGACCTCGGCTCGTGAAACTGACGTCATCCTGATTTGCGCGAGGTGCGGAGACCCATTTGAGCAAGAATCCGATCCTTCTCCGGCGGCCGCTCAAACTCCTTTGCGAATCGCGAGGCGATTGCCGGGTTCGGCTTGTAACGGGAACCGTCGAACCAAGTCCTCGTACCCGCGGCAAGTTCCTTGGCGCGGCTTGCCCGTTCCGACTTGCCAATAAACCAATCGTCCGCCCACGCGATTCGCACCCGCTTCTGGAGAAGAGTCCGCATGTCGTTGTCCAGAAGGACCCATCCCGAACCTTTTCGAGCTAGGAGCCCCTTTCCCGCGAGTCGAGCAATCTCCTGGTACGCCTTCGGGAGAGGGACATCCCCCGTCTTTCCGACTCGATATGCAGTCATAGGGCGGGATGCCCCTGCAAGAACTGCGAGAGTGCGGACCCGGGTCTCGCTGCCGAATGCAGCGACAAGCAGCGGGTCAATATCGGACTTCATACACCAATAGATGATTTAGGGGCCTTATTACCCTATTTGGGTAATACAGGGTCGAATTCGGCCATCAATCCTTGGTTCGGAGAGGGATTCCATGACGGTTGACTGCCACGATGCCAAGAGGCGCGAGTCGTCCATCTCTGTACACAACAACCCGCTCATGTGTCAGTAGGTGCAACAGTTGTTGCACCTACCGACTCACAGATGAAGGCAGATTGCATCTATTCAAGGTCGCGCTCGCCATACTCGTCCGGAAAGGGGTCGGTTGATTAACGCGGACGATCATAGTAAGGGCCTATCAAGGGCCACTTTTGCATCATTCGCACCCCGGGGGGTTCCCTCTCCCCCGCTTAGCCCGTGGAAGATCCTATCGCGAGAACGCGACTCATTCGAAAACATGGGCGGTTCAGATTACGGCGGAGGGGTCGGTGGTTTTCCGCGCGCCGGATTCACCGCCGAGGGCGACAGGAATGACGGCACCCACCGGCCGGTATCCTCCATCGCCAGTTGCTCGAGGAGCGGGAGCTGGGCCTCTACCGGCGCGTACAGCTTCGCACCGGGCTGCGGTCCGGACGTCGGCACGCGCCGTCCCAGACTCGCGAGCCAGACGGTCATCGCGATGTCGGTCCCGAACACCAGGATGACCCCAGGCAGGAACAAGTGGACCGCACCGGGGATGATCCCGAGGGGGAGCACGAGCAGGACGGCGGTCGTCAACCCTCGGCCACCGAGACCCCCCAAGGAGGCGGTCCAGGCCGATGGGAGCCGGTGAGCGGCGGCCAGCGCCTCCGCGGTGAAGTACCGTACCCCCAGGACCGCGACCGATAGCGCGACGATGGCGAGGAGCGGCACGAGACCCGGGCTCACCAGCATGACCAGCGTACCGAGGAGGAACAGGAAGAGGGCCCGAAGGAGGAATGCCACCTCGGTCTGAACCGCGCGCACGCTCTGGATCATCTCGAACGGTTGAATCCACGGGATCAAACGTCGAAGCGCGTAGGAGTTGGCGATCACGATTCCCAAGACTAGCGCCGCGAAGACACCGGACCCCCCGAACAGCACGGCGACTGCGTAGACCACGAGCACGTATCCGAGCGTGGCGAGGGCCGCGTACTGTCGCTCCTGCCACCGTGAGAAGAGGAGTAACCAAAGAATCGCGCTGAGTAATCCGACGACGATCCCGACCGGCACGGGGAGGGTGAGCGCGAGGACGAGGTCGAGGCGGGAGAGGTTGCCCCCCGGCGTCACCACGAGGAGGATGAACGTCGCGGAGATGATGGCGAGCGTGTCTTCGATCGCGGCCTCGAGGTGGATGAAGCCGCGGAGGGGCGGGGCCAGCCCCATGCGGCTTGCGATTGGGATTGCGATCGCGCCCGAAGTAGCCCCCAATGCCGCCCCGAAGTACAGCGCGAGGTCGGCGTGGCCGGGGAAAAGTAGCCAATACCCCGCCACAAACATCATCGTCGCGCTTAGGATGAAGGTCACGACGGCGAAGGCGACCGTGGAACTGAGGAACGGCCGGATCAGATGAGACCGCATGTCCAGGCCGGCATCGAACAGGATGATGACGAGGACTGCCGTCCCGAGGATCGGCGCGACGACGAGCATCTCCGAGCTCGAGATGAGGCCGAGGATTGGACCGACCAGAACCCCAAGGGCCATCAGCCACAACGCGTCCGGAATCCGAAACCGCTCCGCAAGATAGTCCGCGCCAAAGCCGAGCAGCAAGGCGAGGCCACATAGAAGCAGAGCGAGCGGGACGCTGGCGAGATGCAGAATCGCCATCCAGGACCTGTCCGGGGTGAGCATCATACCGTAAGGCGCTTCCGAGGAGGTTGACTCCAGAACGAAATCCGCCACTCGTCGCGCGTCTGGGCCTTACTCGCGACGGGTCTTTCCCTCGAAACCACCGAAGACGGATCCCCCTCACTTCCAAACCTGTGGGTCAGGTCGTGCGCCTCTCTCGATGCCCCACGAACCTCCGAGAGGTGTGATGGCATGTCGTTGCTAGGGCGTTTTGTGCTCCCACTCAACTCTCGGAAGCGGGTCCGATCTGTCTTTGTTTGAACCCCCGGGCGGTTCGAATACCAATGTGGACCGGTCACGTAACCGCCGTCCTGCGAAGGGTTTGGACCAGTGAGTTACCCCATCCGGAAAGGGTCCCTTTCGAGTGGGCGCCCCTGAATCATTCAATGATGCCGAAAACCGCGGGCGGGGTCCGAACGACACTGGACCGTGAAAACACGTCTCCAGGAATGAAGAGTGTTCAGCGATGGGGTTATTGAGCGCGAGGCGTCATCCAGACCCGTGTGCGACCTTTGTACTACGACGGGCAGTACCCACGGATCGGTGGCTCTGCACCCTTGCGAGTGCGCCTGCGCCGCGAAGGATCTGGAACCAAGCCCCAAACGATGCCGTGTCTGCTACCACGACCTTCGGAGAGCACACCTTGACCGCGGGGGAACTCCTACTCGCGGGGTTCAGTAATGGGGTCCGTTTTCCGGGGAGTTCGACTTGGCTTCGCGACATGGATCCAAGAACCTGCGAGACCTACGGTGAGAAGCCCCACTCCCCTGGCTCCTCAATTCGAGTTCAGGGTCGCCTAATGCGGGGACCGGGGATGCAACGACCATGGGGATATTGGGTTGGATCGTCGTCATCGTGGTCGTAGCCGTCATACTGTTCTGGCTTGGCATCATCCACTGAGAGGTGCCGAGGGCACCGAAGGCTTGCCTTCGGGGCCCCGCGCCTCCTGGAGGTACCAGTTCGCCAGTCTCCCGTGCGGCCGCGCGCGGAAACAGAGCCGACTAGCGTAACAGCCAGCGCGCTAGGGTAGTGCGCGCGCATTCGAGAAGCGCGTTTCCACACTGTCCTTAAGGGGCCTGTTTTTCATGGGACGTACTGGTCCAACTGCGAACCGATTTCTGAGGAGGGCGTTGTCTAAGGGGGGTTCCTGAACCCACTCGCCATAGTGGGTGCATCAGGCATCGCGCCTTCGGAGACAGATTGGTTGACTGAGCGGAACAGTCGGTTTAGAATGGGTTCACGCCGGCATGGCTCATTTAGTCATGCACACTTCTAGGCCAATCCCACTGATTCGAATCTCGGAGCCCCGAAACGGGCTCGCTCGCGCGAACTGCTCGAACTGTTCTGCGGCGTATGCCCGACGCCTAAGCGACTTCAACGCGCGACTCGTCATGAAAGCGCGAAACGGGCTCAGTCGCATCGCCGCCACTTCATCCCTGATCGCGGCGTCCGACGTGTCGTGCCTCATGTCTTCAATCCAGGCTGCGCCTGGAATCCGAAGGACCCGATGCATCTCGTTGACCGCAGCTTGGGGTCGGCTAAAGTTCTTGAACGCAGCCTGGCAGACGACCAGGTCGAATGATCCGTCTCGAAACGGCATTCGGGATGCGTCCCCCTGCCTGAGAGTCAAGTTCACACCGGCCCGACGGGCGTTCTCTGTGGCGATTTCGATAAAGGTGTGACTGATATCGAGCCCTGTCACAGAAAAGCGGCCGAGCCTAGCGAGCTCGATTGCGTAGTAGCCCGGACCGGGAGCTACTTCCAGGATCTCTGCGTGATCCGGCAATCCATTCGTCTGTTCCTGAGCCTGCTTGTGCCACAGGGCGATTTGGGGCTCAGAACCACGGGTCCGGGCGTACCAGCGAGCGACGGGTCCCTCCATCGCCATCCCGCGGTACCCCTTCGATTCGGTGGAACGATCACGAGGAACATCCACTGGCCGAGCAAGCGACGGCCCACCGGTTGCCTCCGTCATCGTCGAGCCTTCCTATCCCGGACAGGGTGCCGCCTCTGAATAATCCGAGCGCACGACCGGTGCCCTCCGGAGGTTGCCAGAAGCCCGTCAGTCACTGGAGTGAGACCAGAGTGGGTGCAAGGAGCAGCACACCTACCGACTTCGCCGACCGGGCTTCTTTGGCAGATCTCCATTATTACGAGCCGTGCTGCCGATCTATCACTTACTTGCGACTCGTGAACCGTTAGTCGGGTTAGAGCGCGTGTTTTGGTCAAGATAGCGACGCAAGAACCATCGAACAAAAACAAAATCGTCCTTCTGAGTCTGAGCTCGCTCGAGAGCCCGATAGTATCCCGAACGTCGTTCATACGGGATGTCCAGCATCGGAAACCCCTTCCTGTGCAGGACGAAGTTCATCGCGATTCGAGTGACCCGACCGTTCCCATCGCCAAAAGGGTGGATGGTTACCAGCTTGAGATGGACCAGGGCTGCCAATACTACCGGGTGAAGGCTCTTCCACGCGCGGGCAAGCCAATCAAAGAACTCGTCAAAAAGATCGAGTTCGATGGGCGACGGGGGAATGAAACGGCTTCCGCGAATGCGTACTTGATGCTGCCTGACGAGGCCGGCATACTCCGGTTTAGTCTCTCGGAAGAGTTCCTTGTGCCAGGCAAGAAAGGTCGCCCGATCAAGATGCTCACCGGGCGACAGCGCCTCTATGAACACCTTTCGATGAGCGAGCGTCTCTTGCACATCGGAAAGGGGGCGATTGCTCGGCGTGATTCCATGTTCGAGGAGCGATGCAGTCTCCTGAAGGGTGAGGCTTGAGCCTTCGATGCGGTTGCTGTCATAGGTAAAATTGATCGCGAAAGTGTCCAGTTCCTGCTGTCGTGCGATCGGAGGCATCCGTTTCAGATTGGACGAGTACTGCCCTCGGATTTGCTCAAGCTGCCTTCCCCACTTCTTTGTGATTGCTTCCTCTCCAAGCTCCTCCTTGAGTCGCCCAAGAGAGTCAGGCAGCTTTCGGCCCAAGTATCGCTCGAGCTTGCGGACCTTTTCCCCGTCGCGGTACGAATAAACGAGGTAGTGGTACGTGCCTCGCCCTCGCCGTCGCTTCTGAATGTCCATCGGCATTGCCCCTACATTATATCGAATGTATCACAATTTTGCCCAAAAGTAGGGGCAAGGCATTCGGTTGTGAGTGCGACAGGCGCTGCACCCACGATCGCCAGAATTGTTGAATGACCTTCGAGAGAAATCGGTATTCTTTCACTCACCTACCTGTTCATATCTCGATTGGTTGATGTCTCGCCGAAACGAGGGCGTAGAGGAGAGTCGATGCCGCGAAGAATCACCGCAAGTCTGTATACGACGCTGGACGGCCGTGGCGCGTTCCCGAAGTACCCGGGGTGGGACAGGCCGTCACCGGAGGCCAACGAAATGTGGCGCGAGATGTGGTTGAATCGGTTCGACGATGTCACTACCGTCATCATGGGCCGGAGGTCCTTCCTGGGTCACCGACGAGTTTGGACCGAGAAAGCGCGAAAACCGAGCGACCCGAAGTACCTGGTTGATTACTCTCGGTGGCTCGACCGAGTCGACAAGGTCTGTCTTTCGAACCGCTTGAAGTCCCCGGGATGGGAGAACTCCCGGATCATGAATGGCGATCTTTCCAAGATCGTCGCGAAGCTGAAGCGAGAGAAGGGCGGGAACATTATCGCTGAAGGGGGCCCGCGGCTGATCCGCGAGTTCCTCCGGCGGGGGCTCGCAGACGACTACTGGCTCGTCGTGCAACCTGTAGTCTACGGTAAGGGTCCGCAGTACTGGGGTCCGATGAAGAAGCAAGCGACGCTCAAGCTTCTCTCGTCAAGCACCATGGAAGACGGAGAGTTGATGCTCCACTACGAAACCGTTCGCGGGTTCCGCGCCTAGCGCGACGCGGGGATGGTCAGAACTTCGGAGCGGGGCGGGGGTTTCCACCCCGGGAGCCGAAGCAGCACCTGTTCCTCGAGTGCCGCCCGGCCGAACCGCTCAGTTCGAGGTGCCCCCGCACCGGGTAGCAACACGCGTCGCACCCGCTTTGTTCGGCAATGAGACCGTTGAACCTACGGGCGAACCAATTACCGCGCTCTCACCTTGACTTCGAGGCCGGGTGGCCCGCGCCGCGGGAATGGGGTCCACCCGCCGAGGCGGAAGGACCGCGTCGGGGACGATTGGTGGGCAGGCGCATACGCTGGAGCAGCCGGACAAATCTTGGATCGTCCCGAATCGGGTCGAAGAATACTCCCCTGTAGTACAGCCAGAGAGTGGCGTCACCTTCCTTGGTATCTTTCTCGAGAAGGTCGAGCGCCTCGGACTTCTCACCCAGGGACGCGTGCAGCATCGCGAGGTCCGTTTGCGAGACGTAGAGCGCGAAAGTCCGAGCATCCACGTCCTGAATGATCTCTCGAGCCCACTTTGGCCGCCCCACCAGGGCGTTCAATAGTGCGTAGTCGAACCGGACGAGCGGTTCGGCGTTTCTCAAGGGTGTCTTGGCCTGCTCGAGCGCCTCCGCTCGGCGACCAGCATAGAGGTAGAACAGCCCGAGGAAAACATGGGAGTGGACATCGTTCGGGTTCCGCGCGACCTCTTCGAGCTGGTAGTCGATGGCGACATCGAAGTTTCCGGACTCGAGCTCCGCCCACGCGAGATGCCTCGAGTGGTGGGCCGCGGGATCCCGTTGGATCGCTTGTCGAAACACTTCCTTGGCCTCGTCAAATCGCTCGAGGGCGAGCAGGAGGATTCCGTAGAAGCTGTAGGCCCGCTCGTTGTTCGCGTTGAGAGCGATCGCTTTTTGGAATTCCGCCTCGGCGAGAATCCAGTCATGGTCGAACTGCATCGCGATGTTTGCGAGCGAAGAGTGGGCTTCGGAAGAATCGGGGTTCAGGTCGAGCGCCCGCGCCGCGAGCTGGCGAGCGCGTGGCATCACATCCTTCACAGCGTAGGTATCGCCTGACACCGCTACGTACATGTTCGCCCAAGCGGCGAAGGCCTCGGCGAATGACGGGTCGAGTTGCGTCGCCCTATCGAAGTACCGAATCGCGCCCTCCACGCCGTCTCGGCCCGCTCGATTCGCCGCGACGAGGCCCCGTAAGTAGAGGTCATACGCCTCGATATTGGAAGTCGGTTCTCGCTCCGCTTGCGGGGTCTTCGACTTGGCCAGCTCGAGCTGGAAAACCTCTGCCGTCCGTGCCGCGACATCCGTCTGAACCGCAAACACGTCGTCGACTTCCCGGTCGTAGCTGCTCGACCAGATGTGACGCTGGGTAGGGACGTCCACGAGCTGGAGGGTGATGCGAATGCGGTTCCCCGCCTTACGTACGCTTCCTTCGAGCACGGAATCGACTCCGAGTTCCGCGCCGACTTGAGCGATCGGCTTCGGTGCCTGCTTGTATTGCTCTACGGACGTACGGGCGATGACGCTCAGACCGCGAACCTGCGAGAGCACGGAGATCAACTCCTCCGTGAGGCCGTCCGCGAAGTAGGAGTCGTTGGGGTCGGGGCTGATGTTCGCAAGAGGTAACACCGCAAGGTTGTGACGATCCCGGCCCACCAGGACGGCCGAAGTGTCGCCAGATCCTTCCCAGGGCTCCATGATTCGATAGACGGTTGTCGGAACTCGAATATTCTTGAGTTTCGCCAGAGGCAGCTTGACGATTGGTAGATCGATCTTGTTCTGAATCTGGTCGAACACCTGTTGGGAGATGGCGATGCCGCCCGGCTCGGCCAGCGGCTCGATACGGGAAGCAACGTTCACCGAGTCGCCAAGCACATCGCCCCGTTCCTCGACTACGTCTCCGATGTGGATTCCGATCCGAATGCGTACCCGCTTCCCTTCTGCGACGGTCGACTCGTCGGTGTGGAGCGTCTGCTGGATCTCGAGGGCACAGTTAGTAGCGTCGAGTGCACTCTCGAACTCTACCAGAAAGGCGTCCCCGACGGTCTTAATCTCACGGCCGTGGTGCTTTGGGAAGATTGCTCGGAGTCGCCGGTTGTGGCGGCGCAGGACGTCGAGTGCTTCTGCCTCGTTGGCTTGGGTCCTCGCGGAATACCCCACGAGGTCCGTGAACATGATCGCCGCGAGCCGGCGCTTCGCTCTTGCCACGGTCGGTAGATTGGCTCACACCAGTTAAGCGCTACCCGACACGCTCCCCCCTTTCTGGGGGGAAGCAACCCGCTGAGGTCGGTGGACTCAGACATGGTATTGGCCTGACGTAAACGAGTCGACCAAGAGCGGACATCGCAGCTTGCCTCGCACTTCGTGCCGCGGAGGGTGCTTCCTCGACGACTCACCCTGTCGAGGGGATTGCACGAATATGTGCAGCGACCACCACACCCGCTAACGAGTGCTCGATCGGAGATAGGGGCGCCCGTATATTATACAAAACGTATAATACTCGGCGAGATCTCTCTTCACCATGGACCCGCTCTTCGGAAGCGAGACTCGCGCTCGTGTACTCGAGCAGCTGGCGACGACGCCGCGTCCCCAGTCGGCGTACCGGATCGCCCAGGCCATCGGGGCGGAGCCTATTCAGGTTCTCAATATCCTCAAGGGATTGGACGGCCTGACTGAGCGAACCGCTGAGGGGTGGAGGCTCACGAACGAATTGCTTCGTCGCTTTCTGCGGGATCGTTTGGATCGCGACGCGGAGCAGACCCGCAGCGAGAAGGATGAGCTACTCGTCCACTTTGGAATGAAGCCGAGCTGGGGACATGGACGCGACCGAGTTCGACAAGGTGCTCTCGTCAGCACCTAAACCCGAGGACCGAATCGCCTGGTTCGGCGCCCTCCTTACGAAGGAAAGCCGGACCAAGGTGGAGATTGTTGGAGGATCCGCCATTGAGTTGTACCTGTCCTCGGCCGAGTACATTTCGCAAGATGTAGACCTGGTTGGGCGCAAGGACCGCATTACCCCAACCCTCCGTCGTTGGAAGTTTCAGCCAGTCGAGGGTCGAAGTCATCGGGTGTATTGGTTCAAGAAAGCCTTCGGACTAGTCGACATCGTGGGAAGGGGGGACCGTTCTGGTCTCCGCCCCCGCCAACTGAAGACCCCCTACGGCCCGGTCTTAGTGAGCGCAATCGAGCCGCTCATCGTCCGACGATTGACGCGGGCCTACCGAGAGAAGTCCAACGAACTTTACCGGCAGGCGGTGGGACTTGCCAAGCAAGGGGACCTTGATTGGGATTACCTTGAAGCAATGGCAAGGTACGAGGGAGCCATCCCTCTTCTCAAGAAGCTCCGAAAAGCCGTTCAAGAATAGTCGAACGGGCCTCGGGCCGAACGCCTGTACGG
>JBEKJT010000052.1:0-11851 GCA_050011075.1 Thermoplasmata archaeon
GAGTAGCTGATGGGAGTGACGCCGGCCGGAACCTGGCCGAGCGGGTAAGTGTTCCCGTCCGAGCCGTTGACGAAGACGTTGAAG
Organism: Thermoplasmata archaeon; assembly: GCA_050011075.1. Classification (GTDB taxonomy): domain Archaea; phylum Thermoplasmatota; class Thermoplasmata; order Lutacidiplasmatales; family UBA184; genus Lutacidiplasma. Next base: position 85 of record JBEKJT010000052.1, read on the forward strand.
AACGTCGTCGGGATCCCGGCGGAGTCGATGACCCGGCCCGTGAGGTCAGCCGGCGCGTAGAAGATCCCCGTGTCGGTGCCCGAGAACGGGAAGAGCCGCGTGTCGGCCATCGCGTAGCGGATGGACCAGCCGGTGTACGACTGCACGTCGTTGTAGACCTTCGCGACGCCCGAAAGGGAAAGCGAACTCGCCAGGAAGTACTCGACCGCGAGGTACATCGCGTTGTCGTGGGTGATCGTGCTCGGGTCGACATCGAGGTAGCGGTCGGGGTGGGCCACGACGAGGGTGTAGTCCGCGCTCGTGTTGTGGAGGTAGGAGTTCAGCTGGGCCACGTTCACCCCATCCTGGCGGAGGACCTGGTCGAGGCTCCCCGGGAGGTAGGACGACCCGGTCTTCACGAGCTCGGCCGAGAGAAGGGTCGTGGCGAGGACGGCGATCGCCTGGGATTCGTTCTGAGAGAGGAGGAACTGACCGCTCGGGTCGATCCCGTTCTGGAAGTTGTCGGCGACGCTTGGGTGGTCCCCCTGGGCGATCGCCTGGAAACCGTAGTCCCACCAACTCACGAACGCCGGACGTTGGGCCGGAGGAATATTGGTGTCCTGTTGGGCGAGCCAATTGTAGCTGGCGCTGTCGTACTGGTTCGGCGTGTCGAGGGAGCTTCCCGCGGCCCCGAAGTAGTAGCCCGTGGGGTCGGTCGAGTTCAGCTGCAGCCACGGCGGCAGGGTCGACGCGACCTGGCTCGAGTACTGGCTCTTCGAGTTGCCCGGGATCCCGCCGTCGATTGCGACCCACACGTTGGGCAGGATCAGCCCGACGACGAGCAGCATGACGAGGACGTGGCGGGCCTTGAACGCACGGCGGAACGCTCCGAACTGGCTGCGACGGTCGGAGAGCGACGCGACCGTCCGCCGGAGGTCGGGGTACCCGGCGACGTCCAGCGCCCGCCGCAACGCCTCCGCCGGCAGGAGGGCGAAGATCGGAGAGCCGAGCAGGAAGAACTTGGCCGCCGAGACAGGGAGGTAGATGGAGAGGATGGCGAAAACGATGAAGACGACGTGATAGCGCTTGAATCGGCCGTGGACCAGGAGGTAGAGGAATATCGCGAGGCCGACGAACGCTAGGAAGAACGTGACGATCCCGTAGCCGATGACGAGCGAGTCGATCGATGGGGCCTGGGCCTCGGCGACCGTCGAGTAGATCAGGGTCTTGACGAAGTACCCCTGCCCCGTGACGATGCTCGTGAAGTAGCCCGGATTCACGACCGCGAGCAAGCCCGCCGCCCCCAGCACGATGAGCGCGAGGAGCGGGATCGAGAAGACCCACGGAACGTCCCGCAGCAGAAGGAACGGCAGCAGCAGCAGGAGCACCCCGAAGTAGAGCAGCAGCGGAAGGTCGAACCAGATCGCGAACTGGTGCTGGCACGACCCCGTACGTGTACCCCTGCCAGGCCAGCGCGAGCGCGCCGAGGGAGACCCCCGTGAAGACGGCCCATTTGACGGCGGTACGTTCCGTCCGCATGAATCCCCGTAATCCCGGGAGGTACGACCGGGGGTGGCGGTAGCTCTCGATCCACCGTCGATTCCCGACGGCCTTCACCGTACGGATGTACGAGTAGACGACCACGAGGATGATGAACGTGTAGAACGAGAGGTAGTTCGCGTAACCGAAGATCGTCGAGTCGATGTTCGCACTGAGGAACGGGAAGATGAGCGCGGCGATGAGGCCGGCCCTCCGGCCCGAGACCTCCCGGCCGATCAGGTAGAGCGGGAAGACGCCGAGCGCTGCCCAGAGGGGTGCCTGGAGGTCGAGGAACCACGCGCCGGCCACGACTGCATTCCCGCCGAAGAACGGGGCGAACACGATCCCCAGGATCGCGTTCATCCAGTCGAAGAGCGGCTCACGCGGGTTGATCGCCCCGACCGGGAACTTCAGCAGGGGGTCGAAGATCAGGTTGCGATGGTTCTGGATGATGTAGGTCGTGACGCGCGAGTGGTAGTACGAGTCCGACCCGCCCGCGTACGTGAACAGGGGTCCCCACTGGGCCACGACGGGGTAGGCCCAGATCGTGCGGAGCGCGAACGAGATCCCGAACGCGGTAAGGAGGAGCGCGACCGTCCATCCGTGACGGTGCCACCAACCGGTCTCGGACGTTACCATGCGGTGCCGCTCCCCTCGAGCCGGCGGCGCGCGAGACCTAGGGGCTGTATAAATAGCCTGCTCCTCTGAAATCGTCAGAGTCGAACGGGAGGGCCCGGGCGCGGTCGGGAAAGCTCCGGGGAGGCCGCCCGGTTCGACCCTTCGGGAGCGACGCGGAACCGGTAGAAGACGCGGTCCTCGTCGACATCGAACGCCTCGACCCGCACCGGCTGGCCGACGCGCAAGGCGGTCCAAGCGGCACCCTCGATCCGGCCGAAGAGTCGCAGGGGCACCCCGTCCAGGTCGACGAGCCCCACTGCGAACGGAACGTCCGATTCCATCCCCACAGGGGCGCCCGCGAGGACGGCGCTGAAGGCGTAGATCCGGCCTTGCTCGGGGAGGTCGACCCATTCGAGCTCCTCCGTGTGGCAACCGGGGCAAGCGGTCCGGGGAGGCCAGAGCAGCGTTCCCTCCTTCGGACAACGGGTGGTGGACAGGCGACCTTCGCGCAGTCGGTCGTAGAACCGGGAGAGCCGCGTGTCGCGCGCGGTCTCCAGAGGGAAGAAGTCGAGCAGGAACGGAAGCCGCCCGGTAGGCTTGGCCGTCGTCGGTCGTTCCCCGGGGGCCGGACTGGGCGTCGGCAGTTCCGGAGGCGAAGGACGGAGCCTCGCGGTCGCGCGTCGGCGGGCCTCGGGACCGCTCATGCGGCGCCTCCGCGTTGGTAGACCATCACCGAGTGGACGTTCGCGCTCCCGGACAGGTTGTGGACGAGCGCCCATTCCGGGTCGGGCGCCTGACGGGCGGACGGGACGGTGCCTGCGAACTGCTGGAACACCTCGAGCGTTTGGCTGACGCCGGTCGCCCCGAGCGGGTGGCCGCAGCCGAGAAGGCCGCCGCGGGGATTGACGACGAGGTCTCCTCCGACCGTTCCGCGACCGTCGGCCGCGAACGCGCCGCCTTCGCCGGGGGCGCAGAGCCCGAGCGCCTCATACTCGATGATCTCAGAGATCGTGAAGCAGTCATGGACCTCGGCCAGGTCGAGGTCCCCCACCGTGATCTTCGCCTGGGCCAATGCCCGGCGGGCTGCGAGACGGAGACCGACCCAGTCGGTGAGCGAGCCCGCGTTCGCGAGATTGTGGAAGTCGGAGTACTGCCCCGTGCCGCGGACCCACGCGGGCCGGTCCGTATAGCGAGCCACGAGCTCCTCGGCCACGAGCACGACCGCGGCCGCTCCGTCGGTCATCGACGAGCAGTCGCCGAGGCGCAGCGGCGGGGCGATCAGGGGCAGTCGCAGGAGCTTGTCGCGGGTGAACGTCTTATCGAAGAACTGGGCGTTCGGGTTCGTGTTCGCGAACCGGTGGTTCTTCTCCGAGACGGCCGCCAACTGCTCGTCCGTCGTGCCGTACTCGAGCATGTGGCGCTGGGCGACCATCGCGAAGAACGGGGGCGCGGTCGCTCCGTGCGGACCGTCCCAGGCACGGTCCATCACGCATCCCATCGCACTGTTGGCTTCCGCCATCGACGGAATGTTCATCTTCTCGACCCCGACCGCGACCGCAACGTCGGAGAGCCCGGCGGCGATCGCGGCGTAGGCGGAGCGGATCGCCGATTGCCCCGAAGCGCACGCGAGCTCGGTCCGCTGAAGGATCCGCGTGGGCCGCAGGCCCATCTGCTCCGCGGCGAGCGGCGCGACGTGGGACTGGAAGGCAAAGCGCTCGGGTTCCGCCGCTCCCAGGAAGAGCGAGTCGACCTCCTCCGAGCGAAGCTCGGGCATCGCCCGGAACAGGGCTGCACCGACCTCCTGGGCAAGCTCCGCCCATGTCGCGGGGCGGACCCCGAACTTCGTCGTCGCGCCGCCGACGATCGCCACCGAGCGCCCGCTCATGGCGGCTCCGAGCGGATCGCTTCGGCCACGCGGTCGCCGGCCGCCGAGGTCGTCATCGTTCCGCCCTGGTCGTACGTGCGCGCCGAACCGCTCGCAAGGACCTCCGCGATCGCGCGCTCGAGGCGGGCTGCCTGGCGAAGGAGGCGCGGGTCGTGGTGTCGGTCGCCGAGCCACTGAAGCATCTGCTCGATGGCGAAGAACGTCGCGAACGGGTTGACTTGATTCTTCCCGGCGTACTTCGGCGCGCTGCCGTGGACCGGCTCGAACATCGCGTGGTCGGTCCCGACATTTCCCCCCGAGGCAAATCCCATCCCGCCCTGCAGGACGGCGGCGAGGTCCGTGATGATGTCGCCCATCATGTTCGTTGCCACGACCACGTCGTAGCGCTCGGGGCTCCGCACGAGCCACTGGGTGAACGCGTCCACGTACGCGTAGTCCCGTTCGACGTCGGGGTACTCCCGGCCGACCCGGTCGAACGTTTCTCGGAAGAAGCGGCAGCCTTCGAGCACGTTGGACTTGTCGACGCACGTGACCCGCTTCTTCCCGTCGGCGGGAGCCCCGGTGGTCCGGGCGCGGGCGAGCTCGAAGGCGTACCGGACGATGCGCTCCGACCCCTTGCGCGTGATGACGCGGGTGTCGATCGCCACCTCGGTCTCGTGCGCTCGGGTCAATCGTCCTCGGGCCGGCGTGTAGAGGTCCTCCGTGTTCTCGCGAACGATGACCATGTCGACGTTCTTCGGGGACCAGACCTGGCTGAACGCGCCGCTGATCCGGTGGCGAACCCCCGGATAGAGCTTGCACGGACGCACGTTCGCATAGAGGTCGAGGCCCTCCCGGAGACCCAGGACGAGAGCCCGTCCGGCGAGGTCGCCGTTGGGCAGGGTCGCCCCGGGCCAGCCCACGGCGCCGAGCAGGATGGCGTCCGAGCTCCGCGCCGCCTCCTCGGCCTCCGGTTCCCATTCGCGACCGGTCTTGAGATAGTACTGGCCTCCCCCGGGATACGTAATGAGGTGCCAGGGAGCTTGTGCGCCTTCCGCGAGCGTTCCGAGGAGCTTCTCGCCCTCGCGAACGACCTCGGGCCCCGTGCCGTCGCCCGGGAAGACCGCGATCGCGTAGCCCGCCTCCCTCATGGGATAACCGGACCGGGTGCCCGGCGCTGGGCGAGCTCCTGGCGGACCTTCTCCACGAGGCCGCCCGCCTCGAGGAGTCCGAGGAGGTGGGCCGGCAGCGGCGGAAACTCCACCGACGCGCCGGTCCGTACGTTCTTCACCCGTCCCGTGAGCATCTCGATGCGCGCAGTGTCCCCTTGGTCGAAGAGGACACGCACCCCCCGGGCCTCGATCGTCGGGATGCCGAGGTTGATCGCATTTCGGTAGAAGATTCGGGCGAACGAGTCGGCGACGACGGCCCCGACCCCGATCGCTCTCATCGCCTGGGGCGCATGCTCGCGGCTCGAGCCCGACCCGAAATTCTCGCCGGCGATGAGGATGTCCCCCGCACGGGCCTCCTTTGCGAACTCGGGCAGGGCGATCTCGAAAACATGCTTCTTGAGCTCGTTCGGGTCGATGATCGTGAGGTACTTGCCCGAGATGATCTGGTCGGTGTCGACGTCCACACCGAGCGTCCACACCCGTCCCTCGATGATCTCCTGCACGGTCCTCGCCTCCGCTACACGTTCTCCCGCGGGTCGGCGATCTCCCCTTTGATGGCGGTGGCGACGACCGCGGCGGGCGACATGAGGTAGATCCGGGCCTCCTTCGCGCCCATCCGGCCCGGGAAATTGCGGTTGGAGGACGACGCGCAGACCTCCTCCGGTGCCAGGATCCCCATGTTGCCACCGAAACAGGCCGAGCAGCTCGAGTTGGTGAAGACCGCGCCGGCTTCGGTGAACGTCTGGATGATCCCCTCGTGCAAGCACTGCTCGTAGATCGAGGTCGAGGCCGGCGAGACGATGAACCGCACGCCCTTCGCGACCTTCTGACCTTTCATCAGGGCCGCGCCCTCCCGGAGGTCCTCGATGCGGGCGTTCGTGCACGAGCCGAGGAAGACCTGGTCGACCTTCACATGCTCCCGCACGACGTCGGGCAGTGGCCGCACGTTGTCCGGGGAGAACGGACATGCAACCATCGGGGGCATACCGTCCACGTCGACGTCGACCAGGCGCTCGTAGCGGGCGTCGGCGTCCGGCGAGACCGGGTGCATCGGATGCTTCGCGATCTTCGCGAGATAGTCGAACGTCGTCTGGTCGGGAGCGACCATTCCCGTCTTCGCGCCCATCTCGGTCGTCATGTTGCAGATCGTGAACCGTTCGGGCATCGAGAGGCCACAGATCGTCGGTCCCGAGAATTCGACTGCCTTGTACTGCGCCCCCGTCGTGCGAACCTCCCCGAGGACCCGAAGGACGAGGTCCTTCGCCGTCACTCCCGGCCCGAACGTGCCGCGGACGCGCACCTGGACCGTCGGAGGGACCTTGAGCCAGAGGCGTCCGAGCGCGAGCACTGCGGCCATCTCGGTCGGGCCGATGCCAGTCGCGACCGCGCCCATCGCCCCGAGCATGTTCGTATGCGAGTCGGTTCCGACCGCGAGGTCGCCCGGAACGACCCAGCCGTTCTCGGCGAGGATCTGGTGGCAGATGCCGTGTCGGCCGACGTCGTAGAAGTGCGGGAGATTCGTCTCGGCGGCGAACTTCCGGAGGATTCGATGAAGGACCGCCGCCCCCTCGGTCGATGCGGGGACCCAGTGGTCGATCGCGATCACGACGCGGTCCGGGTCCCAGACCTTCTCGGCCCCCATCTGGTGGAACGGTGCGACCGTCTGGGCCCCCTGTTCGTGCATCATGGCGAGGTCGACGTTCCCTTCCACGATCTGACCGGGAACGACCCGGTCCAACCCCGACGCCCGGGCGAGGATCTTCTCCGCGAGCGTCGCGCCGTGGTTCGCGTTCATGCGTTCACCGCTCGGATCCCGACCGCCGACACCATCGCCCAGAACTCGTCGTCGGTGAGACCGGGACGCTCGAAGAGCTTTCGGTAGTCCCGGAGGAACCGTCGCAGGTCGGTCTTGGGGCGCGATTCCGTCTCCTGTTTGATGCGGTGCAGGAGCTCGAGCAACAGGGGGTCGGAGGTTGTGATCCCGCGCTCCTTGAGCTTCTCGACGAGCGCCGCCTTCCCCGTGTGCTTGCCGAGGACCATCTGGCGATGCCGCCCGACGAGCTCGGGCTGTATCGGCTCGTAGGTGAGCGCGTGGCTGAGGATCCCGTGGGTGTGGATTCCCGCCTCGTGGGAGAAGGCGTTGTAGCCGACCACGGCTTTGTTGGCCGCGACCGGAACGCCCGAAAGATGCTCCACGAGACGTGACAGCTCGTGGATCCGCTCGGTCTTGATCCCGGTTGCTACCCCGTAGAGCGCCTCGAGGCACATCACGACCTCCTCGAGCGCGGCGTTGCCCGCTCGCTCCCCGAGCCCGTTCACGCAGACGTGAGGCGCACTTGCGCCGCACTCGACCGCGGTCAGGGTGTTGGCCGTGGCGAGACCGAAATCGTTGTGGCAATGGACCGAGAGGTCCTTCGGTTTCACGCGCCGCTGGAACTCCTGGAGATACCAGCGGAAGGTGAGCGGCGTCATGATGCCGACCGTGTCGGCGACCACGAGCCGGTCGGCACCCGCCTCCTGAACTTCACGGTAGAGGCGTTCGACGAAGTCGAACGGGGCTCGCACCGTATCCTCGGTCACGAACGCCACGTGCAGCCCGGCGTCCTTCGCCTGTCGAACGGTCTTCAGCGACGCGGCCCGGACCTCGTCCTGGGTCATCCGCAACTTGTACCGGAGGTGGACCTGGCTCGCCGCGACGAAGATCGCGATGTGCGTGGCTCCACTTCGAATGACCGCGTCGACGTCCGCGGGGACGGTGCGGGCGGCGGCGAGCACCTTGGCCCGGAGGCCCGCATGAGCGATCTGGCGGACCGCCCGAGCCTCTTCGTCCGAGACCACCGGGATGCCGGCGTTGAGCACGCCGACGCCGATCTCGGACAGGAAACTGGCGATCTCGAGCTTCTCTTCGGGGGTGAAGTGGACCCCCGGCATCTGTTCGCCGTCCCGGAGGGTCTCGTCCCAGATGACGAGGGATTCCGGGAACCGACGGGACGACAGGGTTTCGGAGTGGAAGTCTTCGACGAGCCGGGGCTCCGCCATCCCGCGTTCAACCGAGTGGAGCGAATTAACCTTTGTCAAAGCCAATGCACCCGAGTCGCGCGATACGGTGTCGCACGTCGGTCGCCGACTGAGTACTTAAATAGAGACCGGACCTCGAACCGGCTGCAAGTCGGAGACGACCTGTTCTCGGTGAAGGATGACGATGCCCGCGGCGCGTACGACCCCCATTTCGGGGGAGGTGGGTCCCGGGGCCATCGCCCCGGCAATGGAGCTCTCGGACCTCAGCGTGATGATCGGTGGCCAGGGTGGCGACGGAACGCTCACCGTCTCGGACCTGCTCGGGCGCTACTTCCGGAAGCGCGGGCTCTATGTCTACACCTCCCGCAACGTCCTTTCCCGGATCCGGGGGGGACACGCCGACGCGTCCGTCCGCGCGAGCCGGGACCCGGTCGCTGCGGTGAAGTCTCAGGTCGACGTTCTCGTGGCGTTCGACAACGAGGCGGTCGAGATGGGCAAGGCGGAGCTCGCCCCGCACGGGTACATCATCTACGATGCGACCACGTTCCACGTAGAGCTTCCGAACTCCGTGGGATTCCCGTTCGCCACGTTGGTGGGCGGACCTCTCGGACAGCCGATCTTCAAGAACACCGCGGCGTACGGGGCTCTCTCCGTCCTCCTCGGGTTCGACCCGACGGTGACGCGGCAGGTCATCGAAGAGCGGTTCCAGCGACGGGGCGGCGAGGCCCTCGAGAAGAACTTGAAAGCGCTCGAGATCGGTCGACGCGTGGCGCTCGACGCTCCGGGCGTCGCGGGCCGATTCAGCGTCACCGAAGGCGACGCGCACAACATGATCCTCACCACGGGGAACCAGGCCGTGGCGCTCGGCTTCGTGGTCGGCGGTGGACGCTTCTTTGCCGGCTATCCGATCACTCCAGCGACGGAGATCATGGAGTACCTCCAGCGCTACATTCCCGCGTTCGGCGGCGTCGTCCGCCAGGCGGAGGACGAGCTGGCGGCGATCAACATGATCATTGGCGCCTCGTACGCCGGCGCCCGCGTGATGACCTCGACCAGCGGCCCGGGCCTCTCGCTCATGACGGAGGGTATCGGCCACGCGAGTACGGCGGAGATCCCCGTGGTCGTCGCCGACTGTCAACGCGTCGGGCCATCGACCGGTCAGCCCACGCGAACCGAACAGTCCGACCTCTCCCACCTCGCGAACCTAGGTCACGGCGAGTACCCTCGATTCATCCTCGCCCCGTCCGACCCCGAGGACGCCTTCGAGATGACCGTCCAGGCGCTCAACCTTGCCGAGCGCTGGCGACTCCCGGTGATCCTCCTGCTGGACCAAGCCCTCTGCCAGAACACCACGACGAGCGCTCGATTCGACCTCTCCCACGTGCATCTAGACCGGGGCAAGCGCCTCACGCCCGAGGCGGTCGAGAAGCTCGCCCAGTACAAGGTCTACGAGGTCACGGAGGACGGAGTGAGCGCGGTCGCGCCTCCCGGGACCCCCGGCGTCTGGTCGGAGGTCACCGGCAATGAGCACGACGAATGGGGCCACGTCTCCGTCAACGTAGCGAACCGAGTCCGCATGATGAAGAAGCGCATGGAGAAGATGGTGAAGGCACGCGACGACCTGCCGTCGTGCCGCACCTTCGGTCCTGCGAACGCCCGCATCGGGTTCATCGGCTTCGGCAGCACTTCGGGCCCGATCTTCGAGGCGCTCCGTTTGTTGGAAGCGAAGGGGATTTCCGCGCGCTACCTGCAGGCGCGCACCCTCTACCCGGTCCCGGTCCACGAGGTCGACCCGTTCCTGAAGGGCCTCGATGCCGTCTACGTGGTCGAACACAACTTCACCGGCCAGCTGGCCCGCCTTTTGCGGGAGACGATGCCCTGGCACTATGCGAAGCTCCGTTCGATCCTCAAGTACGACGGGTATTCGTTCCGCGCTCCGCAGATCGTCGCCGCGGTCCAGGGAGGTGCCTAGGATGGTGCAGTCGGCGAAACCGGTCCCGCCGATCTGGTGTCCTGGGTGCGGTGACTTCAGCGTGCTGGCCGCGGTCAAGCGTGCGGCGGCGGACCTCAAGATCCCCACGCACGAGCTCGTGCTCGTCGGTGGGATCGGTTGCTCCGGTTCGATCCATAACTTCCTCGAGATCAACGGGCTGCACGCGCTCCACGGCCGCCTCCTCGCCCAAGCGGTCGGGGTGAAGCTCGCGAACCCGGCGCTCACCGTCGTCGCCGCCGGAGGGGATGGTGACGGCTACGCGATCGGGATGGGACACTTCATCCACGCGTTCAAGAAGAACGCCTCGATCCTTTACATCCTGATGAACAACGAGACCTACGGCCTCACGAAGGGCCAGGCCTCGCCGACCAGCCAGCTTGGGTTCGAAGGGAACGTCGAGCCGCCGTTCCACTCGATGCTGACGGCGCTCTCGATCCCCGCACCGAACTTCATCGCGCGGACGTTCTCGGGGGACCCGAAGACGATGACGGCGATCCTGGAGGAGGCCCTGAAGTTCAACCGGGAGGGCCGCGGCTTCGCGTTCATCGAGGACCTCTCTCCCTGCGTCACCTACAACGACACCTACAAGGTCTGGCGCGAGAAGGTCGTCGACGTCTCGAAACTCCCCGGATACGACCCCACCGACCGGAAAGCTATGTTCCGCCTGTGCCTCGAGACGACCGAGGCGGGCCACATCCCGGTCGGGGTCATGCACCGCCCGAAGGAGCTGGCCCGGGATGGGCTCGAGCTCAAATTGGTCGGTGACCGGGCCGGACCGGTCGGGTCCGATATTCGCCTTGAGCCGAACCTCGCCGCCTACCAGAAGCTCCTCTCGGGGCTCGCGTAGGCTGGCCCCGGGTCGCGTGGCCCGGGGTCGCCGACGAGTTCGGGAGGTGGGAACATCTGGGTTGGGATCGACGACACCGACAGTCCCCGGGGCGGTTGTACGACCTGGGTGCTCACCGAGCTCCTCGCGCTCGCGCGAGAAGCGAAAGTCGACCTGATCGGTGAACCGCGGCTGGTCCGCCTGAACCCCAACATTCCGTGGAAGACTCGCGGGAACGCCGCCCTCTCGGCCCGGTTCGGTGTCGGTGAGGGGACGCGGCGGCAGGTCGGCGAAGTGGGCGGGGCTCCGATCCGGGCCTACGCGCGCGGGCGCGCTCTCCCGTTGGAAGTTCGCGATGCGTTCCGGGTCGCCGCGTGGGACCGGGTCCTCCGCCGGGCCTGCCGAGGCGACGAGGGAACCGACCCGGCGCTGGTCGCAGTGGACCGACGACTCCCGTCGTCTCTCTACTGGCAGGCAGTGCGCGAGGTCGTGCCGGTCGACGACGTTCGTCGGATCCTCGCTCATGCCGGGGCGTGGTGGAGGTCCGACGGGAGCGAGCGCGGGCTGGTCGGCGCGGCGGCGGCCGTCGCCTGGCCGGGCCGTCGGGTGACCTGGGAGCTGACCGCCTATCGAGCTGAGTCCCGTACGGGCCAAGTCCGGCGCGTGGACGCCGGGAGCGTTCGCAAGGCCGCGCGGGAACACCCCTCCCTGTTCCTCTGCCACGACCCGCGCACCCGTCGCCTCCTCGTTTCGCCCCA
>JBEKJT010000053.1:0-10200 GCA_050011075.1 Thermoplasmata archaeon
GGTGAACGAGATGCTCGACTGCTTCGAGGAGCGCAGAGTCCCGCTGAAGTTGACCGCCCAGCTCGACCCGGCAGGGAGCCCGGTCGATACGAAGACGGCCGAATAGGTGGCGTTCGTGAACGAGATTTCCTCGGTGGCCGCTTGACCGGCGATCCGAAGCAATCCCTGCGAAGGGCTCGGCCGATGGCCCGGAACGACCAGGAAGGAGAACGCAAGGGAGGCGTTGGCGTGAGTCAGGTTGATCCACGGAGAGGTCGAAGACCACTCCTGAATCCCGCCCAGCACGACCGTCCACGCGGTGCCGCTCGGCAACCCGGACTCCGCGAAGGTCACGGAATACGTCTCCGGGACGTAGACGAGCGTGGATTCGGTCACCGTGCCGGCGTCCACCCCCACCTCGCCATTGTAGGGGAGCGTCGTCTGGTGCCAGCCCGGATTGTCCGCGATCGTGTAGGCGGGGGTCCCGTTCGGCTCCGTGAAGGTCAGGGTGTCGGTCGCGCCGTCGGTCGTCAGGTGCTCCGCCACCGCGTTGACCGTTACCTGCCACTTGAGGTCGGACGGTAGTCCGCTCTCCGCGAACGTCAGGGCGTACGTCACCGAGGTGTAGACGAGCGTGGGCTCGGTCACGGCACCGCCGCTCACCACCAGTTGCCCCTTGTAGGGGAGCGTCGTCTGGTGCCAGCCCGAATTGTCGGTGATCGTGTAGTCGTAGGTCCCGTCCCGCAATCCGGTCCAGCTGAGGCTATCTGTCGCGCTGTTCGTAGTCAGGTACTCCGCCCCCCCGTTGACCGTAACCTGCCAAGTGAGACCGGAGGGAAGGCCCCTCTCCGAGAAGGCCACCGAGTACGTCAAGAGAGTGTAAACGAGCGTCACGGCATAGCCAATCCCAGAGCCGTCAATCGGACTGGTCCCACCGGTCACTAAGATCGACCCGCTGTACGGGAGGGTCGTCTGGTACCATCCCGGGTTTTCTGCGATCGTGTAGGAGTACGTTCCGTTCGCCAGGTCCGCAAACGTAAGGCTGTCAGTAGAGCCATCGGTCGTGAGATACTCGTTCGCGCCGTTGACCGTCACTTGCCACGGTAGTTCCGAGGGGAGACCGCTCTCGGAGATGGTCACCACATACGTCACCGGAGTGTAGACGAGCGTGGGTTCGGTCACGGCACCGCCGCTCACCACCAGTTGCCCGTTGTAGGCCAGCGTCGTCTGGTGCCAGCCCGAATTGTCGGTGACCGTGTAGTCGTAGGTCCCGATCGCCTCTGAGAAAGCCAGGCTGTCGGTTCCCCCGTCCGTGGTGAGTTCTTCCGTCCCCCCGTTGACCGTCACCTGCCACGGAAGACCGGGCGGAAGGCCACTCTCCTCGAACGTCACCGTGGTGGCCACGAGCGAAAAGGTCACCGACTCCTGCAGTTCGTTGCCGGCCACCGAGAACGTACCGTTCGCCGGCGAAGGAGAGTATTGTGCGTTTACCGACGATATATTGTACGAATAGTTGCCGTTGGCCAACGAGATCGATGCGGCCGTCGAGGTCGAGTTGACCGACACCTGTCCCGTTACGTTGAGGAACCACTCGGTCCCCAGCGGGAGTCCGGTCTCCGTGAACTGGACGGAGTAGCTCGTGAGGACCCACACCACCGGCACCGTCATGTTGGTGGTCCCCACGTTGACACAACCCGAATCCGGCGTGTTGTAGCCGAAGACGTTGCCGAACGCGTAACACCAGGTACCGGGATGGTACACCGTGAAACCGATCGATGAACCGTTCGAGTCATTGAAAACGCTGTTCGCCCAAACGTACCAGAACGTGCCGCTCGGCAGTCCGGTCTCATTGAACCAGAGGTACGTTACCGTGGGGCCCTGGAACACGCTGAGAGATGGATCTCCCGTTCCGGGAGCATGACCCCCCGCTGCCGATGTCAATCCGAGGTTGAACAGCGCCAGACCGCCGACGGTGAGAGCGGCGACGAGAAGGGCGGTCACGGCAGGCACCCACGACCGACCTCGGGCCGGGGACCAGAGTATCGCGCCGCCTTGACCAGACGAGCGATCAGGCCGCTGACGGTCTCGGCGACGGAAAAGGTTGTAATTCATCGAATCAGGATAGGGAGTGGCGGGAGGGGAGGTTTCGGCATGGGGATCCGCGCGCACCGAGGCAGGAAGGTCGGGTTGCTTCGAAGTCGGGGGTCCACCGGCCCGACCGGGGGTATCCCCGCGCCGAGCTTCTTCCACGCGTACGACGTGCGGGGTCGATACCCCGTCGATATCGACGCCGCCGCCGCGACCCAGCTCGGGCGGGCGGTCGCGCGAGTCTTTCCGGGACCGATCCTCGTGGGCCGGGACACTCGGGCCGAATCGGTGCCATTTTGTCGGCATGTTCTTGAGGGTCTCGCGTCCGAAGGAAGTCCCACGGGACGTATGGGGGTCGTCCCGACGCCGTTGGTGGCGTTCGCCGCGGCTCGTTGGAAGCTGACGGCGCTCTCCGCGACGGCGTCCCACAACCCGTTGGGGTACGTCGGGCTCAAGGGGTTCGATTTGCACGGCCGGATCATCGGGCGGGAATGGAGCCGGATCCGCGCGAAGTTCACCGCGGCGATGACTCCCCGCACGCACTCGGCGGTTCGGGAGGCGGGTTTTGGTTCGATCCCCTCTCCGGCACAGGTCCAGCATGAATACCTACGGTGGGTCGGAGAAGGAGCCCGAATCCATGGGACGGTAGTCCTGGACCCCCGAGGGGGAGCGACCGCGCGCCTGGCCGTTCGGACCTTCTTGGGCGTGGGAGCGCGCGTCGTTCCCATCGACGCGACGTTCTCGGCCGATTTCTTCGGTCGTTCGCCAGAGCCGAAGGCGGGGAATCTCGCGACGCTCGGTCGAACGGTCCGGCGACATCACGCCCTGTTGGGTGCGACGTTCGACGGGGACGGGGACCGGGTGCTGTTCGTCGACGGAGCGGGGAAGTACGTCGAGCCGGAGCTGGTCGCCCTGCTCCTTTACCGACGGCGACTGAGTTCCGATGGGGTCCTGGTCGCGAGCGTCGATGCGTCGCGACGACTCGACCAGTTCGCTCGGGTCCGCCGCTCGCGCGTGGGCACCCGCTTCGTGATCGAGGCGATGCGGCGCGAGAAGGCCGAGGTCGGCGTGGAAGCCTCCTCGCACATTTACCTCGGAAGAGAGTACGAGAGTTCCGACGGGATTCGTGTCGCGGTCGAGCTCGCCCGCATGCTGGATGCCGACTCCGGGGCGGTCGAGCGGCTGCGCAGCGAGGTCGGTCCGATCGTTCGCGCGACGGGTGCGCTCACCTTCGCAGACTTCAAGGGGGCCGGCCGGGCCTATGACCTCCTCCGGCAGACCGTTTCCCAAAGTGGTACGCGGTCGATCGACGGCTTCCTCGTCCTCGGTGACCTCGGAGACTGTTTGATCCGGAAATCGAACACCCAACCCTCCGTCCGCTTCGCGCTCGAGGCCGAGAGCGAGGCCGACCTCCACCGGTTGGCTCGCGCCACGGCCGAGTGGGCTGGGAAGGTCGCCCGTACGCTGAAGCCCTCCGCTCCCCTCCGCTTCGAGTGACACGGGAGCGGCGAGACGCTTCCCGGCCCAGCCGGGGGGGTCGTTAGAGGAGGGGACCCACGTCGGGGGGGCGGGAAGGATCGACCCTGCCACTGCACGGGAATAGAAACCGGTCACGTAGAGTCGGTAGAAGATCCCGCCCGTCTCTCGGGCCATGTTGACGATCGCGTTGAACCGAATTCGTCCCCCTTCTTCTCTCGAAAAATGGAGCTCGATCGGGGCTTCCGCGATCTGGGCACCACATCGGTTCAGTAGGACCAGAAGCTCGACATCGAAGGCAAAGCGCTTCGCGAAGAGGCGCGGGAGGACCATCTCCGCGGCCTGGCGAGCGATCAGCTTGAACCCCACTTGAGTGTCGGTAACAGGAAGGCGGAAAAGAACCCGAATGGCGCGGCCGTACGCCCGACTCAACCGGGCCCTCACCTTCGGGTACTCGACGACCGAATCGACGTGACGCTTCGACCCGATGACCACTTGGGCGCCGGTCTCCGCTTGAACTCGGAAGAACCCTCGCAGGAGCTCGATGGGCAGCTCGAGGTCGGCGTCGACGATCAAGATCCATTGCCCGGTCGCAGCCTCCAACCCCCTTCGAACCGCGACTCCCTTGCCCTGATTCGGTGTGTACTGCACGACGCGGAGACGGGGGAACGAGGCCGCGAGGCGCTCGAGCCTCCCTGCGCTCCCGTCGGCGGAGCCGTCGTCCACCGCGACGATCTCGTGATCGGGAAACTCCGATGCGAGGTACTCGGAAATGGTCCGGATGGTCGCCCCGATGCGGTCCCCCTCGTTGTAGACCGGGACCACGACCGAAAGGAACGTCACAACGCACCCCCGTTCGCCGCGCTCCAGCGCGCGGGAGTGCCCACGTCGTACCAGGTCTCGGCGACCAGCACACGGACCGGTCGGCCGCCCTGGGCAAGCTCGGTCACGGCATCGGTCAGCTCGATCTCTCCCCGGGGCGAGACCGGGAGAGCTCGAAGGACGTCACCGAGGGATCGGGGGAGGAGGTAAAGGCCCCCGTTCACGAGGGCCGGGGTCTGCTGACCGTCCTTCTCCCGGATGGCGCGGAGCTCGATCCGGCCGGGCCGCGCGGCAAATTCGAGCCGACCGTATCCACCCCCGTCCTCGACCTGGGCGGCGACGAGCTTCGGGCTCTTATCGGCCAGGAGCTCCTCATAGATCCGGGAGTTCGGCCCCCAATACACGTCGGCGTAGGCCACGATGAACGGGTCCGACGAAATGTGGTCGAGCGCGACCGAGACCGCGTGCCCGGTACCCCGCGGCAGCGTCTGCTCGACGTATTCGACGGTCATCCCGATCCGTGTCCCGTCTCCCACATGGTCACGGATCGCGTCCGCGAGGTAGCCCACGACCACGACCACGTGACGCACGCCCGCGTCGTGGAGCAGCTTCAGGTGATAGTCGAGGAGAGGGACGCCTCGTACGTCCACGAGCGCCTTCGGCACCCGGTCGGTAAACGGCCGGAGACGTTCGCCCCGACCGGCGGCGAGAACGATCGCAGTGGTGGCCTCGGGGTCCAGCCCGTTGGGGATGGAGCGAGACGCGAAGCCGAGGGACGTCGCCACTAGACTCCCCTCCGGGCGATCAGTATCTTCTCCTCGCCCCGGAACAGGTTTGGCAGGGCGGCCACGACCTCCGCGCCAAGGGTCCGTCGGTAGAATTCGACGGCGCCCTGCTCGGTGCCGGTGGTCACCTCTATCAGCTTGAGCCGGGAACCTCGGGCCACGAGGGCCGCCTCGAACTCGGCCAGGGACTCGATAACCAGTCGAGCGCCGATCCCCCGTCCTCGGGTCGCGGCCCGGACGGCGATCTGCTCGAGCTCGACGACCGCCTCGTCCCGA
The DNA here is from genome assembly GCA_050011075.1 of Thermoplasmata archaeon. Lineage (GTDB taxonomy): Archaea > Thermoplasmatota > Thermoplasmata > Lutacidiplasmatales > UBA184 > Lutacidiplasma. Next base: position 5,427 of record JBEKJT010000053.1, read on the forward strand.
AACCCTCCTTTTTCGACCCAGAGGATATAGCCGAGGAGCCCCGACGGGTCCTCGACTACCCAGTACCGCATCCGGGGGGCTGCATTCCAGCACGCCGTGACCCACGCCCGGCCGCGGTCGATCGGCCGAAGCCCTCGAAAAGCCTCGGCACCTATCGCAGCGATTCCCTCCCGGTCATCGTCCCGGGCCGGCCGGACGATCGCGGCCGTCGGGTCGAGGACCCGCTCCGCGGGGCGGGACGCCGAGTGGGCCGTGCTCATAGCACGGTCACCGCCTTGGCGAGGTTGCGGGGATGATCCGGGTCCCGGTTTCTCAACCGGGCCGTCTCATAGGCAAGGATCTGCATCGGAAGCATCTGGGGTATGGGGGTGGCGAAGCCCGTGTCGTCGACGCGGATGTGTTCCGTGGAGACCCGCAAGGGACTCGGACCCACCGAGTAGATCCGGGCTCCCCGAGCGTCGAGCTCCGACGCGGACGATTCGGCTGAGGCAAGGTCGGCTTGTCCGTAGAAGACGACTACGGGGGTCCCATCCTCCACCAGGGCCAGCGGGCCATGCTTCATTTCACCGCCTGGGAAGGCCTCGGCGCGGAGACCCGCGACTTCCTTGAGTTTCAGAGCGGCCTCGAGCGCGGTCACCCGGTGGACCCCCCGGCCGATGAGGTAGACGTCCCGGGCGTCGACGAACACCTGTCCGACCCGCCGAGAGTGTTCGCGTGCGGCATCGGAAGTTAGGCCGAACAGGGCGTCCCGCGCGCGCCAGAGCTCGGCCGAGCAGGTCGTAGCGGTTCCTCCGAGTCCGGCAATGAGCTGGTAGAGCAGGGAGAGCTGAGCCGTGTAAGTCTTGGTCGAGGCGACGGCGATCTCGATCCCCGAGTGCAACGGGACACAGAGGTCGGCCAATCGACTGAGCGAGGAGAGTTCCACGTTCGTCAGCGCGATCAGCTTGGCGCCTCTCTCCTTTGCCAGCTGGGCGGCGGCCAGGGTGTCGGCGGTCTCTCCGGATTGAGAGAGGACGATGACGACGTCCTCGGGGTCAACGACGGGGGCGACGTTCGCGAACTCGCTCGAGAAGTGGAGAGATACGTCCCGGTGCGCCAGCTGGGCGAACAGGTACTGTGCGAAGAGTCCCGCGTGGTAGCTGGTGCCCGCCCCCACGACGTAGATCCGACCGGCGCTGCGGAGCAACGCGATCGGGGGGGCGAGGACGTCGGGCGAACGGTAGATGATCCGTTCGAGGATCGACGTCTGCTCCATGATTTCCTTGATCATGTAGTGGGCGAAGTTTCCCTTCGAGGCGCTCGAGGGGTCGAGCGTGACCATGCTCGGTTCCGGGGCCGCTTCGTTCAGCACTGCGCCCGAGACGTCCGAACGGAACAAGTGAATGCCCTCGCGCGATACCGAGACACAGTCGTCCTCCCGAAGGAACAGAACCTTCGCGGTCCGTTCGAGGAAGCTCGGAATGTCCGAGGCGGGGAAATACTCTCCATCGCCGATCCCTACGACCAGCGGAGAGCCGTGGCGCGTCATCAGGAGGCGCTGGGTCCCTTTCTGGCCGACGATGATCGCGAATGTGCCCCGCAGGGTCGATTTCAGGCTCAGCACTGCCGCCTCGAGGCTCTTCCCTTGCCGAACTTCCACCTCGAGGAGGTGCGGGATGACCTCAGAGTCGGTGTCCGAGAGGAACCGGTGGCCCTTACCGACGAGTTGGGCCCGCAGCTCATCGGCGTTCTCGATGATCCCGTTATGGACTGCCAGTATCTCCCCGTCACACGAGTGCAACGGGTGGGCGTTCTTCTCGCTCGGCCGGCCGTGGGTCGCCCACCGGGTATGGGCCATCCCCATGAACCCGCCCGATATGGAGGCGGGTATCTTGAGGCTCAGGTCCCCCGTTCGTCCCAGTGCACGAGCCACGAAGGCGGAGCGGCCATCGAAGACCGCTAGGCCGCAGGAGTCGTATCCTCGGTACTCGAGCTTTTGTAAGCTGTCGAGCAGAATAGGGGCAGCCGAGCTGGATCCGACGTACCCCGCAATGCCGCACACGAGATGTCTCCCCCTCCCGTCGGAACCCCCCCGACATGCGTTTACCCAAGGTCTTGGCTAAGAAGGACTCCTTAACCCGAACTAAGTGACATTTCTTCCACTAACTGCGACAATTTCGCAACTATAAAATCGGGGGTATTTCCCGTACTTCTTCCACTCTCGCCCTGCCTTGCCTTACCTCCGAGATAACGCCGAAAACTGCAGCCGCGTGGCGGTCGTTTCGAAGGTGGCCGACCTCGACCTTTCCAGTCGCGAGGGCAGGAACTCGACACCAATCGCGGAGAATCTCGGCGGCCGATCGAATGCATTCAAGGGCACACGGTTCCGCCCGGGCAATGTCGTCCCGTTCTCGCGGCTCTTCCGGGTAGAAGTATCTCGGAACTCGAGTACGACCCCGATAGAGGTTGCCAGAACGAGCCCCCCGATCATTGATCGGATTATGGGCTAGACGACCCCGCTGATGCAAGCCCACCCCTGGGACCATGTCTTCCCGACGGACTCCCCGCGGGACCTTCCCCGTCGTTGACGCGGTTCTCACGGAGGGCAGACGGGCCTCTTGCCGCGGAGGAGTTGCCATTCCTTGGCAGCGTGGCCCACTCGGACCTCCAGTTCTGGCAGTAAGGGGCCTTCGCACGAGATCATGCCCTCCGTTAAGCGGAATTGAGGAAAGGGAATCGGCTCGGGGAACCCCCTGGGCCGGATGCGACAGGTCAGTTCACCGGCCCCATTTCCGAGGACCTTCGCACTCGAGAACCAGCACCTAGGAGCGGGAGATTGCGCAAGAATCTGCGGCAGAAATCGCTCTAGGCGGGAGCGCCGGGAACGATGGGTACACGGGGGTTGCACTCTCGCGGGTCACGGCGAGGACCTGGACCCGAATCGCCGCGGAACCCTTCCAGGGCGCATGCTTCGGCGGAGTGGCCCCCACGTGGAGTTCCTAGGACCTATTCGACGGACTATCCGCGCTCCGCGGTCACCACCATCACGGCGCTCGACGATTTCAGCCTGCGCGGTGACCGTCCGGGTCTGAGCGCGGCGGCACCGCCGCAGCTGACGCTTCCGCGTAGCTACCCCGGCGGCCGTCCGTCCCACCCGGATACGTCGTCTTGAACGACGTATCAGGGCCTCGACTGTCCGGCCCGCGTTCCACGGGGTAGCGGATAGTCCGCGGCGTCGCCCCAAGGTTCGATACTCTGCGTCGGTCGCGCTTCTGCGACCACTCCGTCAGGGGTCGACGCGACCCGCCTGTCGCAATCTTAGAGAAGAAACGTCGCGAAGCGTCCGGCCACGCAGGCGTCTTAGGGGGCCGCGGGGTCCAGCGACCACCTTGGGGACGGATTTCATAGCCGTGAGCCCGCCGAAGCGTCCCTCGCACGTGGATTCTCTGGGCCGGGGGACCGTCGTGATGGTCGTGGGAACGATCGTCCTGTTTCTTCTGGCGTTCATCGGCCGCGTCGCCATCGCTCGGAATCTCTCCGTTAACGACTTCGGTAGCTTCAACCTCGGGCTGTCGCTGGCGGGACTGCTCTCGCTGGTGGCCCTCATGGGCCTCCACCAGGCCGTCGCTCGCACGCTGGCCGAGCGTCCGGACCCCGCCGTCCGGCGGCGAGTGATCCGATGGGCCGCCACGATCACGACGGTGACCTCGATCGCTGCGTCCACCATCGTGTTCGTCCTGGCAGGTGACATCGCCCACTTATTCGACCCGTCTGGCGCCGCGGACCTCACGATCGTGTTCCAGATGTTCTCCATCACAATCGGGCTGATGCTCCTCTGCACGTTCATCGCGTCGACCTTCCAAGGGTTCGAGGACACGATCCCATACGCCTGGATCAACCAGGCCGTTCAACCGGGTGCGTTCGTCCTCTTCGTCTACCTCTTCCTTGCCTTCCACTTCGGCCTGTTCTACGCCCTCCTCGCCTGGGTACTGTCCAACATCGTCACGTTCGCCTCCTTGCTCATCTACGCCTGGCGCCGGCTGCCGAAGCATCTCCCGCCCGGACCGGTCGCCAAGGAGCTTCCCGGGGGAATGCTGATCCTGTCTCTTTCGCTGTGGGGAGTCACCACCCTCAGCTTCGTGACGGCGTTCATCGACACCTTGATTCTCGGCGTCTATCGGCCGGAAACCCAGGTCGGGTACTACTCTGCGGTGATGACCCTCGCTAGGCTCCTCCTTACCGCAAGCGTCGCCGTGACCTACATCTTCCTGCCCGTGGCAGCCCGCCTCACGGGTGAGAAGGACATCGAGTCGATCCGGACTGCCTACGTAACGACCGCGCGATGGGTCCTTTTGTTCACCCTCCCGTTGTTCTTCGTGTTCACGTTCCTGCCCGGGAACACCCTCACGGTCGTGTTCGGCAAGCCGTACGCGGCGGGGAGCCTCGCGCTGACCATCGTGACGGTCGGGGCGCTCATATCGGTCGCCTTCGGACCAGTGAACGTGACACTTGCGGGGATGGGGTCCGTCCGTCCCCTGTTGTTCGCGACGGGAATGTCCGCCGCCGCGAACGTTGTCCTTAGCTTCACGCTCACCCCCACGTACGGGTTGATCGGAGCCGCTATTGCCTGGTCCGTCGCTCGAGTTCTCTACCCCGCGACCGGGGCACTGCAGCTCCACGTCAACAACCGCATCAATCCGCTGCGGCGGACCCTCATTCTGCCCCTTGTGGTCTCCCTTGCGGTGGGAATACCCGTCTTCGTCTTCGTCGGCCTCATCCGGCATCCCGGATGGGT
>JBEKJT010000054.1:0-10176 GCA_050011075.1 Thermoplasmata archaeon
CTCCCGAAGCGCCGCGACCTCCCGTCGACCGTCCTGGCCGACATCGGGTCCTCACGACCCTGCACTCTGCTTCTATGATAAGGTGGTGGTCCCCCGATGAGCCTATGGAGGCAGGCCCTCTTCGCCGAAGAGGAGGGAGTCCGGAAAGGATCGAAGTGTCGGAAACGGAATCCCCTTCGGTTCGCTTGATTGACCTCAATGGGGAGGAGCGGGAGCGGGCGATCCCTGCGCTCAAAGAGGGCTTTGTCGGGATCTACCGCTGGCATGCCAAGCGCACCCTCCGTACGGTGTCGAGGGTCCGGGCTGCGCTTCTCGGAGGCGAGATCGTCGGCGTGGCCATGCTCGAACGGCTCGTCCCGGAGGTCGGATACGTGTACTACCTGTCGGTCGGTCTCGCCCATCGGAAGCGCGGGGTCGGAGGTACGCTCCTGGACGACGCACTAGCCGATTTTCATGCACAGGGGGCGGAGGTGGTCTACGGGGCCGTCGAAGAGGATAACTTGGCGTCGCTCACGCTCTTTCGTTCCCGAGGGTTCCGCACGGTCGAACGCAAGGAGCTGGGATATCGGGAGGGCGGTCTCGGCGCTTGGGGCCTGCGGAGCCGAATGTGGATCGTATCGGGCGAGGTTCTGCTCGGCCTGCGGATCGCCCCACACCGGCCGTCCCTCTAGTTCGAACGCGGATTCCATCCGAAGTGGAGGGAGGTCCCGGTCTTCGGAGGCGGGGCCACGGCGGCTCAGATGGTCCCTTCGACCCGGGCGAGGACACGGGTCGCGAGAAGCGTGACCATCTTGCTGGGCCTTCCAGCAACCTCGAGCCCCCAGGGCGTGGGTCGGTCCTTCGGGTGTCGTTGGTACCCGAGGGCGATGGGTCCTTCCACGTCCGGATGAAGAGCGTCCAGGTTCCATCGCCCGTCCGCCCGTCGTTTCTTTCGGAGGGTCGAGAGCGCCTCCCCGAGCCGGGGGTCGCTCGTGTACCCGAGCGCGGTCAGCATGTCGAGTCCAACCAATAGGTCGTAGTAGTAGTGAATCGGGTAATGGAACCGGTACCAGGGAGCGTAACGAGCTCCTTGGCGGTGGAGTCGCCGTTCGAGGAAGAACTCCGCTCCCTTCTCCACGCATGCAGCCATGCCCGCGGTCCAACGGGACCGTGGGTAGGCTGCGAACGCGCTGAGGGCTTCCCACGAGTCGAGGTTCCTCCCCGTCCCGAAGCACGACCAGCCTCCCTTCGGGTCGGCGACTTCGACCAGCCAGTCGAGGGTCTGTCGGACCCGCGGTTCGTCAGCATACCCGAAGCGGATCAGCGCGCGGGCCATGTTTCCCGCGATGCAGTAGTGGGGCGTGCCCTTCGAACTGCCTCCGAGTCCGCCGCCGATCGCGGCGAACCCCTTCATCCAGAATTCGCAGAGCTCGCGGATCGCGGGTTCCGCTCGCGTCGCACCGAGGTCGGAGAGGACGAGCATCTTCCAGTGCGTGGAGGTGTATTTGGGACGGTACTGGCTCGTCCCGTCCTTCCCCCCGGCACCTAAAGTTCGATCGGCGAGGATCTCCGCCCCCCACCCCTTCGTCAGGATCTCTCGACGGGAACGCCGAACCTCGGAGTCGTGGTCCGACGTGCCCAGTACGTCCCGAAGCGTGAGATACCGGACGGATGGTTGTCGTTCTTCGAGGAGCCACTCCAGGACCTCTTCGGAGGTCATTCCCGTCTCCCAACGCCTACGCCTTCATGGCGTTCACGGGCCGGGAGACCTCGGCGGTGCGACGAGAGCGCGGCGATTCAATCCGACGGCCCTTCCGGAAGCAACCGGGGATTCAGGCCGAGGATGGTCCATGCGTCTCTCAGCGACTGCGGCAGGAGCAACCCCGTGGCCTCGAATCCGCGCTCGGACATCACGCGAGCGTCGAACCACGCCGATCCTCTTGGAGAATCCACCCGTAACACCTGGTCGAACGCCTCCTTCATCGTCGAGGAGGGGTCTCCACGGTACGTGACGGAGAGCGTGATCCTCTCCCGATGCAGGGCATCGTGGAGCCGGGCATTGGCAAGCGTCGCCTCGACAAGCGGGGATCGGAACGCGTCGGCGTTGGTCAGTACGACCGAAGCGGGATCCTCCCGGGCGGCGAGTTTCGAGATCAGCCGCTGGAACACCGGTGGGAGCCGGGCGAACTCCGCGAGTCGCTCTTGCATCTCGGTGGGCAAACTCTCGGGGATGACCAGACGCTCGACTACTGGATGAGGAACCTCCGACACGCGGAACTCCCGAGGATCGACCGGGGTCGTGCTGTTGCCGACCGAGCGGCGTTCGATGAAGTCCGCTACCCATCTCTCCCAGCCGACCGTTGACCCGGAGCAATTAGCCCAGGCGAACTCGGGGCGTATGAGTTCCGCGAAGCCCGCCGCGAGCATCGACATGGCCGACTCCCCGGAACCGAACACGAGGATCGACTGCGCGTCCCAGGGGCGAGGAACAGTGCCGGCAATAGAGGACATAGGGGGTAGAGTGGGCTCCCACCCCCATACCACGCGGCGGAGGTTGAGCCGGAGCCGAACTCCTTCGGCCCTCCGAACGGGTTCGGTCGCCCCGAAGGACCTTCGGGGTCCGCCGGGGGGGCCTCGGAGGGGATCAGGTTGGGCTAGACCGGAGCGACCGAAGGGTGCAGCGCGGCCTCGAGCAACTTCTTCTCAATGAGAGCGATCGCTTCGGAGATCCCCGATTTGCTCCGGTTCAACTTGCGCGCGAGCGCCGTCAACGTGATCCCTCGTGGCACCGCGAAGTAACCGGCTTCCATCGCATCGGTGAGGAGCTGACGCTGGGATTCGGTCAGGAGCGGAAGGTGACTACGCAGCGGGCCCCTTCGGATCGAGACGATATGGACCGCGGGGTCCGCGGCCCGGGCGTGCTTCAAGATCGCCTGAAACTCAGAATAGCGCGCCGCGACCTCCCATGCAAGGTAGCCGGCCTGTACCCGCAGCGGGAACCGGAGCGGGAGGTGCAGTCGTTGGTAGAGGCCGACGATGGGAGGGTTCTGGTACTTGATCCGGTACAGGCTGCCCTCACCGACCTCCGCGAAGGGATCGACCGCGACGATATCGGGATAGGCCGAAATCTCGTTCGCCCAGATCCCGGGGGGACCGCCACTGATCCAGTGGTCGGAGACAGAGAGGTCCGGGCTGACCTCGACCCGATTGAGGACGTCGATCCGTAGCTCGGGGTGAGCGGAGGAGAACGGCCCGGTCCACAGGGTCCTGGGGATTCGAACGCGCAACGTCGCAAGGAAAAGTCGGTCCGGGGTTAGGCTCTCCGACGAAACGCGAAGCGCTCGCAATCGCGCTCCCGTCCTGTCGTTCCGGCGATTCCTTGGCCTCGGAGGCGTTCGGACCGCTGTCACGCATGTCCTCCCCAGAGCTCCGGGGACCAACGGATAGTCCTCCCGGCTAAAAGCTTCCCGTTCCGGCCCTCGAGCTGGGCAACGTGCGCGCCGGAGGTCAGACGATCCGGATCAGCTGGTACGGTCGCGTGGGGTCTCCCACGGCGAGGACGAGCGGCGGGGTGACGGGGCTGCGACCGTACACGAAGATCCGACCGTGCTTCGAGTGCATCTCGATCTTCACGTTCGCCATCTCCCGTAGGCCCGCGAGCAGGGGGTCGGACGTGGGGCCGACCACGATCGCATGGACATTGCCGGATTCGAGGGTATGCTGGAGGATCGCCGGAAGATTCTGGGCCGTGTACGGATTCGAAATGGTTGCGCCCGCATGCTCGAGGCCGGTGAGCCAGACGAACGATAGGTTGGCGGCTCCGGAGGTCGGACCTTCTTGGAGAAAGCGGACCGCTTCGGGCATCCGCGGAGCCGTTCCTAGGGCCTCCGGGGAGAGGCCGGGAATCATCACCTTCTCGAGGATGTGCGCGTCGGCACCGTGCAGGGGACCCCCGAGCGAGGTGAAAATCCGAACGCTCGAGAGGAACTGCTCCGGAGTGATGAGAGACCGGTATGCGTGGTACACCGTTTCGGGAGAGGCGCGAGGGGGGAGGACGTGCACCGCGCGACCTCCCTGACGTGCCACGTAGCCAAGGATCGGCGAGCAGAACAGGACGACCGCCTCGGCCGGCACATCGAGGTCGGTCTCGATGAGCGTTATCCGCCCCATCGGCAGCCGACCGAAGTTGGCCGCAAACTGGTTCGAGCCGGGCCACAACCACCCCGGGCGGGGATCCGGGTCGGGGTCGGGCTCCGGCAAGGACAGTTCAAGATTGGGCTGCAGGGGAGCGATGCACTGGAAGCGTCCCCCATCCAGCGTAAACGGATACGAAGGGTGCTCCACGCGAACTCCCCTCATCTTCTTGAGATGGAGCCAGCGTTCGAGGCGATTTCCATCGAATTGGGTATTGCAGAGAACGACCCCGTCTACGAGGTAGTCCAGCTGGGTCGGCGTGTCGCGCTCGGCCACAAGGACCAGGTGGACCTGGCCCCGACCCATCAGGCCCACCAGGAGTCGTTCAATCTCCTCCCGGTCGGGGAACCGGGCTGCCTCCCCGCGCGTCACCCCGAGGTACCGCTCTACAAGCGCATCCCAGGAATCGACCACTACCATCCCCGGGTAGCCTACCTTCATGCGGCTGTACGCGTCCGTCAGCGAGTCCGGCAACCAGAGCTTCTCGACGTCGCCGCTGCCCTGACTCAAGTCGATGAGTTCGCCGGCCTTCTCGAGCACGTGTTCGCGGTCGCGAACGCGCTCGGTCTCCCGTATCGATTCGATGATCTGGACCGCGGGGTTCTCGGGCGAGAGCCAAGCGAAGTCTCGTTCGAGTTCCGAACGGAACACGCGGCTCGTGACGAAGATACGCTGGCCGCGGAAGGCCGAGAGCATCGTGAGCGCCAGAGTCGTCTTGCCCGTTCCCGGCTCGCCGCGAATGAGGAGGGAGCGGGGGGGTTCGCGGAGGCTAAACTCGGTAAGTTCGATCGGCAATCGCAGGGTCGTGCTCATCCTCGATTTCCCGGCGAGAGAAGGAGGTATGCTCCGTCATGGTATTTTAACCGGTGCGGGGGCCTCGGGGGTTTCCGTGGGAGGGCTGGGGGCGAGGTCGTCCCGCTGGAAACGAAGGAGAGCACCCTCCGCCGTGAAAGCGAAACGGAAACGCGCGCCATCCTCCGCCGACCGGACCTCGCAGGTCCGGCCACGTCGGTCCCCGACGATCTCGATCGAGTCGATGTGGTTCCACCCGGTCGTTTCCTTGATCCGGTCCACCAAGCTGTGGAACTGTGCCACACAGATCTCGCAACAGAAGAACGTCCGTTCGCCGTCGACCTCAGCCCAGACGTTCCCCCAGGTTGAATTGCAAATGGCGCAGCCGTCGTAGTTACGCTTCAAACTGCCCCGCCCTCTCGAGCCGCGCGACCAGGTAGTCGTCGAACAGGTCGATCGACCGCAGGAAGACCGACTGGACCTCCTCGAGGACATCGAGCTCGGCCGTGAACCGGCGGACCAGAGCGAGCGCCTGGTCCGAGTGGTCGACATCGGCCTCGTATCCCTCCCGTAAAAAGTTCTGGGCCGCCGGAGTGATCTCGTTCCCTCGAAGGATCCCGGGGTCGAAGTACGGGACCGAAGCGCCGTCCCGGACCAGGTTGCGGTTCGCGATCAGTTCGAGCGAGTGCATCGCCGCCATGACCGCGACCCAGTGCTCCCGGGTCGCCATCTCGTTCCACCGCTCGATCGCCCGCCGAGTCGCCGGGAGGGGAGGCGTAGACAGTGTGACCGACCGGTCGACGCCGAGACTCTCGCCCATCCGGAGCAGAAGCTCGTAGTGAGAGACCCGGTCGGGGCCGAATCCTCCAAACTCCGTGGTGAGGTTGTCGAGTTCGTAGAGGATGACCTCGGGCCGGTCGGTCCGGGCCATGATGAACGCACAGGAGCGGACCCACTGACGAAGGAAGTGCTGGTGCTCCACGACGTATCCGAGGAGGGTGGACCGGGACGGGTGCTGGAGCGCGAGGACGAACGGATGGGGCGCCGCTCCGAAGAACTTGGCGACGAACCGCGACTTAATCCACTCTGTGAGCGAGCCGGTTCCGAGGTCGAAGACCGTCCGGATCCGGGGGACGAGGTCATCGGCCACGACCTTGCGACGAGTCAGGTTCTGATTCAGCCAACGGACATGGTCCGGATCGCTGTCCTCGGCCTGGGCGACCAAGTGGTGGGCCAGCGCCGGATAGTCCTCACGCCCGAATCCGACCAGGCACGCAGGACATTTCGTCACGCCCGGACCCTGCCCTCACTCACAGCGGAAAGGAGGGAGGCAATCGTTGGCGGAGTCGGAGGTAGTCAGGGTCGGGGCCGTAGTGCCTTCGCATCGAGGCGAGAGTCTCTTTCACGTCGTCGGTGGTTCGGTGTCGCGCGTGCGCGACCATCTCCACCGTGCCGTCGAAATCAGCACCGCAAGCCTCGTAGCAGTTGCCCATTCCCGTGAGCAGCTCCCGTTCCTGCGGGTTCACGAGGAACGGTATTCGACCCGAGCCATAAATGTTCAGACGACGCGTTCCGCGCCTCCCGCAACGGCGTCGTGCAGTCGGAGAGGTCGGTGTCCAGGGGCCGCTTTCCCTCGGCCCAGGGGAGGATCTCCGGAGGGGCCCCGGTGCCCACGAATCCCGACGGACCAGGGAGAAGCGTGATACGTCGACCCGGACTAGCGGAAGAGATGAAGGACCGTCCGACGGTCCGTCTCCGGGTGGCCCGAGGTCGAGAATCGGTCACGCTCGCCGCCCGGATGTTCCGAGAGTACGCCGACGGGCTCGGATTCCCCCTGGATTTTCAGGATTTCCACCACGAGGTCTCTAACCTGCCGGGGGAGTATGCCCCTCCCCGGGGAGCGCTGACCCTCGCCTTCGTGGGAAGTCGGCTTGCCGGGTGCGTGGGCCTGCGCCCTATCGACCAAGAGACCAGCGAGATGAAGCGCCTCTTCGTTCGCAACGAGTTTCGGGGTCAAGGTATCGGTCGATGCTTGGTGGACCGGGTCATCGCCGACGCGCGCCGGATCGGCTACCAGCGGATGCGCCTCGACACTGTCCCCGATATGGCAGAGGCGATCCGTCTCTATCATCAGAGCGGGTTCGTCCAGATCTCCCCGTACCGATTCAACCCGATCCCGGGTGCCCTGTACTTCGAGCTCGACCTCCGGCATGTCCCGGGTCTCCAGGACTCCGTCGTCGCCGCAGCGAAGAGTATGCCGGCGACATCGCGGTCGCGAAGGGCCGTTAGTGGGTCGAACCCTTCGTCGTCTCCGTCACGACGGAACCGCGAGTCCTGAACCTTCCCGAGGAGATCATCGACGGTCCCTCGATCATGCCGAGGGCGACCAAGACGATGCCGAGCCCGGCGAGCTCGAACGTTTGGAACGCTTCGCCGAACACGAACACTCCCACGGCCAGGGCGACGATCGGGTTGAGGAACGTCACGACGTTGGCGCGCACCGGACCCGCCCGGCGAACGAGCTCGAAGAAGAGCAAGTACCCGAGCGCCAGCGTGCCGAACCCAACGAACACTATCGAGATGAGGACCGGGGTCGTTGTAGGAAGGGACAGCGACCTTGCCGCGACGGGTAAAGCGACCAACGCGGCTCCGGACGCCCCGAGTAGCTCGAACGTGAGGCCCCAGCGACTCTCCCCGACCGGTTTCATCCGCGCGAACAGTACCGTGCCCGTCCCTTGGCACACAGCTCCCAAAGCGAACGCCGCGATCGCCCATCCGTTCGAGAGGACGTTCGTGCCGATGGAGGTCAGGGCGAGCACGATGACGCCGAGGAGGCCGACCGCGAGCGCTCCCCGCTGAAGCCAGGTAAGGCCGAGCCGGGCGCCGAGCGCCCATGCCGCCACGATGCTCACCAGCGGGGAGGTGGCGTAGACGATCGCCGCGGCTCCGCCGGTAGCGAACTGCTCTCCCCAAAAGAGCGGCAGGTTGATCCCTCCGATCAGAAGAGCCCCGATGGCTGCCGAGATGCCCAGCTCACGCCGGTTGGGGCGCACCGCCCGCGTAAGGGTCGAAATCGCGGCCAGGGTTATAGTGGCCAGCAGCAGGTCGACGGTGACCAGGAGGAAGGGATTCGCTCCGGCCCCGATGCCGAGCTTCGCTACAGGAAACGTCGCGCCCCAGATGCCACCCAGAACCGCCAGGATCAGGAGGGCGACGGGGTCTCCCCGCTTCGAGTTCGCCATGAACCGTGCCGTCCGGCACTCTCGATTCCACCGGGGGGGTTCAACGTGATGTTCGGCGGATTCCACCCGCGTCCCCCAGGGCGAGTCCGTCGCATAGGGGTTGCGCGTATCCCGCGGAAACCTCCCTCAAGGTAGCCGCAACCTCAGCTCGGACCGACGCGAGCGACGGGCCTGCTCCAGTTCGTCCACGACTCCCCGGGAGGGCGTCTCGCGGTTGAGCCGGAATCCTTGGTCGTTGATGGCGAACCCGGGGATCTCCAATCGGTCCCCGTACCCGACCCTCATTTCGTAGCGTCGGAAGACGATGAACCTGATCTCCTCGAGGCGCCAGGAGAAGCGGGCGGGCTTCTCGAGTCGGCCCGGCCCGAAGAGGCCACTTTTTCGGAAGAACATCGCCCGCCGTGAGGTAAGGACCAGCCAGCCGAGGTGGTCGGGAGAGCCGTCCGGGAGTGCGGGCTCGACGAGCCAGGAACGGAGCCAGTGCTCGTTCCGGTCCAGTTCGAGCTGACTCGCCAGTGCGTCGGTCATCGACCCGCTCGGCTCAAGGCGACATGGCGGATGAATTGCGCGATTCCGCCATTGGACCTGCCCCCGAACTAAGGGGGGCGCCACGGCGGTTCCACCGCAACCCGTGAAGTTCGGTTGACCACGGCGCTTTCTGCTCGTCGTCCCCCTGTCCTCTCGAGGAACTCATGACCCATTTCGTGATGATCTCGCGCCACACTGCGGAGAGCTGCCCCATGAACAATGAGAAGACCCGGCAGATCGCGATGGAAGCGATGGTAGCCCTGCCGGACGCCGCGAAGAAATTCGGCATCAAGGTCATCGGGAGCTGGTCGATCACCCCGGAGCACTTGGTGATTCAGGTGTTCGACGCCGTGAATCTCGACTCGGTCCTGAAGTTCTCCATGGAGCCGAGCCTCCTCAAGTGGTGGAGCTTCAACACCACGGAGATCAAAGCGGCGACCACGCTCGAAGAGACGATCAAACTGATCCACTAATCGGACCCGGTCTCGTTCCGGGCGTTTCGAGTGCGAAGGGCGTTTTCCGGGTACTACCCCTCTGCCTTTAGGCAGGAGGCGAGATGCCCGGAGGGGTCCTCTTTTCGATGCCGTACGTCGAGTACGACGAGGTTGAGGCGGTCTGCTCGGATTGCGGTCGCGCGTTCCGGTCCGAGGATGCGCTCGCTGATCATCGGGCGGAAGCCCATGCCGGACAGGAAGGCACGACTCCAGGGCACATCGCATCCATCCGCTGCTCCCTGTGTCAGCAGAAGTTCCGGTCCACCGCGGGGCTCCGGGAACATAACACGAAGGTACACTCCGGGTAGTCCGAATTCGGACGGCCGCGGCTACTCCCCTCTTCTCTACCTTCGAGCGCTCGTTCCGCTGACGCTCGTGGGCCGTTCCTCGGATTCTTGCTCGAGGGGAGACCCGCGGATTGGCGGGAGCGCAATCGACCGCCGACAACCGACATTATGTAGGCCGCGACGCTTAGGCCCGAGGAAGTGCTCATGCCACGTTCTAAAGCAGGCAAACGGCACACAGAATCCCGAGCTTCTCCGGTCTCGCCCATCCCGCCGGGGTACCCCCCATTGATCCCCTACCTCGCGGTGAACGGCGGCGCCGCCGCCCTCGAATTCTACAAGAAGGCGTTCGGCGCGAAGGAGCTGGCTCGGCAGTCCACGCCGGACGGCAAGCTGATCCACGGCCGTCTCAAGATCGGCACGTCGATCCTGATGCTCTCCGACGTCTTCCCCGGGTCCGGTGTCGCCTCGCCCGCGGCCGTCGGTACGACGACCGTCACCCTCCACCTCTACGCGAAGAACGTCGACGCGATGTGGGACCGGGCGATCGCGGCCGGAGCGAAGGTGACGATGCCGCTCGAGAATCAGTACTGGGGCGAGCGCTACGGCCACCTGCTCGACCCGTTCGGCCATCACTGGTCGCTTTCGATGCGAGTCCGGATG
>JBEKJT010000055.1:0-10028 GCA_050011075.1 Thermoplasmata archaeon
TCCTCGTGAGGGAACCCGCGACCTCCCGCGCCCCGCTCCCGACTCGGGGCGCAAGGGCGTCGAGCCGGACAGCCCGGCGGGCATCGCGTACGGGTCGCTCTCCCGGTCGCTTCGCCGCCGACGCGCGGAGCTCGCTGCCCTGATGGAAGCCGGCGGGACGGCGACGGCCGTCGCCGAGGCGTACCAAGCGGAACATCCGCTCGAGCCGGAGGTGACCGCCGCCGAGGTCGACGCGGCCGTTACTGGAGCGAAGTCCATAGCGGCGGGAACGACGGCACGTTTCGAAAAGGGACGACGACCCCAGACCCGCAAGTCCGACGCTCGAGCGTGAACGACCGACGGGTTGCCGGGCTCAGACCGCTACCAAGAGGTGGGTTGAGCGGCTACAATCCTCGATCTCGACCGCCTCGTGCTGACCTGGCGATACCCACGTCGCCCATGAACCGAAACCACTGCACGCAGGCGGGAACGAGATGACGAAGGAATAGTTTGCCCCGCTCGGTTCGACCACGCGTCCGCACACATTCCCCCCGCCGGTGTTCTGGGGACAATCCACCGCTGGGAGTTCGAACTCGACTCCCCGATACGAGAAGTTGGCCCACGGGGAGCTTTCGATGTTTACCGCCTCGAACGCATAGAGCTGAAACCCGACCACGGTGTAACCGGATTGTTCCTGCGCAACGGGGACCCACAGTAACAGGCCCGTAAGAACGGCCCCTACAGCGATTGCCCCGAGGAGGATGACCCACCTTTTTCGGTGACGGGTCCACTCCATGGTAGGCAAGGGCCCGGAGAGGAAGTATGCCTTTCCGGCGCGATCGGTGGTCCTCGCTTCACGGCGTGGGTCCGCGGACCCACCACGAGCCCCGGCGGCATTCGGTTTCACCTGGGATCGCTCCGTTGAGTTCGATCGACGTGCGACGGAGGAGTGTTCCCTTCCCCGCTTGGATCCGGGTCGAGGCATTCGACCCCGCCCACGATAGCTTTCGGATAACGATCTTCCCGATGGAAAGCACCAGAGTCTCGAGGACTTTACGGTCGGCGGGACGGAGCCGGGCGGTGCCAACCGGCAGTCGACACCTTCGAACCCCTATGACGAAGCTTGGCCCGGACGGGTTCTAGTGCGAGCGATGTGGCGTTGGGAGCAAGTCGGTCCGCGTCCCTGCAGGATTGAAGGATTACACCCTTCGATCGACGATGAAATACAGCCAATGCGGTCACTCCAACCGCATCGATTCCGACCCCGCCGTCCTCATTCGTCCCCGATTCGAAATGGTCGAGCCGAATGACCGTACCTCCCTCACATTGTCATCCTCGATCCAGGGGACGTCCGAAGGGTGTCGGCGGCAGCTCCTTGAAACGACAGGAGCTACTGGTAGTCGGTCTCTCTCAGAAGAACATAGCGGGCGGTGATGGACGAAACAGGGGAAGAAAACCTCCGAGAATCACGAGCAACAATCCCACTCCGAGCAGCGCGAGGGCCTCCCCGGTCCAGGTGTACGTCGGCTGACAGGCGAATCCGGACATGTTGTCCGGAGGGGGTATGCTCGGACACGAGGTGGTTACAAAGAAGAAGCTGAGAACGATCAGGCCGCTTCCCAGAACTACGAACAGCTGCCCGACCCGGTTTCGAGGGATACCCACGCCCGGCGGATTCGACGCTGGTCGAAATACGTTGCTGGCCCTTCGTGGTGGGAGTGCGTTGAAGCATGGTTCGGCACGTTCTACCTGCCGATTCCTTTGGGGTTCGGTGGATGCGATGGTCATATCGTCCAGCGCGATTGGCATATCTCGGACTCGAGGCGTGACGGCGCTCACACTCATTCGAGGTGTTATTGCCCGTATCCCGCGGGGGAAGGTAACCACCTATGGAAAGGTGGCGGAGGCCGCAGGATTCCCCGGTGCGGCACGCCTGACGGTGTGGGCGTTGCAAGGGGGGGAGGGACTGCCGTGGCACCGTGTGGTGGACGCTGGGGGCCGGATCGCGCTGCCGGGGGAAGGGGGCCGGGAACAACGCGTGCGACTGGAGATAGAGGGGGTGACCTTCCGAGGGGGTCGTGTCCGCGTGGATCTTCACGGCTGGACCCCGAGAGTTCGTAGAGGGCGTCGGGGTTTACGGGGCAATGCGGGGGTCCGCCGACACCCGAACGAATTCGGTATCGGAACGTCCGTTCCCGATTGGACACCGCGGACAGGTCCGTGGCCACCTCCCGGAGGAAGGCGGTGAGTACGGTTCGGGACGCCCACCGGCCGTCGAGGTACTCGAAAGAAAGAGCATTGCGCTGTGGACCGCGGTATCCCAGCCCGAGCTCGCCTCGAATGGAACCATCGACCGCCCCCTAACCGAACGACGGAGAACCGAGACCCTTCCACCGCCTGAAATTGAACAGTGCCATTCGGGCTATACTGTTAAATATGGCTGACAGGCCTCGGGAAGCACCGCTGACATCCGTCCGACAAACGGGTGGTCGTCGGCGACGGACGACGCAGGGCGGAAGCCGACAGGGAAGGGCGCTCGATGTACCTGAAGCGGATCAAGCTGCGAAACTTCAAGTCGTTCGCCGGAGCGACCGAAATCCCCTTCCAGCCCGGCTTTACCGGCGTCGCGGGCCCCAACGGGATGGGTAAATCCAACATCTCTGACGCGATCCTGTTCGTCCTCGGGCCGACCAGCTCGAAGGCGCTCCGGGCGGAACGGCTCACGCACCTATTCTTTAACGGAGGTTCGTCCAAGAAACCCGCGACGGAGTGCGAGGTCTCCCTCGTCTTCGAGAACTCCGACCGGATGATCCCATCCGACAAGGCGGAGGTCGAAGTCACCCGCTACGTGAAGCTCGCTCCTAGCGACCCAGACGGGTACTACTCTTACTTCTACGTCAACGGCAAGCGGACGACCCAGACCGAGATCGACGCATTGCTCTCCCACGCTCGGCTCTCGGGCGATGGCTACAACCTGGTACAGCAGGGGGACGTGAACAAGGTCGTTACGATGGGGCCGGTGCCCCGGCGTGGCCTCCTCGAGCGGCTCGCCGGTATCAGCCAGTACGATGAGGAGCTCGAACGGGCCCAGGTCAAGCGGGTCGACCTCGACCAGAACCTGGACCGGATCCAGACCCTCCTCGGGGACATCAAGAACCGGCTTGCCTCGCTCGAAGGCCAGCGGCTCCAGGCGATCCAGTACAAGCAGCTCCAGGACGACAAGCACCGCTCTGAAGCCCGGCTCGCGCGCGCCGGCCACCGGATGGCCGAGCAAGAGCTTGCGACCTGCAAGAAGCAGGTCGAGGGCGTCCACTCCGAGATCGAGCGGCTCGAGAAGGAGCGTGGAACGCTCGTGGCCCGCCAAGAGGAGCTTGCCCAGGCAGTCGAGGCGCTCGACCGGGAGATCGCGGAGGCCGGTGGGGCGGCCGCGGTGAAGTTCAAGCACGACCTCGACGAGAAGAAGATGGCGTTCGCACGGCTCGACCAGAGCC
Source organism: Thermoplasmata archaeon (assembly GCA_050011075.1). Classification (GTDB taxonomy): domain Archaea; phylum Thermoplasmatota; class Thermoplasmata; order Lutacidiplasmatales; family UBA184; genus Lutacidiplasma. Next base: position 3,471 of record JBEKJT010000055.1, read on the forward strand.
TGGGCCATCTCCGCGAGGCCCTCGAGACGACCGCCCAGCAAGCGGAGGAACTGGGTCGCGCGGTCACCTCGGACCAAACGCAGAAGAAGACCCTCGAGACCCAGGAATCCAAGCTCGCGAGTGAACTCTCCTCCCTCGAAGCGGAGTCCCAGAAGCTCGGTACTGAGATCCAGTCCGCGACGGGCGCTCCGGGAAAGACCCAGGACAAGCTCGCCACGGCCCGTCGACAGCAGCTCGAGCTCGAGCGCCAGCTGGATGCGAAACAGAAGAGCTGGCAGGCCGCCGTCCAGGACCGCGAGATGGCGAACGCCGCCCAGCTGGCGGCCGAGCGGGCGCAGGCGCAGGTCGAGGAGGACCTGAAGGAACGCGAGGTCGAGGTGAAAGACCTAGAGCTCCGAGCCAAGGACGCAGGGCCTGGTCGGGGTGGTTCCGGCCCCGCCACCGGCGACCTCCAAAAGGAGCTCTTCGGCCTCAAGACGAAGGAGAAGAACCTCACGACGGAGGTGGAACGGCTCGCCCAGGAGGTCCTGGAGCTGAACCGACGCTACCTTGCTCTCGACGCCCGCCTCAAGGCACGCACCGAGGCCGGAAGCCGGCCGAACGCGCTCGCCGCGGTGGACTACCTGCTCTCGCAGCGGAACCTCGGAAAGATCTCGGGAATCCGCGGGACCGTCGAGGAACTGTCCGACCTCGACCCCAAGCACAAGACCGCGCTCCAGGTCGCGGGAGGCAGCCGATTCCAGGCCCTGGTCGTCGAAACCGACCAGGTCGCCGAGGAATGCATCAAGCTCCTTCGCGAGGAGAAGCGCGGACGCGCGACCTTCCTCCCGCTCAACAAGATGCTACCGGGTCGGCCGCACGGGAAGTCGCTGGTAGTCTCCAAGGCTTCTGGGGCGGTCGGGTTCGCGATCGACCTCGTCAAGTTCGACGAATCGCTGCGCCCGGCATTCTGGTTCGTTTTTGGCGAGACGGTCGTCATGGACGACCTATCGCATGCGCGTGGCCAGATGGGCGGCGTGCGGCTCGTGACGCTCACCGGCGACCTAATCGAGGCGACCGGCGCGATCTCGGGCGGTTATCTCGATCCCTCGAGCCAAGGTCGGGGAGCCGACAGCGCGGTCGAGTTGAAGCGGCTCGGCGAGGAGCTCCGGGAGAAGAGCTCCGCTGAGAGCGCGGGGCGCGCGGAGCTCGCGAAGGCGGGCGAACGGATCCGGACCTTGGCCGAGGAGCTCTCCCGACGCTCGATCGAGGACCAAGCGCACCAGTCAACCCGGGAGGTCGTCGCGAAGGACCTCGCCGCCGCGCGCGACCGACTTTCCGCGGCGCGCGAGCGCCTCCGCGCGGGTGTGGCCGAGCAGAAGAAGGCGGAAATCGCCCTCGCGGAGGCCGAAGAGTCCCTTAAGAAGCTCGGACTGGAGGTCGCCGCACTGAAGGCCTCCCAACAGAAAGCCCAGGAACAGTACCTGAGCCAGCTCCCCGAGACCCTCTCCGCCCGTCTCCGCACGCTCCAGGAATCCTCCCAGAAGACCGCGAACGAGCGCGTCCGCGTGAACGGCGAGCTCGAATCCGTCCGTGCCTCGCTTCAGGCGCTCACGGCTAACCTCGAGACCCGGAAGAAAGACCTCGAGAAGGCGGAAAGGGAGGCCGGGGCGAAGAGGAAGGAGATCGCCCAGACCGAGCGCCTCGTTCGGGACGCACGCGAGGGCCTCGACGCCCTCAAGGCGCTGGAATCGAAGCAGAGCGAGGCGGCGAAGGGCCAGGCCGAGAAGAAACACCAAGTTGAGGAGGAACGCCTCACCGTGACCGGGAAGCTCGGTCAGGTGGTCGCGAACCTCGAGACCCGCCGCTCGATGCTCACGCAGGAAGAGACGCGGCTTGCCCAGGCCGAGCAGCGGTTCCACGAGCTCGAGGAGGCGCTGCGACAGTTCCCCGAGCCCGAGGCGGACGAGAAGCCGATCTCCGTCGAGGAGCTGAAGAAGAAGATCGCCGCCCTCGACCAACAATTGACCGCCCTCGGCGACGTCAACCAGCGCGCCCTCGAGGAGTACGACGCGGAGAAAGGCCGTCTCGAGGAATTCCAAGCCGAGGTGGCTCGACTCACCAGCGAGAAGAACGAGCTTCTCGCGCTCGTCGGGGAGATCGAGAAGAAGAAGCGCGAGAAGATCACCGACGTCGTTGCCCAGGTCAACACGAACTTCCGCGAAATCTACGGCGAGCTCTCCGCGGGGGGTGAAGGCGAGATCCTGCTCGAAAACCCCCTGGACCCGCTCGCGGGCGGCCTCCTCATCAAGGCCCGCCCGGTCGGCAAAACGGTCGCGCGTCTCGAGCAGCTTTCGGGCGGCGAGAAGTCGCTCGCGAGCCTCGCGTTCATCTTCTCGATGCAGCGCTACGACCCGAGCCCGCTCTACGTCTTCGATGAGATCGACATGTCGCTCGACGGGCTGAACGCGGAGTACGTCGGCCGGATGCTTCGCCGGAACGCCGAACGCGCTCAGTTCATCGTGATCTCGCTGCGCAAGGTGACCCTCAAGTTCGCCCACCGCCTCTTCGGAGTCTCGATGCGGGGAGACGGCTGCTCCCGCGTCGTCAGCCTCCAACTGGACGACATACATGACGTGGAGACGCGCGAGAACGCGCGCGGCACCGAGGCCGCGACCCCCCTGGAGGCGCAGTGACGATCTCCGAGACCGAGGCGGCGGCGCTGGCCGCGCCGAACGCCGTGCCCCGCGAGGCCGCGGAGAAGGTCTTCCGGTACCTCGTGTTCCATCGCTCGCTCCTGGGGGAGTCGGAGGACTCCTCGGTGATGCTGGAGCGCTACCTCACGCTCGTCGAGAACCTCAAGGAAGGGGTCCACATCGTCATCCCGGACCCGTTCCAGAAGGCGATGGCGCTCCTCTTCGAGCTCGTCATGGAGGAGGAGTTCGACCCGTGGGAGATCGACCTTGTGAAATTCACGCAGTCGTACCTCGAGCGAGTTCAGTCCGACGGCGAGGTCAACTTCGCGATCGCCGGGCGGCTCCTCTACATGGCGTGGAGCATCCTCTACCTGCAGTCCGAGGCCCTCCTCAAGCTCCGGCAGATGCCCGAGCCCGCTCCCGGGGATGCGGAGGGAATCGTGGCCCCCTCCGACGACGGGTACCTCCCCCTGATGGAGACCCCCGAAGCGGTCGACGTCACCTCCGCGGTGCTCGGTTCGGCCGACGCCCCGCCCCTGATCGAGATGGTGCGTCATCCCGAGACACGGCCCGTCTCCCTGCTCGAGCTCGTTCGCGCCTTCGGAGAAGCGGAGGCCGACGCCCGACGTTCCCTGCACATCCAAGAGCTGAGGGAGCGCTTGCGCGAGGAGCAGAAGGCCCCGCCCGAGGTCCTGGTCCACGGCGACATCCCCGCGCAGGACCTTGCGGACACATGGGCGGCAGCGCTGCATCACCCGGTCGGCACGCCGTTCCCGTTCCTCGACCTGTGGGACCCGCTCGAGGGCCGTGACCGATTGGTCGCCGTCTTCCTTGCGGCGCTCTTCCTAGCTCGCGAGCGCGCGATCGAGCTGGACCAGGAGGTCCTCGGGGAGTCCCCGGTCCTCGTGGTCCGCACGGCCGAAGCCCGACGACTGCTACCGGAGGTCCCCTGACGATGCCGTCGAAGATCGATGAGCTCGTGTTCCAGACGGAAGCGGTCCTATTCGCCTCGGGCAAACCGATGAGCGTGAAGGAGCTGACGGCCGCGCTTGGGCTCGACGATTTCCGACCGGTCCAACGGGCCGTCCGGACCCTCGAACAGACGTACGCCCATCGACAGTCGGCCCTCGAAGTGCGCCGCGTCGGCGACCGGTACGCCCTCCAGCTCCAGGAGCGTTACGTGGGCAACGTCCAGGCGGTCACCCCCGTCGAGATGGCCGCACGCACGTTGAAGGCCCTCACGCTCGTCGCCTACCACCAGCCGATCCTTCAGAGCGTCCTGGTCCGGATGATGGGGGACGTGACCTACGAGGAGGTCCAGCGCTTGCGAGGGCTCGGACTCGTGCACACCGAGCCGAAAGGCTCCACGCTCGAACTGACGACCACGCGACGGTTCGCGGAGTATTTCGGGATCGCCTCCACGCGACCCGAGGAGATCCGGCGGTTCCTCGAGCAGAAGCTCGGGGTCGCGCCCGCGCCCCTCCCGGCCGCGATCGCCGAAGCTCCCGACGCCCCCCCTGCGGACGGGTCAGAAACCCCGCCGCCGACCGACGAACCGAGTCCCGCCGCGGCGGGGATGACCGCCTCGACCGCGCCCTCCTAGAGCGCGCCGCACTGCGGACAACGCACGGGCTCGGCCGGTCGGACCGCCCCACAGAACGGGCACAGGAAGGTCGCGCCCGGATAGATCCCGACCTGGGTGCCCGGGCCGAACGGTGACCCCGCGAACCCTTGGGCGCCCGACGGCACGCCCGGCGGGCCGGACGGACGGTTCGGGCGAGCCATGATGAGCACGAGGATGACCGCCGCCGCCACGCCGATCCCAAGGATCAGGTAGACCGTCTCCCACGGGAAGCCGCTGCCGGAGCTGGCGGAGGTCGGCAGCCCGGGCGTCGGTCCGGTGTACGTGTAGTTGCGGATCAGCGAGTTCTCGTCGGCCGCGAGCAGAAGCGACGCGTTCACCCCGCCCCAGCCGGTCGTCGCGTCCCAACCGGGGGCGGCGGAGAATACGTAGTTGTGTCCCCAGATGACGTCCTCGAACGGGTCGCTCCAGACGCCCGGGTACCCGGCGTAGTAGCTCGCGATACGGTAGAGCTCGGGCGTGAAGAAGCCGAGGGGCGCCCACCCCGAGGCGGAGCGGGCGCTCTCGACCCCGACGATGTCGGCGAGAAGCCCGGCGAGGAGCGGGGCGGCGATGCTGGTCCCTTCGAGGACGGTGAAGAACACCGTGCCGGTCGCGTTCGCGAGCACGGTCGCGATCGTGTCGTTCCCTGCGAGCGCGACGTCCGGGCCGGCCCGACCGAGGGAACTCGCGCCCTGGAGCAGGGTCGCGTTGACGACCGGCCGCTGGGCGGCCGAGCGGAACTGCCAGCGGGGCTCCGGGTACACCGTGCTCGCCCCCCCTTCCGAACCCGCGACCTGAGCGGCCCCGGGGGGAGCGTCGTACCAAGTCGATTGATTCGTGATCCCCGAGATCGTAGGGTCGTAGCTCAGGTTGATCGAACTCCCGTTGTAGTCGGAGGTGGGCTTCCCACCGAGGGTGAGCGTGACGCCTCCGACCGAGACCGCACCGCTCGTGTCGAAGCTCGCCGTGGCAGGCCATACCGGCCACTGCCCGTCGCCCCTACCGGTCAGGCTGTTCGGCGCGTTGCCCTGGTCGCCGCTCGCGACCAACACGGTAACGCCGGTGGCGGCGGCCACCCCGAGCTCGATGTCCCAGAGCGTGTCGTTGAGGTCCGGAAGGCCGAACGACCCCGAGATGACCCCGAGGTGCTCCGGCGAGTAGTTGTACGCGAGCGCCTCCGACAGGCTCTGCGCGAAGTCGTTGGCGACGGTGGAGATCGACTCGGGCCCGACGAGAAGGCTGCCCGCGAAGTAGAAGTTATAGATCGAGGAACCCGGCGCGAGGCTCCCCGCCATCTCGAGGTCGAGGGAGTTCTCGAACTCGTAGAGGGTCGAGTCGTTCAGCGCTCCGAAGGAGCCGGGAAGTGGCGGGGTCACGGTCCCGATCTGGACGGGAACCCCTGAGACGACGGGTTTCGGCCAGGAGCTGGGGAACGTATCGTTGAAGTACGTCCCCACGACCCCGGGGTCCCACGGCGGCAGGTTCTCCCCCGTGCTCTCGTTGTAGCCACTCGCGAGCAGGGTGGCGATCGCAACATGCGTCGGGAACGTGGCGTTGGGAAGGCCGCTCCCGGGGAACAGACCTGTGGCCCCGTACGCCTGCGTGTAGTCCGAGCCGACGTACCAGTCCTCGCCGGTCGTGTTGTTGTACACGAAGAGGCCCGGGGTCGCGGGCGGTGCGGCCGCGCGGAGCAAAGTAGCGTGCAAGTTCGGCGTGATGGATGAAACGCTTCCCCTGTCGGAAAGACCATCGACGCCCACGACGATCCCTTGGAGAGGGGCGGGCAGGACCGCGGTCCCTTCCGCCGTGAACAGAGGAAGGTCCCCCTCGGTCCCGTACTGGATCAGAGTGACCCCGAGGAGCCGATCGACCCCCGATGCTGGGAGGACGACCGTTACGCCCGATCGGTCCGCCGACACCGTCACCGAGGTCGCACCCGCAGCCCGGAGCGTGGCGACGACCGTGGCGGCATCCGAGGGTGTGGGAGCGAACTCGCGTAGGTAGTCTGCGTAGGTCAGGAAGTGACGGTACTCGGGCGAGGCAGGGTCATCGACCGCGGCGAGAAAGGCCGCCAGCGCCGACGCGTGAGGAGAACCGAGGCTGAGGGTAAGGGAAACGGGAACCGATCCCGCGAGCGGGACCGTCGGAGCACCGACGGGCACCGGGAGGAGATCGGTGACGAGCGAAGGGACCGGGGCGGCGCCCTCGGGGGGACCTCCGGCCGCTGTCCGCTCCGCGACCACTCCGACCGAGGAGAGA
>JBEKJT010000056.1:0-9976 GCA_050011075.1 Thermoplasmata archaeon
GGCCCGTGTTCCCGTTCGGCCTTCTCCGGGAGGCGCGCGGGAATCGGGAGGCCGACATCGTCCACCTGCATACGCCCGGCCCACTCGGCACTATGGCGTTCCTCACGGCCCGCCGGTACGGGCAACCGCTGGTCGGGACCTTCCACACGAACCTGCGCGAGATGAGGGCGAGCGTACCGCAGAAGTTCCTCGTGCCGTTCTTCTTCCGGTTCGCGTGGTGGTACAACCTCGGCACGTACTGGAGGTGCGACGTGACGACCACCCCGTCGGCCGCGGCCCGGGAAGCGCTGGTCGCTGGGGCCCGGAAACCGTTCCGCCGTCGGGTCGAAGTGGTCCCCAACGGCATCGACACCGACCGTTTCCGACCGGGGGCGAAGGTGCCGGACTGGAGGACGCGCTGCGGCCTCCCTTCCGACCCGCTCGTCACGTTCCTCGGTCGATTGACGGTGGACAAAGGCGTCCATCGATTCCTGGACGCCGTCTCGGAGGCCATCGACCGCACCGACCTCGTCGCGATCGTCGCCGGTCAGGGGCCCGAGGAGACGAAGGTCCGCGAGCGGATCGCGAACGACCCTCGGCTCGCGGCCCGCGTCCGCTACGTCGGGCCGGTGGCGGAAGAGGAGAAGGTGCCGCTCCTTGCCCAGACCGACCTGTTCGTGCTGCCCTCGACGAGCGACACCTCGAGCGTCGCGCTGCTCGAGGCGATGGCTTGCGGGGCGATGGTACTCGCCCCCGATACCGGGGGACCGGCCGAGATCGTCAAGGACACCGTCACCGGCCGGCGTGTATCGATGGTCGACCCCGGCGTGCTCGCCTCGACGCTGGTCGACCTCGTCGACCGCCCCGGCGAGCGGGCGGACGTGGGGCGACGGGCGGCGCAGTACGTCCGGCGCGATGCCTCGCTCGAGTCGATGGCCCGTCGCTTTATCTCCCTATATTCGCTGGCGCGCGAGGAGAGGATGCCGCGTGACGGACGTTACGCTGTCTGAGCTCGACGCCGTCGCGCGAAAGTTCGCGGGCGACCGCCACGACGCGTTCTCCGAACGGGCGCTCGCCCGGGCCTACGAGGAGTTCGTGGGCCGTCGCCGGGTCGCCCTCGGCCCGCTCGCGCTCTGGGCCGACGGGACCGAGTTTCCCAACTTCTACGCCATGGTCAGCGACCCGAACGTGAAGTTCGCCTCCGGGGAGATCCGCCTCGACCCACCTCCACCGGCCGGTCTCGCCTGGGAGTTCCTCCGGCCGTTCGAACGGATCGTCCTGCGGCCCGACGGGACGGCCGACCTGCATCCCCTGGTACCGGGACCTCCCGAGCGGGGGATCGCCCGGGTGCTCCTGCGGGAGTACTACTTGCCGAGGACCCGGTCCGAGGAGGACCGCGGCGCGACTGGAGGGGCCCGGATCGAGCTCGCGGGGTTCAGCGGCACGTTCGAACAGGGGATCCTCGCCTGCCGCCAGCAGGCGCTTATCCCGTTGTCCGCCGCCGTCCTCCTCTACCTTCCCGAGGAGCGCGTGCGCTACGACCTCGACCTCGTGCGTTCGGCCGTTCTCAGCGACCCGAGGGCGGGTCGTCTCCCGATCGGACGACGAGTGCGACGCACGTCGCGGGTCGCCTGGGGGGTCGACCGCACGATCGGACGGGGCGACCTCTCCCTCTTGACCGCCCGGTGCCTCGAGGTCCTGGTCGAGTCGCCGGGGCTCACCTCCGTGGAACTCGCGCACATCTTCGGCGATGTCCGGGAGATCGTCGACTCCGCCCTTCAGGGCCTGGTCGCCCGGCAGCTCGTGACGTTCGACCGGCGCACGGGGATCTACCGGGCCCGGCTCGATGCGTTCCTCCCCATGCAGCTCACCGTTCCGACGGCCGGGAACGAGCCGGCGGTGCCGAACCCTGCGCTGCGGACGAGCGTTCAGGAACTCCTCGCCGCCGCCGACGCGCGTGCGACCTGCCCGCTCTGCGGGAAGATCCTGCCCCCCGGCCCTCGGGGCATCCTCTGCGAGAGCTGCGCCGCCGAGGTCAACGCTACCTAGGCGACGGAGGGGGCCCTGTCGGGACCCACCGCTCCAGGGGCGGAGACTCCGAGACACGAACTGGGCCCCGCCCGGCCGATCACAGGAGCTCAATCAGCGCGCGAGACGTGACGAGATTGGCGCGAGCGCCGGACCCCCCATTACAAAACTCCCACCTTAGAAAAGGGTCCGACCGGTCAACTACGGCCGTACGCATTACGAAACCGGCTGGATTGCAAAAAGGCGATCGTAGCGGTGGTTCACTACGACAGAGAGGGACGCGACTCGCTCTCGAACGATGTCGATTGATCGTAGAAACCGCTGAAGATTCGCGAGCACGGCCGGCTTCATGTCTGCCTTCGTCGGGGTTGGAGGAGCTGGTGAGAGCGTTCCGAGGAGAACCCTGGACCCGTCCGTGGCGAACAGAAATGGAAGAACTCGGATGGTCGCCAATCGACGGAACAAGGCCGCAGGGGATGACCCGGACAGGAACTCACCTTGGATGAACGCCAATCTCTCAATGACCCGGTCGTGACAAGGAGGGATTTTCGCTAAGTCCAAGAAAACTCTCCGCTCGATGACCCCCATTCTTAAGAGTCTTTGTTGCGAGCGAGGGAAGAAGAACGGGCTGACCCGAAGGGGACCATTCGCTCCCTCCCGCTTCATCGGTCGGCGCACGAGATCCGCGGCGCCCCGCTCATCTGCTTCTGACAGAATTGGAGTATTCTTCTCATTCCATGACTGTTGAGGAAGTGAGTGCGGGTAAGCCTGCACGCCTTGAAGGTCCGCGATGCGAGACCAAGCTCCCTCGAAGTCGAAGAAGACGGGAATGTGGGGCCCCCGAGCATTGGCCGTCACTTCGAAGTTCCGCCGAAAGAGCGCGGGAGCGAGGGCGCGGTGGCGGGCCCCGGTGCCGTTTTCCTCAGAGATGAAGACTCCGAAGATTGTCTCTTGCCACTTCCAAAGGACAACGCAACTCGGGTCGTTCGTCCATTGGTCCTGCACCTCCTGGAAACGCTCCACGACGGGCTGGGCGAGGGCAAACGTGACGTAGGGTCGCCTGATTCGCATAGGATCCGGGACATACCTGTCGAAGACCCAACCCTCGGCGTACGCCCGCTGACGAGCTCTCTCGAAAGTGCGGGGCGGAACGCCCGATCTGCGAATCCGTTCCCGCTCGCTGACGGGTTCGGAGGCAAGCACGGAACGCACGACGGCGGCCTCTCCGCTCGTCAAGGCTCTCATCTGAGTTTCCACCCCTGTTACACCGTAGCACGTCGCGCCACGCCCTCGAGATTCATGGCGGAGCTATTCAAGTACGCGTGCAGAGGATTCTGGTTTCAGGAGTCATTGAAGGTATGCAGGTTCACCAACTTTGGAAACAAAGGTTGCTCCGACGCGATGCACCCCGAATGGTGGATCCCAAGATTCTCGCCCTCTCCATCGTGGTTTGCCTACTCCTGTGGAGTCTCCCGACTGCTTTGCTCGGAGGAATGTACCGACCTCCTTCCATCGATCAGGCCTCCTTACGGACCAGCAGCTCATTTTTCGGAGTACCGCCTTTGTTGATGTCCACGGGCGTCTCCCTCGGGATGGGAACAAGCCTAACGGTGAAGCAATCCGACAGCCCGGCGGCAGCGCTCGGGGGGTCGATGGTCTACGACGCGGCGGATGGCTATGAAGTCTATTTCGGGGGCCAGTACTATTCCAACACCTTCGACAGCACCTGGATTTTCTCTAACGGGCTTTGGACGAACATCACGGCGACTGCGGGAACACCTCCCTCTTCTCGAACAGGGATGTCGATGACTTACGATGCATCCGACGGCTACGTCCTAGCATTCGGGGGGACCGCGGGAGGTGACACTTGCAATGGGCAAGCGGGTTGCAATGATACCTGGGAGTTTCTAGGAGGGCACTGGACTCTACTGCACCCCACGGTGAACCCGCTCTGCTCCGGCTCCGAATGCACTTCCCTTCCTACGGAAAGCAATCCTATGACTTACGACGCCGCGGATGGATATGTGGTGATGTTCACCGGCAGTCCGTTTGTTCCCTCTCCGGAGACCTGGGAATTCCATGCGGACAAATGGACCCAGTTGGCCGGGGCAACGCCTCCATTGACCGCGGGGGAGCAGCTTGTGTACGACACCGCCCTTCATGAGGCCATCCTCTTCGGTGGGGTCGTACCGGGAAGCGGTGGATGGTTCGAGTATAATTTCACGTGGGCGTGGTCGCACGGGGCGTGGGCGAACATCTCAGGCTCTCTGAGGGTTTCTCCTTCTGGACGCGACTCGTACGGCCTCGTTTACGATTCGTCCAGTTCGGAGCTCGTGCTCTTCGGCGGAGCACGGACCACGCACCTACTCAACGACACGTGGACATTCGGGACGGGTGGATGGACTAACGTCACCTCCCAAGTCGCACCTCAACCGCGTGTAGAGGTAGCAATGGCCGATGATCCAGCGAATGGAACCATCCTCTTGTTTGGAGGACAGAACGTTACGACCACCGCCTGGGGCTTGGGCGACACTTGGGCTTGGTCCGGAGTGACTGACAATTGGTCCCTCGTCTACGGCTCCCTATCGGTTTCCAGCCTGCGGGCTTCCTCCAATCCCGCCATCTTCGGAGCCCCGGTGAACTTCACCTCAACAGTAAGTGGGGGAACGCCGCCCTACACCTACGCGTGGGCCTTCGGAGACGGGGCGACGGGAGGAGACCTCCCGAACATCACTCACGCGTACACTACGAATGGACCGTTTAGGGTAATCCTGGCCGTGACGGACGCCGTAGGAGACACGGCGCGCGGCTACATCAACGTAACAATTCTGCTCCAAGCGCAGGTTCAAGCATCCGTCACCAGTGGGGCCCCGCCCTTGGCGGTTCGGTTCGGAGGAACGGCGGTCGGCGGAGCCCCACCATATGCTTTCACGTGGGACTTCGGGGATGGTTCCCCCGTCTCGCATTCTGAGGATACCGCTCACACCTACAATGGCTCAGGGGTCTACACTGTGGTGCTCACTGTTAGGGACAGTCAGGGTGAGGAAGCCACTCATACTCTCGAGGTGAAGACGTCGGGGGCAGGTTTCCTCGGCTTGCCCAATGGCGAGGGATACTCCCTCGTGGGTGCGCTCATCGTCGCAGTCCTCGCGGTCTCCTTGTTCGCCGGCCGACGCGTGATCTCTGCGAGAGCGACTGAGGCTGCAGAACGAGGGAAGGGGGATGCCTTTAGGGAGTACAGAGAATCCCTGAACATTCGGGACGAGGGACCCGTGGACACGCTTGCACCAGGACAGACGGACCCGGCCGAGGATATCTTCTAACCACCTGCATGGCGATTTGCTGACGCTCGGCCACCCCGCTTCTAACCCACCCCTTCCCGGACGCAGGGACTGACCACGCGAAACTTGATGACGTCGATGGCGCAGGCTTCCTGAAGGACGCGCGTGGTTTATGACTGTACGAAACGGACCGACGCGAGAAGGTTCACGGGCCTGTCGGGAGTCTCCGTCCTGCGCGCCGGGGGCGCGCGGGACCTTTGAACCCGAGACTGCTGGCTTAGAAGGCCAGTACTTTATCCAAGCTAAGCTACAGGCCCGACCGACGAACGGCGGGCCCTCCCTTAATTGTTCGGTCCCCGGCGGCCGTAGTGCGACCGGCCGAAGCGATCAGGTGGGCCAGGCGGAGGGGTTCGGGCCAGTACCCCCGGACGGTCGTCCTCTCGACCAGCCGGACCGCGTCCGCGCGAGAGCACCCGACCGCGGCGGCGAGGATCGGCCGGCCCGCGGTCGGCACCCGGAAGAGGCGGTGTGCGGTGAGGAGGCCCCATCGACGGCGGGCGTCGCGGGGGAACCATTTCACGAGAGCCGCCCGGATCCGCGCGAACTCGGGCGGGCGGCGCGTGAGGGCGACGACCGGCAGGCCGAGCCGGCGGTGGAGAGTGTCGAGGTCGAGTACGTTGAACCCGCCGAGCACCGCCCCGTCCAGCAGCAGTGCGCGAACTCCGGCGAGCGGGCCGGTCGCGCGGACCAGTGCGACCACCCTTGTGGTCGCGTCGCGCCCGTCCACCCGGACCCGAAAAGCCCGTACCGCCTCCACGTAGTCCGGGGCGGAGAGGACGACCGCTGCGATCGGAGCGTAGGTGTCGGTCCGGGCGAAGGCCCCGTCGTCCACGGCCACGACGCGCGGATGCGCCTTCGAGAGCGCGCGACGTAACGCTAAGACCTCGACCGCGGTGGGTCGTAGACGATGGCCGCGCCGTCGGTAGCGATCCGATGTCCGTCGTGCGGCCAGGACCTTTCGGTCGTCCTTGCGCCGAGCCCGCCGACCCAGTGGTTTCCGTGCCCGCACTGTCGCACCCCGATCCCGGTGGTGGTCCCTCGGGACCCTCCGCCCCTGTACAGTTGGGAGGTCCTCCCGGGCCTTTATCCCGCGCTCCCCCGGCCCCGCCGGCCCCGCTGGCGCGCCCGTCGGGCCGCGGCAGGCGCCCTCATGGGCGTGCTCGTGCTGGCCCTCGCCTTCGCCGGCGTCTTCGCGTACTACGGCGCGCTCGCTCCCACGCCGGGAAGTTACACGGTCTCGGGGGTGGTCGATCGGGACCAGGGCAACGGGCACACGGTTCCGGCCGCGGGGGCTAGGGTCCTTCTCACGATGGAAGGGGGCCAGCACCAGAGTACCTTCGCCGGCCCGGACGGCGGCTTCGTCTTCGCCGAAGTGCCGACCGGAGGGGTCACGCTCAATTTCAGCCTGGTCGGGTTCGCACCGGTCGAGGTCGACACGTTCGTGAGCTCCGTCTACGACGCCGGCACTCAGGGGATCCTCGTGACGCTCGAGCCGGGGAGCCTCGGGAACGGCTCCACGGTCGCCTTCACTGCATTCCCCGACCTCGAGTCGTTCCTGGCCTCCATCGGTAGCGCGGTCGCGCTGCTCGGGATCGTCGCGGCGGTGGCGGGCGTGGCGGCGGTCGGGACGCTGCGGCAGGACCGGCCCGCGCTGGGCGTCGTCGGCGGCGGCGCCGGCCTCATCGCGCCGCTCGGCCTGTATCTCCTCGCGCTCGGCCCCGTATTCCCGATCGTGGCCAGTGCGACGGCCGTCCTGGCAGCGTTCGGGGCCTTCGCCCTCGCTCTTCGGGCGATGGAGATGGCCCAGACCGGTCCGGCACCCGGTCCGGACTAGGCGGACCCGCGTGGTCGCGCGGCAGAGGGAGAGCGGGTCTCCTCAGGGAGCGGCCGACGGTCGCGGAAACTTCCCGAGACGGGATGGTAGAACGCGACCTCGCTCTCGCCGCGCTGCCAGCAGAGGAAAACAACCTCGCCGCCGAGGGTCCCGTAGAAGTCGACGGTCCCCTGCTCGAGCTCCTTCACCTCGACCCCCTCTTCGCGGAGGCCGTTCACCGCCTCCTCGAGCCGGCGGGTGAGGTGCCCCCATTCTGCGTCGAGGCGGGACTTGAGCTCGTGGTCGACGTGGTCCACCGCGTCGACGTCCTCGCCCCAGAAGTCGCCGAGGCGCTTCAGCTCCGAGTGCACTTCCCCGAGGCGCACGACCCAGCCCCGGAGGCGAGGCAAGAGCTCGCTCAGGTCGGCGAGACGACGGTTCGCCTCGCCGGCGGTCCAGAGGCGGGGGGGACGACCGTGTTCGGGGGTCTGGGACGGCATGGCCCGGTTCCTGCCTCCGCTCGAAAGGATGCCAATACCCTATTTACGCCCGTGATGGGAGCAAGGTAACCTGCCTCGCGGGCCGGAGCCGGCCCCCCGGGGACGTCCTTGCATCGATCACAACAGGTGGAGTTCACGACCCGCCTTCTCGAACGAGGCGATCGCAAACTGGAGGTCGTCGTCCGTCAGCGAGGCGTTCATGATCGTTCGCAGCCGCGCCCGGTCCTTCGCGACCATCGGATAGACGATCGGCAGCGCGAACACGCCGAGGTGGTAGAGCCGCTCGCTGAGCTCCTTCGCCCGGTGGCTGTCGCCGACCATAATGGGGGTGATGGGGGTCGCGCTCTGGCCGATGTCGAAGCCGGCCTCCTTCATCGCCTTCTTGAACCGGCGGGTGAGTTCCCAGAGCCGGCGGACGTGCTCTCCCTCGTTCTCGAGGATGTCGATCGCGGCGAGGCAGGCCGCGGCCACCGGGGGCGGATGGGAGCCGCTCAACAGCCAGGTCCGCGACTTGTTGTACGCGAAGTCGACGAGGCCCCGCGAACCCGAGATGTGGCCTCCGACGACCCCGAACGCCTTCGAGAACGTGCCCATCTCGACCTGCACCTCCTTTCGCGAGAGCCCGAAGTGGGAGACGATACCGCGGCCTCCTTCCCCGAGGACGCCTTCCCCGTGGGCGTCGTCGACGTAGACCATCGCGCCGTGCCGTGCCCCCAGGGCCGCGATCTTGTCGAGCGGCGCGATGTCGCCGTCCATCGAGAACACCCCGTCGGTGATAATCAGGACCCGCCGGTAGGCGGGTTGGTGTTCCTCGACCGTCAGGAGCACCCGCTCGAGGTCGGCGGGGTCCGCGTGCTTGTAGACCGCGCGCTCGGCGCGCGAGAGCCGCACGCCGTCGATGATGCTGCCGTGGTTCAGTTCATCGCTGACGACGACGTCGCGTTCGCCTACGAGCTGCGGAATGAGGCCCGCGTTGGTCGCGAACCCACTCTGGTAGACGAGCGAGGCATCGGCGCGCTTGAAGCGGGCCAGTCGGCGCTCGAGCTCGACGTGGAGGTCCATGTTGCCCGCGATCGGACGGACCGAGCCGGAGCCGACGCCGTGGGTCCGGATCGCCTCGATCGCGGCCTCCTTGAGCTTGGGGTGGTTCGAAAGGCCGAGGTAGTTGTTCGAACAGAACATCAGCACCTTCTTGCCGTCGATCTCGCACCAGGGGGTGCTCGGCCCACCGAGCACCCGGAGCTTCCAGTCGGTGGCACTGGATACGAGCTGTCCGTACTCCTCGCCGAGGAACGCGGTCGGGTCGCGCATCTTACCACCTCGCCTCGAGAGAGACCTTCGCGGCCTGCATCGATTGGATCAAGTCCATCGCCCGCGGGAGTTCGGAGATGGGGACGCGGTGGGTGATGATTCGGGCCATCTTCTCCCGGAAGTCGGGCTTCGCAAGAAGGCCCTTCACCTGATACCACGTCTCGAACATCCGGCGGCCGAAGATCCCGTGGACCTTGGCGGCCTTGAAGATGATCGCGTCATCGAAATTGAGGGAGGCCTCCTTGTCCAGGAGCCCCAGGAGCGAGACCCGACCGCCGGGCGTGAGCGCGTCGAACGCGAGGCGCAGCCCGGACGGATGGCCCGACATCTCGACCGCGACGTCCACGCCCCGGCCGTCGGTCTCCGCGATGATTGTCTGGGTGAGCCCGGGTCCCGCGTCGACCGGATTGTAGACCCGGTCGGCCCCCATCTGCTTCGCGAGGTCGAAGCGGACGCGGTTCACCTCCGTCGCGAAGACCTTGCGGGCGCCCAACGTCCGGGCCACCGCGATCGCGAGGAGGCCGATCGGACCACAGCCCGTTACGAGGACGTCCCGTCCCGCGATGTCCTCCAAGTTGTCCTCGGGCAGGAGGGAGTGGACCGCATTCCCGAGCGGTTCCTGGATCGAGGCCAGCGCCGGGTCGAGGGCGGGGTCGTTCTTCCATGCGTTGACCTCGGGGAGGACCGCATACTCGGCGAAGATCCCGTCGCGGTCTACGCCCAGGACCTGGACGTTCGCGCAGATGTGCATCTTGCCCGTGCGGCACTGGTAGCATGTCCCGTCGGCGATGTGGGTCTCGGCGGAGACGTGGTCCCCGACGTGGAGGCTCTTCACCGCCTTGCCGACCTCGATCACCTCGCCGCTCACCTCGTGACCGAAGATCATCGGAACCCGCTTCACGCGGGACTGGGCCCACTCGTTCCAGACCCAGATGTGCACGTCGGTTCCGCATACGGAGGACGCCCGGACCTTGATCAGGACCTCGTCATCGGCCGGCTTAGGG
>JBEKJT010000057.1:0-9680 GCA_050011075.1 Thermoplasmata archaeon
GAGGAGATTCAGTTCCGCGTCTCGCCGGTACCCCTGTGGCGAAGCGGCCCAGCATCAGGTTCACCCCGTCCGGGAAGACCTCTTCGAGATTCCGGGGGCGGCCGTCGGCGAATACGACACCGGGATAGTTCTGCACACCGTACTGGGCGAGCGTGGCGAGGATGGGCCAGGTCTGAAGGCCTCGCTCGGAAAGGCGATAGGTGCGTCGTCGAGTCCCTTCTCTCGGAGGGCTTTTGACGATCATGTCCTCCAGCGTCAGCTGTTTCAGCCGAAGGGAGAGAGTCCGCTGGCGAAGGCCGGGATTGTTCTTCAGAATCAAGGAAAAGGAGGCGTCGGGAAAGTAGGCGATGTCTCTCAGGATCGTCAGAGTCCACTTACGACCAAGGGTGCCGAGAGTCGTAGCGATGGGGCATGCCACCATCGGCACGGCGGGGGGGCCGGGCGAAGGGAACGTGGGCGTCCGGCTCATCGGCGGTTCCATGGGCGAGCAAACGAAACCCCAGCCATAATGGTTCGTTTCGTAGCCCGCGACCGACGGTGGCCACCGACAATCGATCGGTATACTTTCTTGCCGATGGCGATTCAAATAGCCCGTGAACCGTGGGCTCGCTATGGCCCACATCAAAGACCAAGGGAGCCAATTCGAGGCGCCAATCGAGGTCGTATGGAAATACCTTCAATCGGGGGAAGACCACGGTCAAGCGCATACATCGACCCGCAACCAACAGATGAAACCCCTCTCGGAGACGTCGTTCGTCCTATCGATGGAGCGGAACATGGGTGGACATTGGGCCAAGGAGTCGAGTCGCATCACCATCTTTCCCCCGCTCGGAATGGCGATCGAGATCCTGGAAGGTCCTCTCGCGGGCTCGAAGATGATCAATATCTACACCCCGAAGGGGAATCGAACCCAGATCGACGTCTTTGGGGAGTTCACTTCTAGCACGATCCCGGCCAACCAGTTGGAGCCCGCGGTCCTAGCGAACCTCGAGGGGGCTTTCAATGAGGACGCACCCGCGATCAAGGCGTTGGCAAGCAAGAAGTGAGTGAGAAGTGAGACCTAGCGGTCCCAGGTTGCGTCTCGCACCCGGAACGAACCTGCTCGTACCGAAGGTATGAACCCCTTCCTCGAACAAGCCCAGCTATAGGGGGTATTAGGTACGCGATACAGGAATCGACTCGGAGACAAGGGTTCAAAAGAAAGGTCGTTGCCATACGGTAGCGGAAAGAGGACACCAGGACCATGCCGGCTGTCAAACCGCGACCCTGGAACGAGGGTCTGGATAACCTCGGCGAAAACCTCGTTCGCATCGGCGCAGCGCTGAAGACGATCGAAGATTCCCCCGCGGCCATGGCTACCGATGCGAGTTTCGCTGCCTCGATAGGACAGGCGTCCACCGGATTTCGCCTCGCGTTCCGCCAGGCTCTGCCGGTGCTCGTTCGTGGAGAGGCTTCGTTCCTACGATTGTTCCCGACCGGCACGACGACGGAGCTCTCCTCTCATTCGCGGGAAGACAGCCCACAGCATGCCCATACCCTGGTCCACGAAGGGGTCCTAGCTTGTCAAGAGATGCTGAACTTGCTCGAACGGATCGACCGGACCAGCGATATTCAACCGGGAGGCACCCGCCGGGTGCTTCAGGGATCTCTCGCCACTCTGTCGGAATCGACCGCCAGCGTCGGTTGGGAGCTCCGGACGATCTGTCATGAATACACGTCCGAGTTGAAGCTCTCCGGCATCGAGCCCTCCGACCTCGAGGACCTCGGTCCAGGCGCCGTCGGATTGATCCACGAAATGGCGGTCGCGGCCCACCACCTCCGGGGTGAACGGCGGGCCTGGTTCCGCATCGAGCAGCGACTCGCCACCGCAGCCGGGACTGGTTCCCCTGGATCCGATATGACCGGCACCCCAGTGAGCTAGGTCCTTTCGTTGGCCCTAGCCCCGACGAGCGAAAGGAAGCCGCCGAATCGTGGGCATCCCGTTATCAGGTGACCGCGGTCGGCCCATTCGATGAAGGTGGAGATCTAGGGTGACGTGGTCTGCCCTTGGTGTAACATCGATAAAAGGCGCTTCGAGAAGACGTTGGGCCCCTTCGACGGCCGCGAGTCGGTAGAGGGCATATGTTGGAGCTACGAGCTCGACCAGGTCGTACCTAACCAGTCCGACATGACCCTGGAAGAGCTGCTCGCAACGAAGTACGGGATGAGCGGCCTCGCGGCACGAAAAGCCAACGAACGGGTAACTCAATTCGCCGCCCAGGAGGGACTTGAGCTCCGTATAGACCTGGCCCGACCGACCAATACCCTCGATCCCCACCGCATCTTACAGCCCGCAACCGTACGCCACATCCGGCCCGTTGTCTGAGAACGATTCCGGTGGGGGTATTTTTCGGAGCGAGTCTCGCTGTCCGATTCCGAGACCCTGCTCCGGATGTCCTCCGACGGAGGAATGGCCGAGAACGACATCCGGCGCGCTCTCGCCGGACAGGCGTTCACGCTGCAGGTGCGTTATGACGAGAAGGAGGCCATATAGTTGGGAGCCAGCGGAGTTCCCGTTACGCCTTCGACCGAAGACAAAGTGTATTCTGGGCCCAGCCGACCGAAATCTTCCTTGAAGCGCTCCGATCCGGGAAACCGCCCGGTGCCTCGTAGCCGGAGATGTGATGGGCCCGGGTCGTGGTCAGAGCCACTTGTCCATGTAGACCAAGTCGCGCTTGGAATAGCCGATCCGCTCGTAGAACGCACATACCTTCTCGTTGGTGGAAACCACGTGGAGGTTCACCTTCGGGCACCCTTTGGCCCGCAGGCGCCGTTCGAGTTCCCGCATGAGCACGGAGCCGATCCCTTGGGATTGTGCCTCTGGGTGCACCGCGAGATGATTCACCCAACCCCGGCGACCGTCAAATCGGCCCAGGACGACGCCGATCAATCTTCCTTCGTTTTCCGCCACGAGGAAGAGGTCGGGGTCGCGCTTGCGCGACCGCTCGAGCTCCCGGCGCGTATCGGAGGGGCTCACGTGGAGTCCGACGACCTTCCACAGGCGTCGGACCGCCCGAAAGTCCCGGGGCGCGTACTCGCGAAGTCGCGGCAGGGACTCCGGCTTCGGTGGGGGCCGACGCGTGGCCATTTCCTTCACTCCGGCTCCCGATTCTCCGGTTGGGAAGAAGTAGTTGGCTCACCTAGGGGCGAATCGAGCGGTAAAGTGAGGCAGCCGCTCTGGCTTGTAGACCATTCGCATTCCTCGGATTCCGGCACGGCGCGCGTACACGCGGCTGACGACTTCCGCGGCGAAGGAGAGATGACTCGCGGAATAGACCCTCCGGGGAATGGCCAGCCGGACCAACTCGAGTGAGCGGGACGCTTCCTCAGAATTCGTGTCGAACATCAGTCTCCCGACCTCCACCGATCGGACCCCCCCTTCCCGATAGAGCTCCACCGCCAAAGCCTGTCCCGGGAGGTCGTCGTCGCCGAGGTGGGGAAGGAAGCGACGAACGTCGAGGTAGATTCCGTGTCCTCCGACCGGGTGAAAGTACGGCACTCCATTCTGGTCGAGCAGCGCAGCCATGTAGCGCACCTGTTCCACTCGGTGCTCCAGGTAGTCGAGCTCGGTAGCCTCAAGCATACCTACGGAGATCGCTTCGAGGTCCCGACGCGCCAGGCCACCGTAGGTCGGGAACCCCTCGTACAGGATCACCGCCTCCTTCAGCCGCTCGGCCAGGGGCTCGTCTCGAGTGGCGACAAACCCTCCAATGTTCACGAGCCCATCTTTCTTCGCGCTCATCGTGGCGCCGGCGGCGAGGTCAAAGAACGCCCGGCCTATCTCGGGGATCGTCCTTCCACCCATTCCTTCTTCGCGCTCCCGGACGAGGTAAGAGTTCTCCGCCCAACGGCACATGTCCAGGTAAACGGGAACGCCGTGGGCCCCAGCGATCCTGGCTACCCCTTGGAAATTCTGCAGCGAAACGGGTTGACCCCCTCCGGTGTTGTTCGTGACCGTAACCATGACCAGAGGTACTTTCTTCGGCCCTTCCTCGCCCAGTAACTTCTCCAAAGCGGCCAGGTCGACGTTTCCTTTGAAGGGAAAGTCGCTGTAGGGGTCGTACGCCTCAGGAATGGCGAGATTTACCGGCACCGCACCTTGATGACGAATGTGCGCCTGGGTAGTGTCAAAGTGCATGTTGTTCGGTACCACGTAGCCGTGCCGACAGAGGCACGAAAACAGCAGGTTCTCGGCGGCGCGCCCCTGATGCGCCGGCACGATGTAGGGAAACCCCGTCAGCGAACGCACGGTCTCTTCGAAATGGGTGAAGTTCCGGCTTCCGGCATAGGTTTCGTCCCCGAGCATCAGAGCCGCCCATTGCCTATCGCTCATCGCCCCGGTACCGGAATCCGTCAGTAGGTCGATTCGAACTTCGTCGGAATGGAGATTGAATAGGTTGTAGTGGGCGCGCTCTAACGCCTTCTCCCGTTGCTCGCGGGTAGGGTTGGGTATCCGCTCGACGACCTTGGTCTTGTAGGGCTCGAACGGGAGCCGGGGTCCCCGTGGATCGTTCATCGACGCTTGGACCGGGTCGAGCTATTTATCGCGGGTCCACCGACGGCTCGATTCTGCCCCTTTAGCGTCTTGCGGTGAGGGGGGTCGCCCGCCCCATCCCTCAGCGCCGGGCTCGGTTTCCGCCCAACGGGATCTGGCGTCGACGGGCCGCGATCCTGAGTTGTCGAGTTCTGCGGTGTCGCTTCTTACCTGCGGCCGTGGGTCGCTTCCTTGGGGTTGGTGCCATGAGCGTATGGGCGTCTCCTTGTACCGGCGCCAAGTCCGGGGTCGTCATAACGGCGCGGGCCCCGCAGATGAGCCGCTTCCCTTCCCGCGTCGCCGAGAGCGACCTACGGCCTGAGCGCGATCATCCGTGTCCGAACGGGGTTAGAAGAAGTCCGAACGGCACCCGATCGGACCATCATCTCCGGATACAGACCAGCGAACATCGGCCAACTCCGACGGACGGGCCCGTTCACGGTGTGAGGGGCTGCACTCGACTAGGGTCCCCAGAGCGGTTCAGAGTAACCTTCGGGGAATGGAGGCGGTGGCGGTCCGGTTCCGAATGGGTCCGGGCGTGGGACGACGGGTCGTCCGGCTTTCTGACACAGGTAGACGTCAATGGAATCCGCGGCTCGAATGGCTGCCGCCATCGCGCGCACCACGGACGCTCCTGCGGTAGCGATCACCCTCTCGAGGTTGACCAGGTAGTCCGGGTTCGTCCCCTCAGGTAATACTCGGGGCATGCTCCTCGTATCGAATCTGTGAGCGGGCTCCCCGGGGTCGGGCTTGCCCGCGAGAGGATCGACGGTCACGGACGGACCCGTGACGGCGTCCCCTCCCGCGAACACACCGAGGATGGAAGTGGCCAATGTCTTCGGGTCAACCTGAATCGTCCCGTTCCTACGTAATGCAAGCTCCGAGGCGAACGATGCTGTGTTCGGTTCCAACCCAATGGCGGTGATGATAGCATGGGCAGGCACCGTCTGCCGGACGGTGGGGTCGAACACGGGGCGGAAGTGGTGTTCCGGGTCAAAGACCGAGGTACATCTCACGAGTTCCGCGCCTGAGACACGCCCGTGGTCGCCAAGGATCCGCGCAACGCCCCACGAGGTCGCGATGACGACTCCCTCATCTTCGGCCGCTTGTGTCTCTCGAGCACGCGCGGGCATTTCCGCACGGGATTCCAGGCAGAACACTTGGACGGAACGGGCGCCCAAGCGCAGGGCGCTGCGGGCAGAGTCGATGGCTACGTTGCCGCCACCGATGACCAGGACGTTCCTGCCTGCGATCCCCGGAGGGTATACCTCGTTGACCTGGTGAAGGAAATCTATCGAATCGTAGACTCCGGAGAGCTCTTCACCTGGGACCAAGAGCTTGCGACCCCCGCGGCCGCCGGTTGCGAGGAAGACCGCGTCGAAGCCCGACTCTATCAGCGCGCGCACCGAGGTCACTGGGTGACCAGTCTCGATCTGGATGCCGGCGGCGGTGATGCCATCAAGGTCTCGTTGGAGGACCTCTTTCGGCAGCCGATAGGATGGGATCCCCCAGCGCAGGATCCCGCCCGGTTCGGTGTTCGCCTCAAAGACCGTAACTTTGTACCCCCGAAGGCGAAGCCGCCAGGCGGCCATGAGGCCGGCCGGCCCGGCCCCGATGATGCCGACCCGCTCCTTCAGCGGAGCGCTGGGCACGTATTCGAAGTCGGATTCTCCGAACTCCAGGGCTGCTTGCTTCAAGTGACGTATCGCGATGGGCACGCCGCGCCCATTCATGATACAGGCATCCTCGCAGTAACGGTAGCAGACCTTGCACAGGGTGCTCGCGAGCGGGTTCTCACGAAGGATGAGCCGGGCGGCTGGGTCGAACTGGTCGGTCGCGATCAGGCTGATGTAACCACGGCAATCCTGGGTTATGGGGCAAGCCTCAACACAATAGGGCAAGGCGCACTGGAGGCATCGCTGGGCCTCCAACGTCGCCTCGACCCGCGTGTACGGACGGAGAACCTCGCGGAAGTCCTGAACCCGCTCCTCGGGATGTTCTTCGGAAACCTCGACCCGCAGGTATCTAGACTCCGCGTAGGTCATGGACCCGAGCCCCCGCCCCGGAACTCGCCCGAAGCACCGCATTGACACAGATAAGCGCTCGGACGCACTGGTCTGTGTGCTGTCCGGGGAGAGAACTGTCACTCGGCCAGTACCCTTCCAACGATTCGGTGCCGAACTACCAGACTTTCCGGCGAAGTTCCGATAGTGGAAACGAACGAAACCTCACGATTGACCGAGGTCTTCGGGGGACACAGCCAGATAAGCCACGCCAACGGACACATTTGTGTCGAGCACGAAACCCTGACAGTTCACATCCGGGACGGGATCGGCGGAGGTGATGCTGACCGTCAGGTTCGTCCACTCTCCGGACACGAAGTCGGAGGCCGAAAACGACTCATTGAGCAGCGTGATCCCAAATCCTCCCACGACAACATCGAGGACCGGCATCTGCGGGTCTTTTCTTAGCCCCATGCCGTCGGCCATTACTTCGAAACGAAGGGCGTAGTTTCCGGGCGTGAGGAAGGCGTCGGGCCCCGTCCAGACTTCCCCGCTGTTGTTGGACCCCCGAAGGCTGTGTATCCAGGTACCCTCGGGCGCTGTGGCATTCGTGCCGTACCGGCCCATCGGACCGGCCGTGAGACCATTACGCGGCCAGTACGATGCGTTGAGTTGGACAAAGGAGGAGGGACCGTATCCCTCCGCGGTCGACGTGTAATGCTGCTCATACAGAAAGAGGGGCCCAATAGCGGTCGATCCGACGTACCCTCGGAGCCCGAAGCGGCCCGAATTCGAGAGGTTCTGGGCGAATGCGTTCGCGATGGTCTTGATCTGGTTCAGCTGAATGAACACGAAATCCGGGCCATCGGTCAGATTGAAGGGAAGGCGCCCTGTGTTCTGGGGGTCCGCGAAGGGCTGTGCACCAGGTTCCAGAACGAAAGCGTACGGATAGTTCGCCACCAACGGAAAGAGCGCAGAAGAAGCGACGATACTGGCTTCCCTAGGAACGTTAGAGATTAGTTCTTCAGCCCAGACAAGGCCGGGCGTTATCGTCAGTGGATTGTCAAAGTAGCCGGTATCGAAGGGAGCGGTGGGATGGTACCCCAGGGTCGAAAGTACCGGGTCAATGGGAGAGAACAGGACATTGGCGACCACGACCACCGTCAGCGCCGTGACCACAACGGAGGACACCGCTCGGGATCGCAAGCGCGAACGACGCGGTATCGCGCTCGTCGACCGCGGAGACGAACTCCCAGTGGAGTTCCGCCGTGAGAACGCGGACCGAACGCCGGTGAACGGGATCCGCCCGAAGCCGTACGCGAGGCCGATGAAGATCGGACCGGCTGCGACCATGGTGTACTGGCTGCCGATCGAAGTGAAACGCGAGCTATCG
This sequence comes from Thermoplasmata archaeon, assembly GCA_050011075.1. Lineage (GTDB taxonomy): Archaea > Thermoplasmatota > Thermoplasmata > Lutacidiplasmatales > UBA184 > Lutacidiplasma. The sequence continues at coordinate 7,970 of JBEKJT010000057.1, forward strand.
GTTAGGAACGTCCACCCGATCCAGGGAACGGAGATCACGAGGGATCGGGGCGACAGCAAGGGGATGAAGGCCAGCAGGCCGTACAGGATCAGCCAGTACTGGGCCGTGTACCAGGTCTGGGCCGAATGAAAAATAATCGTGAGCGTATGGGCCGGCGGCGTGCTGCTATCGTAAAAGAATCCGTCGATCCCCGCCGGGACCGAGGGAGGCGTAACCCCGAGGATCCAAGCGCCCCAGACGTTCGTGAATGAGTAGAGAACTACGTACGCGACTACCGAAGAGGCCAACAGGAGTAGAATGTACCGAAGTTCGCGAATCTTCCATCGATTGCGGAACCAGCTTTTCCAGTCGATTTTCGGAGTTCTGGTCGATGGTCCCGGGCGACCCTTCCCGCGGAACCGTTTCCAGAGGCCGCTGATCCAGCGCTCGACATAGGGTAGAGCGAAGAACACACCGATGAGGAAGACGAAGACCGGGGCGATCTCGAAGGTCAGGAATGCGGTCAGTGCCGCAAGTAACCCCCATCGGTATCTTCCGGCTTGCCATAGGGCTGCTAATCCCAGGAGCTCGACCGGCATCAGGGATTCCAAGTGCAACGAGAAGGCATCCCCTGCCAACGTGGGCGCCCAGACCAGGTAAATCCCTCCTGCGAGCAAACCCTGAACCTGAGACTTAGTGACCTGCCGCGTGAGCCAGTAGAGAGGAAACGCCGCCGCGGCGACGAAGAACGACCGCAACGCAAACAATGTGATCGTAGAAGGGGCGATGGCGTAGAAGGGAGCCGCCATGTAGAGGACAATCCCCGGGTGAACGAGCAGGAACGAGCAACGACCCTTGACCATACAGTCGTACGATTCGTAGAACGGAGCCTGGTGGCCAAAGGTCGTCGACGCCACGGCCTGCGTGATGATTCCCGCGTCGGTGGAATTGTGGGTGTGGAAATTGTAGTACGCTACGACGCCCGCGTAGAGTGATACCCCGAAGAACGCGATGACCATCAGGGTCAGCCAGAATAGCGGGCGCTGCCAGATCCTGCCTTGAGTCATGCCGGAAGCCTTCCGAAGGTGAGCTTAGGTTACCTAAGCTCGAAGGAAGATGGGGCGCTGTTTGAATACCCTTGTAGTACCGAACCTACGGAACATCGAATCAGCCGTTATACATCGACAAGTTTCGGGCCCCACTCTACACTACCGAGACAGGGAACCCGTGGGATCCTGACGTTGGCCGAAGATTCCCCGAAGACCCTCGGCTCTCGACACCCCGAAACTCGGCAACCTTCAGTTTGGAACTTCACGGCGCCCCCCCTTGTCAGAAGGACCTTATCGGACGAAATCATCCTTGGCCGAGCGGAGCCTCCGGGAAGACGAACCTGAGGACCAAGAGATGGGTGGATTAGGTCGACATCCAAGCAGGTCTCGTCTCGACAATACGGTGGCATCGCTTGCGGGATCGGCGGGCGTTGGGTCATGTACGTCGTATTCGCGGTGTCCGTAGTTCTGCTGCTCGTAGTCTCGGGAATGGGGCTCGTGGCGGAAGTGGACCGCAGCGGGGCGTCGCCTGCCTGTGGGTCGATGGTCTCGATCTTCATGGAGCAGTTCTGTCAACATATTGATCACGTCGTGGTGATCTTCATGGAGAATCACGCCTACGACAACTACTTCGCGACCTACTGTCTCGCCATAGGCCCGGACTGTAGTGAAACCGCGAGTGG
>JBEKJT010000058.1:0-9395 GCA_050011075.1 Thermoplasmata archaeon
TCCCTCACGGGCCCGATTCGTCGACAGATCCTTCGCCGATTGGCTCAGGGCCCGTGCACGTTCACCGAGACCCTGAAGGCCTCGCGAGTAGAGGACACGTCCAAGTTCGCGTTCCATCTCCGGAAACTATCCGAGAGCGGGCTCGTCGAGCACACGCCCAAAAAGAAATATCGACTCACTCGGCGGGGGGAAGAGGCGGTCGCAATCCTCTACGGAATCGACCGCCTCGACTCCGCGAAGAAGAGCGGGAACCAGGTACTCGCCGAGGAAGGGGGGGAGTCCAGCCCTGGCCCCCCACCCTGACGTGGGCTGGCCAGTGCCTTACGGATCGATCCTGAGCGCCTGACCAAGACGGTCGAGCCACGCTTTCGGGGTCAGACGGGGCGGGACGGGTTTAGGCGTTCTCTATAGGGGACCGGGGCCCGGAGGCGAAAACCGGGACTTCGGTAGGTTGTGCAGCCGAAGTTAACTGACAGGGGGCCAGAACCCACGAGTGTCGTTCGAGGACCGCCCCGGAAGGCTGTGGGGGAGGGGTCTTCGGTGCCGAGCCAGCTCGGTAGCGAGATCGCAGCTGTGGGTTCACGCCAAGGGGCGGCGCGGAGGCCCAGACGTCGGGAGTAAGAGCGTCGCCGCGTCAAGGGGGTGACTCCCGGGAGCCGGCGGTTCTCGAACTGCGGGCGAGGTGTGTGACGTTGAAGACCCTGAATTCGAGCTAAGGGCGTGCATATCCTCTGACCCGGAGACTGAGCTCCAGCGAGAACGGGGGAAGTCGAAATGGAGAACTCAATTCTGGATGAGACCCCGACGGTCACGATGCCGGTCACCAAGTCGCCGCCCGCGGGGGAGAGGACCCGGATCAAAGAATGTGACGTCGGCCAGCGTAAGGCGTTGGCCAGCTTGGAAACTGGTCCGATCGCCGTCGTCGACGTGGCGCAACTACCCAACGCGGACACCCACGTCCTTGCAGACGAAGGGGTAACGCCGGAGGGGGACCGCACCACCGCCGAACCGAACCTATCGATTGAGCACAAGGCGAAGCTGCAGGGTGAGCAGCAGAAACTGGTGGGCTTAGGCATAGTGCCTCCCGAAGGGCGGCCGCCGGAGAAGTAGGATCCTGGGGTCCCGACCTCACCGATGCGTCCCCGAGGACCAGTGGGGTCTGCGAGTGAACTCGACGCACCCTTGCGGCGGAATCGGGCCTCCCCGTACTGCGCCGCCGGGGCGAGAGTCGCCCCTCACTATCCAGCTTGTGCACTCGCCGGGCACCGGTCGGCTGCGCCATTGGAACACTGGGCGTTCCGTGTCAATTCTTCCCCCTCAACGAGGGCACATTCTTGCCCAGCACCTACTCCGTGCCGAACGGTGCCATCGGTCACGTGGGAGTGTGCTACAACGCGTCGGAGGGGTGGGTCTTCGACTATGTGAATTGGAGTCGGGTGGGCGAGGCAGGGGGATAGTTTTCCTACCCGTCGGTGGTCTACGGGGCAAGGAGTGGGCGGGGGTTTCCTCAACCTACACGAACCAGAGCTCGACATAGTCGCTCCTCCTGAAGGTTTCCCAGGTGGCGAACGATGGCGTCTGGACGACGGTGTGTTACAGGTTCCATGCGCCCGACGCCGCGGACACCGACGGCTACGATTTCTCGCTGGACGACTTCTTCACCGAGAGCATCCCGCCCACATTCGAGCAAGGGCCGTTCGTGGAGGTGATGGCATGGTTTGCACACCAGATCACCTACTCGTCCACGTTCACGCCGTGGACCGCTCCGACCCTCGTGAATTCGACAGTCTCTCCCCAGCCGTGGGACGCGGGATACTGGTGCCATGGAGTGGACAACGGGACCAACCCGAACGTGAGTTTCGACTACTCTCACGCGGGACAAGACTCGAGCGGCCTGGCCGCCGGCACGATTGGCGTGAACCTCAGCCTCATCTTGTCGGACGTCAAACATCGGATGCTGGGTCTCACCTGCTGGACCGGGCCCACGAAGGAGTTCTCCCAGTTCCATCTCGATGACACGAACCTCGGTTCGGAGGATGAGGCTCTCGGGGGGACCTCATTCAACTACTACTGGACCGTCAACGCGTACTGCTTCCACGTCGAAAGGGCAAATCAAAGCACCGCGGATCTTGGGTGTAGGTCCTCCCTTCTTCGGTCGTGCAACGACTTGTCTCCGCGGGTGGAGCGCCTGCCTCGGTTGCCCCTCGTCCTTCGAGGTGAGCACCATCGCCGGGAGGGGGCCCTGCGAGGAAGCTCCGCATCGCACCTCGGACTATATTCAAGCGCCGCTGACGTGTGGGCGGTTTTGCGGAGGCCATGCCCCCCATGCTTAGGTCCGGAGGACGCCACCGAGCTCCCACTTTACTCCTTCCCCCCACCCACGGCGGGAGAGGGGAGTGCGGTCTAGCCGGCGCCACTCACAATCTTCAGCTGGAGAGAACTGGACCCGCGACACGGGAGGCCCAGAAATCCGGTTTCGCTGCGTCCGTCGCTTAATTCGGATTCAGACCCGTCTAATACGGGGCGCCGAGCTTGTGCCAACCATGGGAGTACTTGGTTGGATCCTCGTCGTCGTGGTCGTAGTCGTAGTGCTGTTCTGGATTGGCATCATCCACTGAGAGGTGCCGATGGCGGCGAAGGCTTGCCCTTCGCCGCCCCGCGGCCCCGTGGGTATCGGCTATCGGCTTGCCAGTCCCCCTTGCGGGCGCGTGCGCGAACAGAGATGATCGGGCACCTGTCGAGTCGAGCTCATTACTACCGGATGAAGGTTTCCGGCGTTGGAGACAGCACGCCCCCGAATGTCAAGCCGTAGCTGCAGAGGGTCCCACTGAAACCTGAGCGCGGCCGACCGAGCGTTAGCCAGATCGCCGAACGAAACGTGGCCTCTCCCGCCCCACTGTTTCTGAGGGGTCGGCGCGCGTTAGATCTGCGTGCTCTACGGGGCGGCCTTCAAACCCCACTATAGACGGCCCGAATGGCCTCCCCGATTCCATCTTTATCGGGGGAAACAACGCAGGCTCGGTGAGTTTCAAGGCGCTGGCCCTGCTTGCCCAACGAACGGTCCCCGAAGTGCTCATCGGCAGAGCGGGCGTGGCCATCGGAGCGCTCACGGGCACAGAACGGACGAACGGCGGGAGCCCCCGACGGGACCGAAAGCCCCGTGCGGCACGGTGAATCCTGCGAACGGGCCAACGGGCGCCATCGGGATCGGAGCTGCCACGGCAGTGGCGGTCGGATTCACGGTCAGCGATACCAGCACGACCGTGGCCAAGAAGACAGTACGCACGAATCTCCTGACCCGTGACCGGAATTCAAACCTCCCAAGAAGGCTCGGACGCGCCGAACCTCGAGCGTTGGAACACCTGGCTCTCCATGGCATCCCTGTTGATATAGACGCAACAGCTTTGCGAACTGACCATGGGGGGAGCGTCTCCCTCAGTTCTCATCGACCGCCTTATCGCCGACCTCGGCGACTGGCGAGGCGATCGCATTGCTCAGATCCGCCGTCTGATGCACGAGGCGGATGCCGAAATGATCGACGAGTGGAAGTGGATGGGCACCCCCACTTGGTCCCATCACGGCATCGTGGCTATTGCGAATCCGCACATGGGAAAAGTGAAGCTCACCTTCGCGCATGGTGCTCACCTTCCCGATCCTCAGAAGCTCTTCAACGCCGGATTGGGAGGGAACGAGTGGCGTGCCGTGGACATATTCGAAGCCGACGCGGTGGACGAGAGGGCCCTGAAGGACCTGATTCAGGCCGCCGTGAGCTTCAATCGTTCCAAGCTCGCCGGCAAGACTCCTTCAAAACGCGGACCGAGTGCCCCTCGGACTTCGAGCTCCCGTCGAGCCCATCGAAAGTCGACCTAAACTCGTTGGAGCAAGGCTACCGTGTCCAGGCGCCCGTCGCCCTCCCCTCTCGGAACTGCTGGCGGCTGGGCAGGGCCCCTCGACCCCGACACGGAGGGGAACCCCGCAGGGGTGCCTCGCGAATCAATCCCACGGACCCAAAATGCGACGCCGCGCCGCTCTCGGGCTGCGGATTGGGTGGGAAGCCCGCTCGGTGGCGACGACCGCCGATGGAGGGCTTCCGCGGGCTGTCAGACTCCCGCAACGGAGCTCGGTCGTGCGATCCCGTGCTTTGGTTTCGGTAGGCCCTTGTGCAGCCAATGTTAGACAGCGGCGGACATCTCCCCCTAGTGTTAAACAGCGGGGGGCAGAGTGTCTCCAAGCCCAGTGAGCCGTCTCGTGCGGTATCGCAGAACGACGTTGTGCTCCTCGGGCGCGCGTGGCCGGGTGGGAGATCGAGAGCGCTTGTGTCGCGTCCACCAGCGGTATGCGGGGCGTGAATTGGTCACACAGTGGATCCGAATGAACCGACGGATAACCAGGCGGACGGGCCTCCTCGCCTCTCCTCACTCGGCGTAGTTCGATGCGGTGAAGGCCCGCCAACGGATCGTCCGGAAGTGGGTCTCGTCGGGGTTGGGGTGACTGGCGTTGGTCGGGGTGGGTACGAAGGCGATCTTTACCTCTCGAGCCTCGGCCACCGCCGCCGGCGTGGTGTGGGTCGAGAGGCTGTCCTGGCTCAGGTAAATGCGCCCGTCCGAGGGGCACTTCCGTCGGACCCACCGAAGGAACGGCACGTATCCCGCTCTGCCCTTCGAGGACGAGAGGTAGTCGCAGAATCGTTTGCGGTAGTAGTCGTAAGCGCCCATCATGTAGCGAGCTCTGCCGAGCCGCTGGTACGTAGCTGGTCCACGGTCGGGACACCCGGTGGGCCTGAACGGAAACCCGTACCCGCTAGACCCGCGGGGCGGGAGGCGTCCCGCCTCGCATCACAAGAGTCAGAACGAGGGTCGACCGCGAGGAGCGTGCAAGACGCTCTGTCGTCGTCTCCTCGCGTGGGGGTTAGTCCCTTTCGAATTTGGGAAAGGCATTCTTTCGCTCACCTACCCGCTCAAATCGGGTATCGTCTATCCATGTCTCACGCGGCGGGACAATGGATATGTCGTTAAAGGCGGAAACCCCCTCGAAGCTGCAGCGGGACGCGGCCCGCAACATCGTGACCAAGTACCTCAGGGTCCGAGCGGGAGAGAACGTGATCATCGAGTCCTGGAACCACACGATGCCGATGGCCTCGGCGATGCTCGATGAGGTCCGCCGTGTAGGTGGCAAAGCCCTCCTCGTCTACAACGACGAAGACGCGTGGTGGCGCGCGATCGACCGGAAGCAGAGCAAGCTCCTCGGCGAGTCGAGCGCCCCGGAGTGGGCGGCGTTGAAAGACGCGGATGTGTACGTGAATTTCTGGGGTCCGGGCGACACCGACCGCATCGAGAAGCTTCCCGATAGCGCCGACGACGCCTTCGACTGGCTCGGGCCCTGGTACGCGGTCGCCAGGAGGACGGGACTCCGCGGCGTGCGGATGACCACTGCGTTCGTGACGGAGGGACGGGTCCGGGAGTGGGGCGTGAACCTCGCGCAATGGGAGGAAAGCATGCTTCGAGCATCTCTCATCGACCCGGAAGAGCTGGCCAAAAGCGGGGCTCGGCTCTGCAAGGCGCTCTCCCGCGGGAAGAAGGTGTGGATCACCCACTCCAACGGAACCGACCTTGAAGTCGCCCTGGCCGGGGTCGCTCCACGGTTGTCCGACGGGAGACCCCACCCTTATCACAAGGGAGACTCCCCATCTGGCATGCTGCAGCAAATCCCCGCCGGAACCGTCGACGTGGCCCTCGACTCCAAGACCGCGGAGGGGAGCTTTCACGCCAACCGCCGGACCAATATCTGGTGGAACTGGCACGCCGGGGGAACGCTCGAATTCACTGACGGCAAGCTTACCTCGTATTCCTTCGAAGATGGAGAAGAGGAGTTTGCCCGACGATACAAGACCGGGACGGCGGGCAAGGACCGTACCAGCGTTCTCAAACTCGGCCTGAACCCGGCCGTCAACGACGTCCCCAACTTGGAGACCGTCGAGGGAGGCTCCGTTTCCCTCCAAATCGGGGGGAATCGGCATCTCAGTGGCACCAACGGGTCGAGTTTCTTTACTTGGTTTTCGCTCGCCGGCTCCGAGATCGCGATCGACGGGACTCCAGTCATCCGCGCGGGAAAGATCCTGTAAGTCCGCCAGGTCCGTCCTTGCGGGGGAAGGGGTCCTCCACCCTCCCCGAGTTCGCGGGGGCCGGGGGTGCCCTGACCCGTTGAACTCTCCCGGCGGCAATCCGCCGGGGCGCCTCAGCGGCACACCGTCCCATCGAAGTCGGGTCGGTGGTTGGCTGCTGCCCCCTACTGTTAAACAGCGATGGACACAATTCATATATACTTGTTAAATTGTGTTAAACGCCGTGCGGACCGCTCGAGCCGATGCTCCCGCGACCTACTTTCTCGGCGTGCGTCTCACCGCTGAGGAGGAGTCGCTCCTCGAGAAGTTCCGAACGGACCACAAGCTCGCGAACCGTTCCCAAGCGGTGCGTGCGCTCGTGCGCGGAGGGACCGAACCGCGCGCTCCGACGACCGAGCTCCCCGCAACCCTGCGAAATGAGCTCGAGGAGCTGGTCGAGGACGGATATGCCCACGATGTGGCCGGCGCGATGGTGCTCGTGCTGACCTTGGGCATCCGGGAGCTGGCTCGCACCCACGTCGAGCACGTGTCGACCCTGCGCGAGCACGCGAGGTCGGCGAACGAGCGACGGACGGGGCGCACTCGGGCGGACCGGGAGGGTCGGGGGCTCCTTCGACGCTAGCCTCTGCGAACGGGGAAGGGTTGCAACATGGAATCGATGGCGATCGCCTGGAGCGAGCGGAGCGGATTCATCTGCCGACTGTGCCGACAGGACGCGAAGCATAATGAGGTGCTTCACATCTCGTACTGTCCCGTCCACGGTCTGAGTTCTCCTTTGGACCAGCTGCCGTGGCGACCGGAGGCGAGAGTATCCCGCGTCTCTATACCCGGACGGGCGATCGAGGCACGACAGGTCTTGCCGGCGGTTCGCGCGTAGAGAAGGATTCTCCCCGCATCCGAGCCTACGGAACGTACGACGAGCTCGGGGCGCTCCTGGGGCTGGCCATCACGGAGCTACCCAACGAGCTCGCCGACGTCCGCGAAGTGGTCCGGCGCCTTGAGCACGAACTGTTCGTAGCCCAGGCCGAGCTCGCGACCCCCTCTTCGGGTCGTCAACTCCCGCACCGCGTCGAGCAACGACACGTCCAACGGCTCGAGGCTGATATCGACCTCTTTGACCAGAACCATCCTCCGGTTCACTCGTTCGTACTTCCGGGAGGCTCACGACCGGCCTCGATTCTTCACATGGCCCGTGCGGTCTCCCGCCGGGCCGAGCGAGAGCTCTGGACACTGAATCGCAGCGAACCCCAACGACCGGAGCTGCTGGCCTGGGCGAATCGCCTGAGCGACCTCCTTTTTGCACTCGCCCTCGTCTCTAACCACCGGCTCGGCCAGGGTGAAGTCCCTCCGGATTACTCGATCTCGTAGGTCCCACGATCGGAGACGCTCCCGCCGGGTCCGGGGGACAAAACCATCATTGAAAGAATAAGTACGGACGGGGAGTGGGCGATTCCTGTTCCTCGATGGCAATGAGAACCGAGGTCCCTCCGGCATGGGCGTCCCTTCCCAGGGTTGGTGAACGGAGGCCGGTCGGATGACGGTGACCGATCGAGTCGTCACAGTTCGAACCCCGACCCGAGAGATCGACTGCTACCTCGCGCTCCCTGCCACGGGTACGGGCCGACGGCCGGCGATCGTCGTCATTCACGAGATCTTCGGCGTGGACGACCACATCCGGGACGTGGCCCGCCGCTTCGCCGCGCAGGGATACGTGGCCGCCGCCCCCAATCTCTTCACGGGCGAGATCCAGACCTTACTGACGCCGGCCAACATCCGACTCGCGATGGAGGCTTTCTCCCAAGCGCCGCCCGACCTTCGACGCGACCCGACGAAGCTCGCGGCTTTTGCCGCGTCGCAGCCACCGGAGCGGCGACCGGTTCTGCTGGCGTTCGGCAAAGTCTCCAATCCGACCGTGCAGGCAGCGTTCGCTGAGGACCTCCTCGCAGTGGCGCGATTCCTTAGGACGCTTTCCGAGGTCGACGGATCCCGCGTCGGCTCGGTCGGTTTCTGCTTCGGCGGTGCCATGTCCGCCCGGCTCGCGACGGTCGACCCGGACCTCAGAGCCGCGGTCATCTTCTATGGGCAGAACCCGCCGCTCGCGGAGGTGCCGCGGGTCCGGGCGGCCGTTCTCGGGATCTACGGGGAGGAGGACCCCGGGATCACAGCAACGGTTCCCCAACTGGCCGAGGCGATGAAGAACTCCGGCCATCGGTTCGACTATCACGTCTACCCCGGCGCGAAACACGCGTTCTTCAACGACACGCGCGCGTCGAACTACCACGCGGCGAGCGCCCAGGATGCATGGAAGCGGGTCCTCGCGTTCTTTGCGGAATCGTTGGGCGCGCCCGGCAGTCCCCGCGGGTAGGGCTCGTCCCGGTCGAGATCGTTACTTCTTTCTCCTACCATGGTCGCGTACAAGTGGACGGTCCTCTCGAACACCACGCTGGGAGGGCTCCTCGCGTCGATCGACGGGTCGATCCTTCTGATCTCGCTCCCCGTCGTGTTCAAAGGACTCGGAGTGAACCCGTTCGACGTTTCGACGTTCCCGCTGCTCATCTGGCTGCTCCTGGGCTACGGGGTCGTCACGGCGACGCTCCTCGTCACCGTCGGCCGGCTCTCCGACATGTGGGGGCGCGCACGGATGTACAACTTCGGGTTCGCGGTCTTTTCCACGGGGTCGATCCTCCTCTTCGTCGAACCGTGGCAAGGCGCGATGGGGGCGTGGGCCCTCGTCTTCTTCCGCTTGATCCAGGCCGTCGGGGCGTCCTTCCTGTTCGCGAACTCCGCGGCGCTCCTCACCGACGCGTTTCCCCCGGGCGAGCGCGGGAAGGCGATGGGAGTGAACCAGATCGCATTCATCGGGGGCTCCTTGATCGGGCTCATCGCGGGCGGGATCATCGCTGGGATCCCCGACATCCCCATCGGTCCCTGGGTCCTCCCCACGTGGAGGCTCATCTTCCTCGTGAGCGTCCCGGTCGGGGTCTTCGGCACGGTCTGGGCGTACGCGAAGCTCAAGGAGATCTCGATCCGCAGCGCGAACCAGAAGCTCGACATCCCGGGCAACGTCACCTTCGGGGCGGGCCTCACGCTCTTGCTCGTGGGGACGACCTACGGCCTCCTCCCGTATGGCTCCTCGACGACCGGATGGGGCTCCCCGTGGGTCGTCGCGGCGCTCCTCAGCGGCGCCGCACTCCTCATCCTCTTTGTCCTCATCGAGCTCAGGGTCGCGGACCCGATGTTCCGCCTCGCGCTATTCCGGGTACGCTCCTTTGCC
>JBEKJT010000059.1:0-9380 GCA_050011075.1 Thermoplasmata archaeon
AGAAGGACCTTCCCGCCGAGTTCCTGGAAGCGGTCACCTCCCGCGCGATGATCGAGGTCCAGGGGGAGACGGACGCCCCCGTGACGACCGACATCCACCGCCTGATCCGTCTCCCGGGCTCGCTTCACGGGGGCACCGGCTTCCGGGTCGTGCCGCTGGCGCGCGAGGCGATCGCCGAGTTCGACCCGTTCCGCGACGGGCTCTTGGACGGTTTGGAGGGGGGCCGGACCGCGGTGACCTTCCGGGAGGAGGTCCGGTACCCGTTCCCGGGAGGCGGGGTCCGCGGCCGTCCCGGCGCGACCGACGAGTTGCCTACGCCGGTGGCGCTGTTCCTGGTCCTGCGGGGGGATGCGGAGCTTCCGCCTTCACCGGCATAACGAGTCGACCGATCTTCTCGATCGACGCCTCGATCTGGTCGCCGGGCTTCAGCTTGCGCGTCTCCTTGCCGAACTCGAAGCCCGGAACGCCTCCGAGGCTGCCGAGGGAGAGGAGGTCCCCGGGCTCGAACGTGATCCCCTTAGAGAGGTGGGCCAGGATCTCGGGGATCCGGAAGATGTAGTCGGAGGTGTCGCCCTTCTGGCGGACCGTCCCGCCGACCTTGAGCTCCATCTGGAGCGGGTAGGGCTCGCCGACCTCCTCCTTCGGAACGACCCAGGGGCCGACCGCCATTGTCGCGTCGAACCCCTTGCCCATCACCCAGTCGACCGTCCCCTCGGAAGGGTACTGAAGGTCGCGGTAGCCCATGTCGAGGGCGATCGTGTATCCGGCCACGTGTTCCATCGCCTTCTCGACCGGGATATGTTTGCCGGTGCGCCCGATGACGGCGGCCAGCTCGAGCTCGACGTCGGGGAACGTAGAGGTCGGGTTCAGGACGAGGATCTCGCTCGGTCCTACGAGGCTATTGAAGAATCGAGTGAAGACGTACGGCTGTTTCGGGAGCGGTCTGCCCTGCTCCTGCACGTGCGAGCGCGAGTTCGATGCAAGGCAGTAGATCTTCGCGTTCCGCACCACGGGCGCGAGCAGTTTGACCCCCTCTTCCGGCTTGAACAGGAACCGCGCCCCGGTCGCCGCCCGGGGCGTCCAGCCCGCCTTGCGGCGGCGGTCGATGTACTCGAGGATCTTCTTCGTGACCTCGACGGAGTCGGCGCCGCCCTGGAAGAACTGTTGCATGTCGCGGAACCGGCTCGGGTCCGCGCCCTTCACTGGGTTCACGCCGTAGTAGTCCCGGCAGGCCGTGTCGAGGTCGATGTACTCGTTCGCGTCGGTGATCATCCCGAAGTGGAACTGGTCCTGCAGGGTGAAGTGGACGAGCTTCATGGTCCGACCTCGGGGCCGGGGAATCGTTCGGACGGATAACGGGTGCGTGTGCCGCGGCCGGACGTACCGGGACCCGACCGGCGACGCCCGAGGTCGGTCAGGGCCCGGACGGTGGGGTCCGTTTTCGGACCCGCAGCGCCCCACGGGATCGGACCCACAGGACGGTCAGGAGGAACCGGAGGCCTTCGGAATCCTCGCGGACCGGTCGGTTCGGTCGATCCAGGAGAGCGGCTGCCTCCCGGCGCGCGGGCGCGTACTCTGCTCGGCGGGTCCCTACGGCCCACCGGGGGAGGAACGTGGCCACGACCCAGAGCGGCCACAAGTAGTAGTTCAGGTGAGCGTAGAACGGCTGGGTACCGGCCGAGGTCGGGGCTTCTACGCTCGTGGCGAAACTGGCGCAGTGAGCTTGGCCGACCAGGACGACCGCGCACCAGACCGAGAGGGGGTCGACGATCAGGAACGGCAGGAGTATCGCCACGGTCACGCCGGTCGCGAGCGCCGCCGCTCTCCATCGACGGTGGTAGAGATGGTAGGCGACCACGAAGAGGTTCGCGAACTGCTTCAGGCCGAGACCGACGACCTCGGCGACCTTCCCCTTCCACCCCGGGAGCGAGACGAACGCGAGCGTCAGGACGGCGATTGGCACGAAGTCGTTGAATCCGCTCGCGGCGAGGAGGCCCACGTAGAGCGAGCCCCAAACGACCACGGCCGTGCCGTTCTTTCGGAGGAGATAGACCGTCAGCACCCACGCGGCAAGGGAGACCCATCGGTAGTCGAGGCCCGGAACCTGGATGAAGGTCAGGAACGGGAGGTAGACGTAGAAGGCAGAGAGGGGGGTCGGACCGGTACCGTACTGGAAGTAGCTGATGTGGATCGGGCTCGTGTACAGGTTCGGCCACCATTGGGCGGCGAAGGCCGGAGTGGCGTACGGCTCGTCGGTGAGGCCGTTGTAGAACCCGGTGGCCGCCGAGAATACTGCGAACCCGAGCGAAAGGGCGACCCACGCGTACAGGAACGCCGGCTCTCGATGGAGCTTCCAGTGAACGGCGAGCGCGGCCGCGATAAGGATCGCGAGGGCCGGCACGAACGTCGCGATGGGTCTCGAAAGGAGGAGCGCCATCTCGAGGTAAACGCTCCCGGCACTGAGGAGGAGGAGCACGGACGCCTGTGCGATCCGCGTGACCATCCTGGGCGCAGCAAGGCTTAGGATCATGTCGTCGGGGCGCTCCGAGGATGACGGAGCCGGATTCGTGGGGTCACCTCCTCCATTCCCGCCGGGCCGCGAGCCAGCCCTTCGCGCCGCGACGACGTGGGTGGTCGCCCGGATAGGACCCGAACCTTAAGCAAGCCGACGAGGAACTGGCTGGCTCGGAGAACGCGTCTCCCCGGAGCCGACCTCCGCGATGTGCCTCAGTAGAAGTGACGGCTCACCGCGAGCAGATAGAGGAACAAGAGCAGTCCGACGATGAACGCGAAGCTGATGAAGTCGCCCGCGAGGCCGGCGATGATGACTTCGAAGATCGTCACGAGGAGGGCCAGGACAAGCGCCCAGAGCCTAAGGTGCCACAGCCCCAGGGCCACACCGAGGATGATCAGACCGATGATCAGGATGATCAGGCCGAGAACGACGTGAGAGAGTCCGTCGAAGCTGGAGGAGACCCCGAGGAAGGCGTAGGTCGCCGCGCCTGCGAGAAGGAGAACTCCGCCGATCGCGACCAGGACACCGTAGATTCCCAGGAGCACGGCGAGAATCGCCACACCCAGAGGTCGAGAGGCTGGAGCTGCCATGAGTCCTCGACAGTGACTGGGACCCTGGGATATCAACCTATTCTTCTACCGGAACAGGGGCTCACGGGTCCGATCTTCCCGACGCCCCGGGCGAAGGAGCGCGCCGTCGCGGGATGTACATCGCGACGTAGCCTTCCCCGACCGTTTCGACCGAGACGAGCTCCAACGGCACTGCGTCCTCGGGCCCACGGGTCTCGGGTCCCGCCACGATCGGGGGCGCCGTGGCGCCACCGATCACGACCGGGGCGTAGTAGATCGAGCACCTGTCGAAAAGATGGGCTCGGAGCACGCTCGAGAGCACCTCCGCCCCGCCCTCGACCATCAGACGACGGATGCCTAGGCCGTAGAGCATCGGGAACAGTAGGGCGAGGTCGACCCGGCCGCGTCCGGCGACGACCGTACGGACCCCATCGGGGAAAGTCCGGGTCGAGCCCTCGGTCGTCGCCACGATCGTCGGGGCGGAGCCATCGAGGATCCGGGCTCCGGAGGGCGTTCGTCCGCTCGCGTCGACCACGATTCGGGTCGGGTTCTTGCCCGCCGGCTTGCCGATGGTCTCCCAGTGGACCCGCAGAGATGGGTCGTCCTTGACGACGGTCCCGACACCCACCAGGATCGCGTCGGCGTTCGCGCGCAGGCGCTGGACGCGGACCCGGTCCTCGGGGCACGAGAGTCGGGCGCGTTTCCCCTCGGAGTACGCTAGGCGACCATCGAGCGACGCAGCGCAGTTCACCCATACCGCAGGACGACGGTTCGCCGGTTCCCCCTTATCGGTCATCCCCTTCCTCTATGCCGGGGCACGCAGGCGCGCGATCTCGGCCTCGTACGACTCCGTTGCCCGGCCCGCGCTTTTGAGGTCGGCGAGATTGACCTCCACGTTCGCGAGAGCCCCCTCCGCAGCCGCCCGGAAGAGCGCGAGGGAGGTTGTGAGGTCGCTCTTGAGGGCGGCTCGCGTCCGGTCCCCGACGGCGGCGAGCCGACGGGATAGTTCGACCGCCCGGCGGGCGGTCTCGAGCGGCACGTCGGCGGAGTGCTCGAGCGCGGTCGCGTAAGCCTCCTTGAGCGCAGGATCGTCGGGGTGTTCCTTGCGCGCGCGACGAGCCAACCTCACTCCATCGTACGATAGGGCGTCCTCGTCCGCGAGCTCGAGGAACCGCTGGCGTCCCTCGGTCAACCCGCGGGCGACCGCGACGAGGTCGTCGGCGGGCTTCGCCGGGTCGATGGAGTAGGCGAGGACCATTTCGCCCAGGGCCGAGGCGAGGGTCGCCGCGATTCCCGCAGCGCTCCCGCCACCCGGCGTCGGGGTCCGGGCCGCGAGGCGGGCGGCGTATGAGGCGATGGGTTCGTGCCCGGGGCCCCGGGCATCCACTTCACGGACCTTCCGCTCGAGGACCGCACTGCGGTCGAACGCGTGGAGCTGAAGATAGTACTCGGCGGCGTCGTACAACGCATCCTCCGGTACCAGACCGACGATCTCGGACTCTTCGATGCCGACACCGTACCGCTGAGCCTCGCGGCGCACCGCCTCGAGGGCGCGGTGGATCGGCGTCACCCGGTAGTCGGTCAGGTTCATCGATACCTGGGCCCGTTCCCGTTCCTGGATCTCAAAGCCGAGCGCTTTCACCTCGGGGAGGCCGCCGTCGCGGGCGCGCACGGTCTTTGCGATCCGTTTCGCGACCCCGACGTCCGCGGTGGTAAGGTATGCGTTGTAGGCAATCAACACGGGGCGCGCTCCGATCGCCACGACTCCCGCGGTCGGATGGACCTTCGCCTCGCCAAAATCGGGAGCCCGGGCCGGGTCGGTCGCGATCGAATCGCGGATCCCTTCGAACTGCCCTTCCCGAACCTTCGAAAGGTCGGCACGCTCCGACCGACGCGCAGCAGCGGCGTAGAGGTAGACGGGGATCGCCAACTCCTTCGCGACGCGCTCGGCGAGACGCTCGGCCAGTTGGACCGCCTGGGGCATGGTGGAAGCTCCGAGCGGGACGAACGGGACGACGTCCGTCGCCCCCATCCGGGGGTGCTCCCCCACGTGGTGGGTGAGGTCGATCTCCTGGGTCGCTACCCGCATCATGCGGAAGACCGCTTCGACGAGGGAGTCCCCGTCGCCGACCAGGCTGACCACGGCCCGGTGGTGGTCCGGATTGCGCTCCACGTCGAGCACGGTCACTCCGGGCACGTCCCGCGCCGGGGCGACGATCCGTTCGATCCGGGCAGCATCTTTTCCCTCCGAGAAGTTCGGTACGCATTCAAATCGGCTCATTTGCTTGGTCCTCCAAACGTTTCCAGTAAGGTCTGGTGGCCGCGGGCCTCGACCGGGCTTGCGGCGGCGCGCGGTCGTTGGCGAGCGCGCGCGATGGCCGACCTGACACGACCTTCGTCGAAACCATGTCCGTCGACCAATAGACGACCCACGGCCTCCTCGTTGACCGGGCCGAACGCCGGAGCAGGAACTTCGACCGCGTTCGGGTGCCGAAAGATCTCCGCGACCTCCCGGGCCTCCGCGGGGTCGAGCCCGACCTTCGCGACCGTCGCATCGAATCCGAGGTGCTCCTGGACCAGCTTGAGGGCTTTCTTCGGCCCGTATCCGCGCACCCCGTCGTTGAAGTCGGTTCCCACGAGGATGCCGAGCAGGATCAGCTCCTCGGAGTCGATCCCGAGGGAGGAGAGCAGGTCGGCTCGGTCGATCAGCTGGGCGCCCGGGGTCGTGCCTCCTCGGTTGCGGGCCGCGAGGCCCCGGACGAGGCGAGGGGAACCGAACAGCAGGCTATCGTAATCCTCCGAGGCGGCCGCCCAGACGGTGCCCTGGGAGGCCATGTAGGCAGCCTGGGCCTCTCCCTCGCTCGGTGCCTGGAGCGCCGGGACGCCGAGGGCCGTTAGCAGCGAGATCAGCTCTTCGACCATCGGACGGGTGAGACGGGAGGTCTGAGCGGCCTTGCGACGCGCGGTCTCGAGGTCCCCGGCCGCAAGCGCCTGTTGCCATGCCTCCTCCGCCCTTTCCTTCGATAGGATGCGCTGGCGGATCGTGCCGGCCTTGCGTTCGGGGGGCTTTCCGTCAAAGACCCAGACCGGGAGAACCCCCTCCCTCAAGAGCGCGGTCGTGCGGTAGAAGACACCCATCAGGTGACTTGTGACCCGCCCCTCGGTATCGCAGAAGAGCTGCCCATCGCGCTGGCGGATGGTGGCGAGGAACTGATATACGACGTTGTAGCCGTCGACCGCGAGCGTTCGCCCCGCGAGCGCGTCCCACGGAAGCTCCTGCGCTGTGACGATATCCTTGAGCGGAAGCCCCACATCGGCCGAGGAGCGGCGCCGAGTACTTGGGCTTAGCGCGGCGCGGGCAAGTGAGGCTAATACGTTCCGGGACTCTCGGCGGTCCGGGAATCATCATGGTCGAGTTCGCGTGGCACGATGAGGTACCGGCGACGGCGAACTTCGGTGCCGGGTCCGTCGTGATCTCGGCCTTCCCGAGCGCCGGACTCGCGACGATCGTGGCCGCCCACTACGTCATCCGCGCCCTCAAGCTCCCGCGGATCGGGCGGTTCGACTCACCGGACGTTTCTCCTATCGCGATCGTCCAGCGTGGGGAGGTCAGCCCGATGGTCCGGGCGTACGGACGGCCCGACCTCGCGCTGGTCCTCTCGGAGTTCCCGCCGACCCCGGCGCAGGCCAACGCCCTGGCCCGCACGATCCTCGACGGCGCCGAACGTCACCGGGCCCGGATGATCCTTTGCCTGGAAGGGGTCGTTCCCCATCCCGCCGACGACGAGGAGAACGCGGAGGAAGCGGCGGTCGCCTCGCTCGAGGACCGGCCTCCGGAACAGGTCTGGGTCGCGTTCTCCCACAAGGACCCGGCGCTACTGAAGGCGTTTGAGCCGGCTCGGGCCCGGATCCTCGAGGACGGGGTCATCGGCGGCGTTTCGGGGGCCCTTCTCGTGCAGGGGATCGGGCGTAGCATTCCTGTGGCGGTCCTCCTGGTAAGCGCCCGGGTCGCCGAGGGCCTTCCCGACCACCGCGCCGGGGCGGCGCTCATCGAGGCGCTCGATCGGCTGATGCCCGAGATTCGGATCGATACAGGACCCCTAAGGGCCCAGGCCGAGCAGATCGAGAAGGCGCTGCGCCAGGCGATCAAGACTCGCGCGGCCGCTCAACCGCCCGAGACGTCGACAGCCCAGGGACCGACCTCAGCATCCCAGGAAATGTACCGATAGGTCGACTAAGGTCTGGCCCTCCGTCGGGCCGTCGAACGCCACCTACGCGAAGGACTCGGAGTAGGAGAGGAGATAGAATCCCCCCACGAGCATGACCGCGAGGAGTACCATGACCGAGACCGGATTCGAGTGGAACTCCGCGATCGTAACCCCCAGAAGAACGGCGGGGAGCAAGATGAGCAACAGGAACGTCAATAGGCGTCCTTCCATCGCGACCGTACCGAACCTGCGCTCCTCATAAGCTTGCTCGGGGAGGTCGAGAGGACGGGGAGCGTGGGGGTCCCGCTCCCCGTCGAGAATCGGTTCGCTACTGTGCCGCAGGTGGATGGGCCTCGGAATCGACCTCGAACGTGAGCTCGACCTCGGGTCCGCGGGCCGCGACGGCCGGCAGAGCCGGGGGCATCGCCGGAAGGGGCATGGGGCTCGCCGGAACAGCCCCCAACGTGGGAACTTCCGTCTCGGAGACCCGGTTGATGGGGCCGATGCGGGCGGCCTCGCTTAGCTCCATAGCCTCGAGCACTGCCTCGGCCGGGGCGAGGAAGGAGCGTTCTATGTGTTCTTCGATCACCGCGGCCCAGTGTTCGCTCAGGTGGGAGAAGGCGAGCTTACCTTGGCTCGCGACCAGGCTCTCGTTGTCGAGGGTCTGGATCGTCGCAAAGCCCCGCTCGCGCTTATCGACGAACGATTCGACGAAGTGGAGACGGCCGATCGCGCGGTCGGCGAGCGCTCGGCGCTCCCCTTCGCAGCGGAACGGCTTGACGACGAAGACACTGACGACCTCGGCGTTACGCGAGGCCACTTCGAGGATGTACGGCAGGGCGCCGCTCCCGGCACCTCCGCCCAGGCTTCCGATCACGATGACGAACGTCGCGCCGTGGAAGATCCGTTGGAGCGCCGGCCCTGCCGCGCGGGCGAGGAGCCCGCCGACGACCGGCGAACCGCCGGTGTCGGTATCGGCGCCGGAGTCCGGACCGAGATAGACCCTTCGGTCGTACTCGTCAAATCCCTGCACCTTGGGATCGCAGTTGATCGCAACACACTCTAGGTGTCGGATGTGTCGTCGCGCAATCTCCCTTCCAATCCGAATCGCTCCGCCGCCGACGGCCGCCAGGACGAATCGCACGTCCTCGCCTAGGCGCAGGTGGTTCTCCCACCCGTCGTTCCCGGTTTCGTCATATCCCGGCGCGGAGTCTCGGTCGTTCGTCGCTCGCTCGGCCTCGTAGGTCGCCACAACCCCCCCCGACTGCACCCTCGAACGATCCTCCGCTCCTAACGGCCGACGACTCCCTTGCGCTCCAGGTCCTTTCCGCTCTCCCCGAGAGCTCCGACCTGGGTTCGGGTCTCCACCGCCTCGCGTACCGTGACACGGGCCCGTTGAACGAGCTCGTGGACCTTCATCTCCATCTCGCCGCGGCGGACGATCTCGGCAAGGATGTCCCTTACCGGGCGGCCGTTTGCGACGTGGTGGGCGTAGGTCTCGAGGGCGGCGTACTCTTCCGGCCGCAGTCGCACGGGGACCTCGACGAAGCCCTCAGCGTCCACGGCCGGCGTCGGCGCGGTCGACATCGCACGGGAGCGCAGAAACGCGTGCAGCGCCGCCCGCATGAGCTCTGAACGGGTCGAGAACTCGCCGTTCGTCACGAACGAGTCGACCAGCCGAAGCTCCCTGCGGTTGCACCGTAGGGCGATGCGCGCGTCGTCCAGCTCCTCCCGACGGGCCTCCGGCGCGCGAGCGCGCTCGTTTGTCCGGTTTGGAGCGTTGTCGAACACAGTCAGGCAGAGTCATGGAAACTCCTGATACTTAAACACAAGCCAGTAATTACGAGAAAAGATTTCGAATTCAAGGCGCCGCGTGTTTCCTGACGTGTCGAACAGGCCCCGATATCTGTCGAACACATGCTAACGTCATCCCTTCGTTAGTATAACAGGGCGTCAGAACGCCTCCCGCGAGACGATCGGATCGCTCAGGCGAATGATCTCGACGAAGAAGGGGAGACAGGACGGCCGCGGCGTCCCTGTGTCCGCGCTTCCGTCAAGTGC
Source organism: Thermoplasmata archaeon (assembly GCA_050011075.1). Taxonomy (GTDB): domain Archaea; phylum Thermoplasmatota; class Thermoplasmata; order Lutacidiplasmatales; family UBA184; genus Lutacidiplasma. Next base: position 9,354 of record JBEKJT010000059.1, read on the forward strand.
GACGTTGGAGAACCGAGAAATCGGCAT
>JBEKJT010000060.1:0-9240 GCA_050011075.1 Thermoplasmata archaeon
GGGCGTGCCCATCCTTCGCCGAGAATGGGTCCGTAAGAGCTCGATGGGCGAGGCATCGCGAACCGACCGCCATCCGGGGTCCGACAACCAAACGTCGGCGATTCGAAGGGGGTCCTTCCGTGGCGCCAAGCTCGATCTAATGGCAGCCTCCCGACGTGACCTCCGAATTCCCTTCAGGCACGAGACACCGCGGTGGTCCTCCCGAATCCTCCGCTCTCCGCAGATCGTACGGTGGGTGGCGTTGAGCCTGCTAGCATCGATGCTCTTGGCGTCAGTGAGCCTGATCGGGCTCTTACCGAACTCGACCGCGAACGCATTGACGAATGCCGCTCCCAGCCACCTCCACCCCGACGACGGTGCGCCGACCATCTCGCTGACTCCCGCTCAGGGCCCCCAGGGGAGTACTTTCACTGTGAACGGCTCGGGCTTCACCCCGGGTCCAGACTCCAGCGTCACGTTCAACGGTGACCTACTGGATCCGAATCTTGGCCCCGGGTGTGTTTCCACCGGTCCGACGATCACGGCCAATTCGACCGGCGAGTTCAGCTGCAATTTTACCGTCCCCATGGAGGTCCCGGGGTCCTATCCTGTAATCGGAGGGGACCAATCAAACTCCGCAAACTCGAGCCCGGTGGCATTTACCGTCACGGCGCTGGCGATAACCCTCGCCCCGGATCACGGTCCTCTAGGAAGCACGTTCACGGTGACCGGCACCGGCTTCACCGTGAACGAGACTGCTAACGTCACCTTCAACGAAACACTTCTCAATCCGACCGGGGGGCCAGAATGTTTGTTCAACGACTCGAACATCACGACGAACGGTAGCGGCGATTTCGTCTGCTCGTTCCTCGTCCCTGTGGAGGCTCCGGGGCCCTACAATGTGACAGCGGAGGACAACTCTACGCAGAACGTGACGAGCCCCGCCGTGTTCGTCGTCACGGTAACCTCGATCACCGTGTCTCCCGGGCAAGGTCCGGTGGGTGCGACCGTGACGGTGGCAGGGACGGGATTCTCCGCATCGACCCCGTTGAATTCGCTGGTCTTCGATGGGGTACTAATCACTGGTTGCTCGACGGGCTCGTTGACGACGGACGCTGCAGGGTCGTTCACGTGCACTTTTCACGTGCCCACCGGGACTTCGGGGACCTCGGTGACGGCCACTGACGCCGGTGGTCAATCGGGAGTCGGGACATTCACGGTCACCGTACTTGCGATCACCGTGACGCCCGGCGTGGGCCCGGTGGGAGCGCCTGTGACGGTCGGAGGGACCGGTTTCTCTGTATTCGCGTCGCTTTCGTCGCTCACCTTCGACAGCGTGGCCATAACAAGTTGCACGTCCGGCTCACTAGTGACGGGCAGTGTCGGGTCGTTCACGTGCACCTTTGCTGTGCCAGCCGCAACGTCCGGTACCACGGTGACGGCGGTAGATCCCGGGGGCCGGATGACGAACGGAATGTTCACCGTGACCCCTCTCGCGATCTCGATCTCACCGAGTCGGGGGTCCGTCGGGAGCTCGTTCACGGTGACCGCCACTGGCTTCACGGTCAGCTCGGGAGCAACGCTTGCGTTCAAGGGAAGCGACCTGACACCGACAACCTGTTCGGTAGGATCGGCGGGCAGCGGCACGACGATCACCACGTCCCCCGGAGGCGACTTCACGTGCACGTTCCATGTGCCTGCGGAGACCCCGGGATCCTACAACGTGAATGCGGCGGACGTGGCGACCGGAGGCCAGTCGAACACGGTCACGTTCACGGTAACCCCGCTGGCAATCACGATAACGCCAGAACAAGGACCCGTAGGATCCGACGTAACCGTCGCGGGAACCGGGTTCACCCCTTCGATACCGCTGGCCTCGCTGGTCTTCGACCAGGTCACGATCACGAGCTGCACGCTCGGATCCCTTACCTCCGACAGCGAAGGGTCGTTCACCTGCACCTTCGATGTACCCTCGGGAACTTCCGGGTCGGCCGTCACCGCGACGAACAACGGAGGCGACACCGCGAGCGGTTCGTTCACCGTGACGACCGTGGCCATCACGGTCACGCCGCTCCAGGGCCCCGTCGGAAGTTCCTTCACGGTAACCGGCTCCGGATTCACCGTTAACTCGGGAGCGACGGTCGCCTTCGATGGGGTCGATGTGTCTCCGACGACGTGCTCCGAAGGCTCGTCCAGCGGCCCCACGATCACGACGACCTCCTCCGGTGCGTTCTCCTGCTCGTTCACCGTGCCCACGACGGCGGGAACCGGCTCTCACAACGTGGCGGGTGCGGACGTGGCCACGTCGATTACGACGAACATCGTAGTGTTCAAGGTCACCGCGGTGAACGTGTCGGTGACGCCCGTGCGGGGCCCGCTCGGAGCAGTGGTCGAAGTCTCTGGCACCGGGTACTCGATCTCGACTCCCCTCTCCTCTCTGGTGTTTGATGATGTGACGGTGACGAGCTGTGCGCCCGGTTCTCTGTCGACCTACAGCACGGGTGCGTTCTCCTGCACGTTCAGCGTGCCGAACGGCACTTCGGGGACGACAGTGACGGCAACGGACGTCGGAGGCAGGTCCGCGACGGCAACGTTCACGGTGACCGTCCCCTCGATCACGGTAACCCCGGGACAGGGCCCGGTGGGAGCGACGTTGACCATCGCAGGAAAGGGGTTCTCGGTTTCGGACTCCCTCACGTCGCTCGTGTTCGACCAGGTCACGATCCCGAGCTGCACGATCGGGTCGTTGACGACAGGCACCACGGGCTTGTTCGCGTGCACGTTCGTCGTGCCCACCGGAACATCGGGAACGACCGTGGTGGCCACCGACGTGGGCGGCCAAATCGCGTCCGGAACTTTTGCGGTCACTACCCCCGCCATTACCGTTTCTCCGGGACGGGGCCCCATCGGGGCGCTGCTGATGGTTGCAGGAGCCGGATTCTCGGTGTCGACGGCCCTGGCCTCGCTGGTGTTCGATACGGTACCTATCGCGAGCTGCACGGGCGGCTCGCTTACGACGGGGAGCTCGGGCACGTTCTCATGCACGATGCACGTTCCGAGCGAAAGCTCGGGAACCACGGTGACGGCGATGGACGTGGGCGGTCTGTCGGCGGCTGCGACCTTCACGGTCACCGTTCCCGCGCTCGCTGTAACTCCCGGCCAGGGACCCCTTGGTACGACCGTGACCGCCACCGGCACCGGATTCTCTCTGTCGACGTTACTCGCGTCCCTCGAGTTCGACGGGGTGGCCATCACGAGCTGCTCGAGCGGTTCCCTGATCGCCGATGGAACGGGATTGATAGCCTGTACCTTCGAAGTGCCGAACGGGACGTCGGGGTCCACGGTGACCGCGACCGATGCCGGGGGTCAGTCCGCGGACTCCACGTTCGTCGTCACCGTGCCCACGATCTCTGTATCCCCTGGCCAAGCGACCGTGGGAAGCACGTTCACCGTGACGGGTTCGGAGTTCGAGCTGAGCTCGGGCGCCACCGTTGCCCTGAACCTGATTGTCCAGTCGCCTACGAGCTGTTCGGTGGGTAGTTTCATCGGAACGACGATCACGACCAGTTCGGGTGGCACCTTCGCCTGCACCTTCGTCCTGGCGGCAGGACCCGGAGGTCCCGTCAACATCACGGCGACCCAGGGCCCCAACCAGCCCAGTGCAAGCTTCACGATCACACCCTCGTTCACGTTCTCCGCCTCCACGGGAATCGTGGGAACGAATGTGAAGGTGAACGGGAACGGATTCCTCAGCGGTGCGATGTACGCACTGGTGTGGAATGGCTCGGTGACATTGTGCACCAACACGTCGAGCATCAATGGCGAATTCACCTGCTCTTACTCGGTTCCGTCGGCACCGGCAGGCTCGCACACCATATCCCTCAAGGGTGATGCGAGCGTGTACGCCCAGTTCTCCATCGTCCCGAGCATCACGATCTCCCCGTCGACGGGAACGGCGGGGACCACCGTGACCATCCTTGGTGCCGGTTTCACTGCGGATGCTGCCTACACCGTCTATTGGAACGGGTCGACCCTATGTTCGGGCACGACCAACGCGAGCGGCGCGTTCAACAACAGTTTCGAGGTACCGCACACGAGCGCGGGCACTATCCGGATTACGACTTCGGAAGGAAGTTACGCGCCTACCTTCTCCTTCAGCGTAACACCCTCACCGCCGTCTCCGCCGAGCTCCTCGCCGTTCCCGTGGTGGGAGGTCGGGGTCATCGTCCTGGTCATTGCGGCGGTGTTGCTGGCCGCGCTGATCTACGCGGGTCGACGTTCTCGCGCGACCCGGCCGTCAACGGTGCACCGTCCGCCGACGGTTCAGGCTTGGCAGTCGACGGGTCCGGCTGCTCCCGCCGGGCCGAGCGTTCCGGTCCCCGTCGGTGGTGCCGTTGCAACGGCACCGGTGGAGGAGATCGCCGCTGCGCCGACCGAGCCGGAGCCGGACATCGACGAACTGATCGCACGCCTGAACCGGATGCAGACGGAGCTGTTCAAGAAGCAACCCAAACAGGACGTCGAACAGTCCGCGGACGAGGAATCCACCGAGGTGCCGAGGGAGACCGAGTAGGGACAGTCCCGGCAAGTCGGGACCCCGACCAAAGCTAGTGGTTCGGAGCCGGTCGGCCGTCCTTTTCGGACCATGGTTTAGTGCGATGAGGCACGAGCTCGCGAGCGAGTCATGGTCGACCCTCGCTTCGGGCGAGATCGCCGGTAGTCGGTTTCTAGGGCCTTTGCGAACCCCCGCCACATCTTTCTCAGGTCGTTCTCGAGCTCGCGTTTCGCGGGCTGGCGCTTTGACCGGGGCCCCGGGCGTCGGCGCATGCGGAGCTCGAGCCGCGTTCCGCCGTCGGGAAGCTCCTTCAGTTGGTAGTCGATGGATGCGTCTCGGACGTTCCCGACCGAGTCGGCGTGCCAGTAGGCGGGGGGACGAAGCGCGACCTCCGAACGGCGCCACCGCCAACCTTCCGGCTCCCACCACAGGTCCTCGAATACGACCCGACGGGGGGTTCGCTCGAGGATCCGACGCTCGTACTCCTCGCCGATGAGGTGGGAGTCGTCCGGGCGGTAATCCGTGCACCATCGGAAGACGTAGGCGAGCGGGGCACGAAAGTCTGTGCGAATTCGGTATTCTGGCGGAGGCCACCGCGGCATACGCTCCGAACAGTACAAGACGGAAGATAACCGCTCTGAGGTCACCACAACCCAGGTTGGGTTTCGGCCCCACAAGCCGATTCCGAGAAAAGGCACCCACATTCGGCCCACTTCCGTAACCTGAGGGTGCGACCGGCGATTCCGCCTCCGAATTCGATCAGATCGAAACAGGTTTGGACCGCCGCAGACGGCGGCGGAGGGCCACAGTGCAACGGCCTTCAAAACGTCGCCGCAAGGACTTTTACCCCCCTCTTCCCCCAGGCCAATCTGCGACCGAACGGATGTTGTGGCCGGAATCCGACCGGCAAGTCGAGCCCAAACAGTTCGAACGGGTCGGTTCCCGTCTGGGAGTGAGGCATCATCTTCGCGGTCGTCGTCGCGGCCCTGGTCGCAGTGTTTCTCTTGTTCGCCCGTCTCCGCCGAAGCCCGAAGTCCTCGGAGTCCCCACCGTCGGGCGCACCCGCGGGCTCGCCGCCATTATCCTATGTGGCCCCGGTCTCGCGTCGCGACCGATCCGGTTCCGTCGTCTGCCGCGAAGCCGGTCTAACCGGCGTCTTGGGATGGGGTCACAGGTGCCGTCGGCTCTCCCGGGCTCGCGTCGTGGGTCTCTTCCCCGAATTCCGAGACGTCGAGGCCGGCGTTCTCCTCGGCCGGCCCGACCCTGAGTGGGGAGAACACATTGAACACGCGCAAGAGGATGTACGACCCTACGAAGGCGAAGGCGGCGACCACGCCCCCGGCGAAGAGCTGGACCAAAAGCTGGTGGGGGTTCCCGTAGAAGAATCCGTTCGGGCCGCCGGGATTGACCGCCATCGTGGCGAACAGGCCGGTGACGATCATTCCTCACATGCCTCCTGTGCCGTGGCACGCAAAGACCTCCAGGGAATCGTCGAGGGTCGTCCGGGGGGGCCAGTTCGCGAGGTGCCTCGACAGGATCCCCGCCACAAGGCCGATCACGATGGAGGCAGACGGGATGACGTACCCTGCGGCCGGAGTGACGGCCGCAAGCCCGCAGACGGCGCCCACGGCCATTCCGACGCGGAGGGCCGACCCTTCCGGACCCAATCGACCAACATCCAACTGATCCCGCCGGCAGCAGCCGCAAGATTGGTGGTGACGAGCGCGTCGACCGCGACGCCGTTCGCGGCCAGAGCGCTTCCCGCGTTAAACCCGAACCAGCCAAACCAAAGCAACGCCGCGCCCAGGATCACGTACGGGACGTTGTTGGGCCGGGCGGACCGGGCCTCTACCTCTGGCCGGCGGCCGATGACGATCGCGGCGGCAAGAGCAGAAACTCCGGCGGACGTGTGAACTACGAGGCCCCCGGCGAAGTCCGCAACACCGAGGGCGTGGAGCCAGCCCCCCGGGTTCCAGATCCACATTACGATCGGTACATAGATCAACGTTGTTCAGAGCACGATGAAGATCAGAAGCGATTTGAAGCGGACCCGACCCGCGAACGCCCCGATGATGAGCGCAGGCGTGATGGCGGCGAACTTGAGCTGGAATGCGAAGTAGAGCAGCCGAGGGATGAAGGCCGAGTACAGCGGGTTCGGAGCCGCCCCCACGTTGTTGAGCATGACGTAGGACTGGTTTCCGATGAGGCCGTGGCCCCCGATGTCCACGGGCGGACCGAAGGTCAGCGAGTAACCCCAGATCGCCCAGACAAGGCTTACCACCGAGAACACCGCGAGGCACTGGACGATCGGGGCGACGAGGTTCCTGCGACGCGCGAGGCCACCGTAGAAGAACCCCAGCGCCGGGGTCATGAGCATGACGAGGGCCGTTGCCGTGATCACCGAGGCGGGATCACCGGAATCGATCGGCGCGTTCGACGCCCGCTCGGTGGCGTGGGATCATCAGCGGTCGAGAAGACCCGGCGACCGATGCCTCCCGTGGGCGGCTCCCCCTAGCGTGGGCCACGAACCCGGGCTAGCGGGGTGGTAACTGAACCTTCTCCCGGAGAAGGATCCGGTCCGTCGGAACGACCGTTCGGGAGGTCGCCGGTGTGGCGAATGTCGTTCCGGAGCCGTCAAGACCATGTGGGCTCGTGTCGGTCACGCTGAGATGATGGGACCTTCGTCGGACGTCGCTCCGCTCTTGGACGAGTTTGACGGCCTCGATCGGGCCGACCTTTCGCCTTGGTTCAACCCGTTCCTTTTGCGATTCGCGGCGGAGGCCCGGCGGTGTGGAGGAGAGGCCCGTATCGTCCGGGACGGCGGGTCGATCACCGGTCTGATGGTCTCGGACCCGGTCGAGCGTGTGGCCACGATCTTCACTCGTTCGCGATCGGTCGCGGAGTCGTTCGTCCGCGGGAGGGGCTCCTCGGGAATGTACTCTGACTTTCCGTTCGAACCGCCCGGCGAACCGTTCGACATACTCTTCCTGTCCCTGACAGGGGACCCGCCGTCCCATCGATTCCGTCACCCTCTGCGACCGTTCTCGCGGGAGGACCTCCCGGCCGCTCTGGAACTCATGCGGGAGGTCTACGGTGTAGTGAACGACCGTTGGTTCCAGGGACTTCCCACCGCCTCGGAGGCCGGGTTCGTCGCGCAAGTGGAAGGTCGGTTGGCGGGCGTCGCGTGGGTCTCTCTTGTGCAACGCCACGCACGGCTTCATTCGCTCACGGTCCGCGCACCCTATCGCCGCTTGGGGATCGGCACCGACCTGGTGTTCGGGCGGCTCCTATGGGCTCACCAGAACGGAGCGTCGGATGCAGTGTCCGAGATCTCCGTACGGAACCTCGCCTCGCGGGCGGCAGCGGCCCAGGCCGGGATGCAGCCGGTCGGGCGGATCTGCTACTACCCGCCGGTCTGACGGCTCGCTCCGCGGGCTACGTCCGCGCCGCTCCGCAGAAGGGGCATTTCTCCGCCGTGGTGTCGATCAGGGCCCCGCAGTACCGACAGTTCACTTTCACGGTCTCCTTGATGACGATCTGTTGGACCGCCGGTTGGCCGGACGGCGTGAGATGGATCCCCGGGGGCGGGGGTCCCATCGATGGCGGAGCGTACGAGACCTGGCCCGTCCCCGAGTGTTTGGGGAGGGGATGTCTCCGACGGGAGCGGGCAACGAGGATGGCGATGACCACGATGATGATCACCACCACGACGAGAACCAACGCTATCGTGAGCAGGCCCGACCCCGATCCGCTCGAGCCGGAGCCCGAGGAAGAGCCAGAGGTGAACGAGATCGCCTGGTTGACCGGGCTACCGGCCACTTGGACCGAGCCGGAGTTGGGATCCGAGGAGAATCCCGAGATGGTCGGAACCGTGTAGCTATAGGAATCGTTCGGTTCCGAGAACTTCACGGTCGTCGTGCTGCTCGTTCCCACGACGCCGGCGAGGCTGACGCTCCAGAACGTGCCACTGGGAAGTCCGGTCTCGGTGAACGTCACCTCGTACTCCGTCGGCCCGACGCCGGGCGTTAATCGGTAACTCGTATGGGTCACGCCGAGAGTGTCCACGAGCGTGAAGCCGTCGCCGGAGGCGTTCGAGTCCTGTTCGGTGTAGAGATAGCCGAGGATGTACCCCGTCGAGGGGTCGAAGTACGCCTTCCAGTTGTACGTCGCGGTGAACTCCCCGTAGGAGTCGTCCCGCACGTAGCTGCCGTTCCCTTCGATAAAGATCGCCTTCACGTAGGTGCCGGCGGCGGTTTCGAGGGCATAATTGTACGAGGTCGCGACGACCGTGAAGTTCGAGTTGAGGAGGTGGACGGACGCCCCGGTGCCCAGCGAGTCGTTCATGAAGAACCACACGTAGGGATTGGTGTAGCCGGTCTGATTGTCGGTCCCGCTCACGTAGAGGAACGTGTCGGCCGAGAACTCGAACGAACCGGAGGAGACCCACTGTTGGTGGGCCCCGCTGTTGTTCGTGTAGGTGTTCGCGTTGTAGTAGAACGCCGACTCCGTTCCGTTCGGCAACACCGAGGTCACATTGACCGAGCCGTTGATGACGGTCGATTCGATGTAGCCATTGTAGTCCCCGAAACCGTTGCTCACCACGATCGTTTCGTCGTACGCGAAGCCGTCTTTCGGCGCGGGGGTGTAGTGCGCGCTCGCCGTGCCGAGGGCGGAGACCACGAAGAGGAGTACGGTCGTGAGTACCG
>JBEKJT010000061.1:0-9223 GCA_050011075.1 Thermoplasmata archaeon
CTCTACCTTGCCAAGGTAGCGATCTTCCGCTGATCTACCGGCCCACGCCGGGCGGTCGAGGCCGGCGGCAGGATAAGCCCTTCTGCCGGCACGCCGACCGGGGGGACCGGCCGGCGCGTTCCGGGCGGGGGGAGGGAGGGCGCCGCACGCCGGGGTCGCCCCCGAGCCAAACGCTTATCCCCCTCCTCCGGCTCTCGCGTCCGATGGCCGAAGGCTCGTCCTCCGGGGAGCCCATTGACGTACTCGTCAAGAGCACCCGCGACCTCCTCCGGCCCGAAGAGCTCGTCCGGGAAGCGACCCGGGACATCGTCAAGGACGAGATCCGCCGGCACCTCGAGAAGACCCTGCACGACGACCCGAAGCTCGAGCAGGCGCTCAAGGACGCCGTGCGCGACCTCCTCACCGCTCGGGCCAACGAGTACGCCGCCCTGGTCCGCGTCGGTACCGCGACGGCCCGCCTCGGACTTTCCGCCCTCCCGCCCGAGGTCCGGCGGGACCTCATGAAGGACCTTGCCGAACTCGTATCGAGGGAACTGGGGCAGATCGTGGAGAGGTCGCTCTGATCCATGCCGATGGCCCCGGACCAGGTCCGGATCTACGAGATCAAGCGCGTCGACGTCGAGGGCGCGATCGTCATCGACGGGTTCCCGTCCGTGGGACTCGTCAGTTCGATCGTAGCGAACTATCTCATCGACACGCTCGAGATGGAGCAGATCGGGATCGTGGAATCCCCCGCGTTCCCCACCGTGTCGCTCGTGCGTAACGGGAACCCCCAGCATCCGGTGCGGATCTATGCGGGCCACCCGCCCGCCGACCGCGCGGGCCGGGGAGCCGACAAGATCGTCGCGTTCGTTTCCGAGTTCCATCCGGCCCCCACGATCATCCATCCGCTGGCCACGACGATCATCGACTGGGTGCAGGAGCAGCGCTGCTCGCTCCTCGTCTCCCCAGAAGGGCTCGTGGTCGAGGCCGACCCGCACGCAGGGCGGACGGGCCGTCCTCCGCGGCTCAACGACGTGAAGGTATACGGCGTCGCGAGCACCCGCAAGGCCCGAGAACTCTACGTCGAACCGAACATGATCCCGTTCGCGGAGGGTGTCATCACCGGGATCGCCGGGGTCCTTCTCAACGAGGGCCGCCGACGCGGGTTCGACGTGCTGACGTTCCTCGCCGAGGCCCAATCGGACTACCCGGACGCCCGCGCCGCGGCGAAGGTGATCGAGACGATCAACCGGATACTGCTCCGGACGCCGCTCGACCCCGTGCCGCTCTACGCCGAGGCGGAGCGGATCGAGCAACAGCTCCTATCGATCCAGCGGCACGCGGCCGAACGGACGCGCGGCGATGCGACGGGCCCGCAGTCACAGCCGATGTACCGCTGATGGGCGCCGCCGGGATGCGCTCGAGGAGCTCCTGCAATCCCCGGATCAGGGCGTCCGCGTCGTCCCGGTCGGTGTAGAGGTAGAACGAGGCCCGGACGTTGCCGGGGATCCCCCGGGTCGCGTAGAACGAATGGACGCAGTGCATTCCCGAACGGACCATCACCCGGTATCCCTCGTCCAGGAACAACGCCACGTCGTGCGGGTCGACCCCATCGAGGGTGAACGCGAAGATGCTCGACCGCCGCACCGGGTCCTTCGGCCCTAGGAGGTGGAGGCGCGGTTCGTCCTCGAAGGCCGCGGAGATCCGGGCGTTCGCGGCGAGCTGGCGACGCTCGACCTCGTCGTAGCCCACGCGGCGCAGGAAGTCGATGGCGGCGTGCGCTCCCATCGCTCCGGCGTAGTTCTGGAGCCCGGCTTCGAACCGGTGAGGCGCGGGGCGCAGCTGGTGGTCGGTGAGGGTGCTCCATTCGACGGTCTCCCCGCCGACCATGAGCGGACGCAGTTCGGCGAGGGACTCGCTCGTCCCCGCGAGGACGCCGAACCCGGTGGGTCCGAGCATCTTGTGCGCGGAGATGGCATAGTAGTCGACCCCGAGCCGGTCGAGGTCGACCGCTTCGTGAGGCGCGGCCTGGCAACCATCGAACAGCACGCGGGCCCCTCGGTCGTGGCCCCGCTCGGCGATCTCCCGCACCGGCAGCGAGCGACCGTCGAGGTTGGAAGTGTGGAAGAGGCTGATCAGGCGGACCCCTCTGCCGAGGTGCTGCTCGAGCGTGTCGCCGTCGAACAACCCGTCGTCGGAGAGCGGCAGTATCTCGATGCGGATGCGGCGCTCCGCGGCGAGGCGTTGCCAGAGGATCAGGTTGGAGTTGTGCTCGCGGTCGGAGATCAGGACCCGCTCGCCCGGATGCCAATCGATCCCCTGGCCGACCAGGTTGATCGCCTCGGTTGCATTGCGGACGAACACGATCCCGTTCGGGTCGCGACGTCCGAGGAACTGGGCGAACGCTCGGCGAGAATCCTCGTACCGCCGTCCCACTTCCTGGGCATACCGGTGTAGACTGCGACCAGCGCACCCGGGGAAGTCCCGGTAGTACTGTTCCATTGCGTCGAGGACCGACCGTGGGACGAGCGACATGCACGCCGAGTCGAGGTAGATCGGCGGAGGTCGGTCCGCCCGAGCTTCGAGGGCCGGGAACTCGGCGCGCAGCTGGTCGGACGTCACGGTCGGCTCCGCTGCAGGCCCTCGACCGCGGCGGCGAGCGTGGCGGCCCCGATCACGAGCGCCCGTTCGTCCGGGGCGAACGTCGCGCTGTGCAGGCTCACGGGTCTCCCCGGAATGCCCACTCCGAGACGCAGGAACGTCCCGGGGACCTTCTCTAGGTATCGGGAGAAATCCTCCGCCCCCATGAGCGGATGGTCGACCTCGACGACGTTCGCGTGCCCGAGCTCGATCCCGAGCGCTTCGGCGACGGTGCGGGTCGGTCCCGCCGCGTTGACGAGCGGCGGGTAACCGTGTCGGTATTCGATCCGGACGCGGGCACCGAGGCTCGCCGCCAACGACCGTACGCGTCGGCGCAGCGCGCTCTCCATCAGGGTCCGCGTGGCCGGCTTGAGGGTCCGAACGGTGCCTTCCAGCACGACCTCGTCCGGGATGATGTTGTTCCGCGTGCCACCGTGGATCGAGCCGACGCTCACGACCACCGGGTCAAGAGGGTCACGGACGCGGCTTACCAAGGCCTGCAACCCGGCCACGATCTCGGCCGCGATCACGACCGCGTCGGGACCCTGGTGGGGAGTGGCTGCATGGCCGCCGTGACCGATCACGGTGATGCGGAAGTGGTCGGCCGCCGCCATGAACGGCCCGATCCTCCAGCCGACGTGACCGAGCGGAAGGCTGGGGTCGACGTGCTGGCCCACGACGAAATCGACCTTCGGCCCCTCGAGACCGCCCCGCTCGATGAGCGGAAGGGCCCCGCCGACGGTACCCTCTTCCTCGGCGGGCTGGAACAGGAGACGGACGGGTCCGCGTCCGGGTCGGGAATCCTTCGAAAGGATCGTCGCCGCTCCGAGGAGGCAGGCCATGTGCACGTCGTGGCCGCACGCGTGCATGCGGCCGGGGAACTTCGACGAGAACGGCAGCCCGGTGTCCTCGGTCACCGGAAGGCCGTCCATATCGGCTCGCACCGCGACCACGGGCCCGGAGCGGTCCCCTCCGATCGTTCCGAGCACCCCGGGGAAGTCGTCGAAGGCGCGATAGGGAATCCCGAGCTCCTCGAGGGCTGCGATGACCTTCTCCCGCGTCCGCTCTTCGTGGAGCGAGAGCTCGGGCTCCTGGTGAAACGAGGTTCTCCACGCGCGCATCGCCGGGAGGGCGCGGCGGGCCGAGGCCGTCCACGACTCCTGAAGCCGAGCCATCGTCGGCGGAACCCCGCCCGTGATATAATGCGGAGGATGCGCGGATGTCTCGGGTCGAGCTCCCTACGACTGCGGTTTAGCCGAGAGCAGCGCCTCGACGCGCCGAGGGGCGCGGAACGACGTCACTTCAGGAACCCGCAGCGGCTCGGGGGGACTCTGCTCGAATCGATTGAACCACACCGCCGGGATGCCGGCGGCGCGTGCGCCCCGGATGTCGTTCTCCCAGGAATCCCCGATCATGACCGCATCGCCGGGTACGGCCGAGGCCCGACCGAGCGCGAGGGCGAAGATCCGCGGGTCCGGCTTCGAAACCCCGACCCCTTCGGAAACGACCAGGAAGTCGATCAGGTCGTTGAGACCGAAATGGGCGACCTTCTCCTCCTGTTCGGCGACCTGGTTGTTCGTGACGACGCCGAGCATCGTCCTTCCGTGGAGCCGCTCGAGGAGCCGCCGCGCACCGGGGACGAGCCGGCGCAGCGTCTGATAGTTCGCTCGATACATCCGGGACCACTCTCGGGCCTCCGCGACCGACACCGAGCCTCCACAGTATCGGGCGAGCCGCACAAACCGTTCGGTCCGAGCTTCGTCAAGGGTGAGCACGCCTCTCGCGATATCGGGGTGCACCAGCTCGAGCAGCCGACCGTATTCGGCCCATAGCTCGTCTACCGGCCGCCCGCGAAGGCCCGGCGTCTTCGAGCGGAGTCGCGCGAGGGCGTCGCGGCAGGTCAGGGAGTGGTCAAAGATCGTGTCGTCCATGTCGAACAGGACGACCCTCGGCAGGCGCGAGAGGCCTTCGGGCCGGTTCGTCACCCTCATCCTTCCCCGCGTTTCTCCCGAGAGAGACCCCGCACAAAAGCCGGCCGCTCGACCGAACGCTCCGGGTCGGGGTGAGGCGTTCTTGCCCCGAGGCGACCGGGGGGACCGAGGCTCACTGACGCCAACGTTCCGTTGGTGGGGCACGCGCCGTCCCCCCGCGGACCTGCCTTGTCGAATCGTCGGATCACGCGCCCCCGGCCGCGGACGACCGGATCCGGAAGTCGAGATTCGGATCAGGACTCTGCGATTCTCGAGTTAGGTGGGCCCGGCCGGATGATCGGTCAGCAGCGGCGGCTGGCGTTTCAGCGTGATCTTCGCCTCGGCCACGAAGGGCGCTGTGATCCCGAAGTCGACCTCGAAGGAATCCACTTTGTAGCTGGTGAGTTTGCCTTCCATACTCTGGATTATTTCAGAGAGTCGTTGCTCGATGCCCCCGGCTCCCACGACGTTCGCGCCCTTCCTCTCACCTTTCAGTCGAACAGTCGATGTTCCCTCTTTCGTGTTCCTCTTGGATGCGGGCATAAGCCCTCGAAAAACCGTAGAGGCTCCTCCGTAATAATTATGCGATTGGCCGGAGGGTTTTCCCCTATCGCCACCCCTAGCGCGGTTGCCGTCGCCCCCGGTCCGTCACTCGAGGTGAGCACCACCGCACGTCAGAAGGTCAGGGTCCGAGTTCCCGATAGCAGGAACCCGAGAGCCGCCGAACCCGCGAACCCTAACGCCGTGAGGACCGTCAACGCCGCGGGGCTCCATGTCACGGAGAGGGCGCCGACCACGAGCGCGCCAGCCGTGCTCGAGATGCCCGTAAAGAGGTAGCTGTTGCTATTGACCCGAGCGAGAACCTCCGGCGCAAAGCCTCCCTGCATGTAGTTCCAGAGCGCCGTGGTCCGGGCCGTGGCCGCGACACCGAGCAGGAACCATGCGGTCACGCTTAGGGGAAGGTACCCCACGACCAGGTAGGCGGTGACGAGGATCGCCCCCGTAAGTAGGAGGGCCACCAGGGCGACCGACCCGATGAACGCCCGAGGGTTGAGCCTTCCGAGAACGACGCCGATGAGGATCCCTCCTACGAGGTACGCTACGTAGAGTCCGGCGAACGTTCCCTGGGAGCCGGCAAAGAACCGACCCACGTAGAGGGTCAGTAGGAGCAATGGCGCCGGAATGAAGAACCCGAGCGCCGACTGGAAGATCGCGAGATGGCGGAGTGCTTTGCCGCTCTTCCCTCGGAACAGGGTCCATCCCTCGCGGAAGCCCGCCAGGTAGGCGTGTTTCTTCGCACCTGGGGTCGGAATAGGCAGAAGGAAGGCTAGCGCCGCGCCGACTACCAACAGCCCAGCGTAGAGGTAAGACCCTCCCGCGGCGCCAAAGAGGGCGATGGTAAGGCCGGCGGTGAGGTAGAGCACGATGTTCACGGCCCCTCCGATCGCCGCACCCAGTCCCGAGACGGCGAAGAGCCGGTCCTTGTCGAACAGGAGGCGAGTGGCGGCGGAATCCGCGGCCCAGGTGAGGTCCCAAAGCGCTGCCAGGAGGACCACGATCGCGATCAGGAGCGGGATCGAGAGAGAGCCCAGCACGTAGGTGATGCCGAGGGCAAAGGCCGCGAGGGCCTGGATCGGATAGCAGGCCACATACACCCAGCGTTTGTCGTTGACACGGTCGATCAGCGGGCCGGCGAGGAACGTCAGGGTGTAGACCGCGGTCTCCACGCCCAGGAGGATGCCGGCAAGGAAGATCCCGCCGGTCAGCCGGTACGAGAGCCAGAGGACGGTAGCGAGGTACACCGTGTATCCGACCCCGGCGGCGGTTCCCCGAGACTCGAGGAGAAGGAACGTCCGGTTCCGGAGTAGCGGAAGGAGTCCGGATGTTACTTCCGGCGGCGGCATCGCCTCGGGGGAACGGGCGGCGGTTTCTTGAATCGTTGGATAGACGAAGTGACGAGAGTCACCGACAAAACCTCACGGGGCCCGGGAGGGCGGTGGCAGCAGAACTCCTTGGCCAAGATCCAGGTCCCGGGCGCTAGTCAGCGGATCGCGGACCTCGAGAATGCCTCTGCAGCCCTCCGGGGCGAATTCCGTTGTAGGGTCTCGTTAACGTCACGGACGTAGCGTAGCGCCGTTTTGAAATAAATCGTGACGGTGGCCCGTGACGTGGCAAAGGAGCGGATGCCCCGAGGCATCTTGGATGCGATCGGGCACACTCCGTTGGTCGAGCTAGAGCGGGTGGTACCCCCCGGTTCGGCCAAGGTTTGGGCAAAGCTCGAGTTTTGCAATCCCACCGGCAGCATGAAGGACCGCGTGGCGAAAGCGATGGTCGATGCCGCCGAGAAGGACGGACGACTGCGCCCGGCCGGAACGGTCGTGGAGTACACGGGTGGGACGACCGGCGTCTCGCTCGCGTTCGTGTGCGCTGCGAAAGGCCTACGCCTGAAGGTCGTCTACTCCGACGCGTTCACTGACGAGAAGAGGAGCACGATGCGGGCCTTCGGCGCAGAGATCACGGAGGTCAAGAGCGACCAGGGCAGGATCAACGAGCGGCTCTTCCGGGAGCTTATCGCGACCGCGCAGCGTCTCGGGAAACAGCCCGGCCATTGGTTTTGCAACCAGTTGAGCAACCACGACGGAAGCGCCGGTTACCACGGTCTGGGGGAAGAGATATGGGAACAGACGGGAGGGAAGGTCGACGCCTTTGTCCAGTCCGTCGGCACGGCCCACTCGATCCTTGGGGTTGCCGACGTGCTGCGGAAGCACGACCCGAAGGTACACATCGCTGCGGTGGAACCGGCCGAGTCTGCCGTGCTCTCGGGGGGGCCCACCGGTTCCCATTACATCGAGGGAATCGGGATCGGGTACATTCCCCCGCTCTGGGACCCGACCCGGATCAATTCCATCATCCCGGTCTCGACCGACGAAGCCAAGGCGATGAGCCGGCGGCTCGCCCGAGAAGAGGCGCTCTTCGTCGGAACCTCCTCCGGGGCCAACGTTGTCGGAGCCCTCAAGGTCGCCGCAAAGCTCGGTCCGAACGCCGCGGTAGTGACGTTGATGGTGGACTCGGGGCTCCGATACCTTTCCACCGACCTGTTTCGTGCTCTGTGACCGATGACGCTCGCCGGACCAGGGCTCTCCCCAGCCGACCGAGCGTTGTTCCTGTTCGCCCTCTAGACCCCGATGAAGGGCCTCTGGTTTCCGGTCGCACGGGCGCGTTCGCGTCGCCTCCTCGCACGACCTCGGGAGGAATGGGAGCAATTCCCTAGCGCTGCCCCAGCTGCTGCACTTCTGCACGACGGAAGCAGTCGACCTCGTGATCGTTGACCATGCCAGTGGCCTGCATCCACGCATGGACGATGACCGGGCCGACGAACTTGAATCCCCGCTGCTTCAGTAGTTCGGAGATCTTCTCGGAGAGGGGCGTCTTCGCGGCTACGGGACCGGAGTTCTGGAAGGGCTGGCCGCCCACGATGTCCCAGAGATAGGTCGCGAAATCGACCCCGTCAGCCCGCATCGCCAGATACGCGCGAGCGCCGCCGATGGTCGCCTCTATTTTCACCCGAGATCGTACGATCCCGGGGTCTTCTAGGAGGCGCGCCACATCCGCCGGGCGAAAACGCGCGACCTGGTCTGGGTCGAAGTTCCGAAACGCCTTCCGGAAGGCCTCGCGCTTGCGAAGGATGATGGTCCAGGATAGACCCGCTTGGAAACCGTCGAGCATCAGCTTCTCCCAAAGCTTCCGGCTGTCGTGCTCGGGCACCCCCCATTCCTCGTCGTGATAGACGCAAAGGGCCGGATCGATTGCTGCCCAGGCGCATCGACGTAGGGCCGCCGCTGAGAACGCGCTCGAAGACAGCCCCGGGCGTCGCACGATTCCCCCCATGAGATTCTGCGGGCGTCACTTCCTTTACGTTGGGTCACTCGAGGGCGAGTTCCCTAAGCCCGAGACCCGCCTCGCCGAATCGCGCTACCCGTGAGGGCTCGCTCGTCTCCATCTCCATTACAACGCTTCCGCCAGCAGCGAAACGTTCGCACCTTCTCCCCACTGAACACCGAACAACCGGTCCGGCGAGATCCAGGTCATGGGAAGTGAGGTCGCGGGTACATCGCCGAACGTGAATCGGTCGAGCGTCCCCTTGGGCTCCAGCACGAAGCCGACCAGCGGCGAGCCCCCGGGCGAACACAAGTTCGAACGCCACAGAGTGAAGTTCGCGCTCTGGAAATCGTAGCGGATGTCCGAACTGTTTCCGGGGCAGGGTGCTACCGGTGCCGGCACCTGTTCCGTGTAGTATCCTATTCCGTTCACGAGCGTCAGTCCCCCCGAAGGCGTGAGCAACACTCCGGCTACGACGAGCCCGCCTACCAATACGCCGCCGAGAGCGACAGAGAGGGCCGCAGTGGACCGTCCGTGGCCCAACGCTCGCATCTCCTATCCTACGAGTACGGTAGGGAAGCTCGATGTAATTATGTGTGACTCCGGAGGGTGGAGGTCTGAGCGCCGAACTTACTCGCAGGATTCCTACTTCGGTGGGCGATTTGCCCGACGGGGGCCCCTGCCGCGCAGGCAGTAAATGAGGCTTTGGGACAGAAGTGAGAGGGGTGTAGGCGGTGTTACAGAAGTCTCCG
>JBEKJT010000062.1:0-8836 GCA_050011075.1 Thermoplasmata archaeon
GAATTGCATTCGCTGCGGCACGGAAGTCCCGGTCGGGGCCAAGTACTGCCCGGCGTGCGGCTTCGCGTGCTCTCCTTCTTCCACGGAAGGCTCCTCGGGGTCAAGTTCCCGGGACCCACTCGAGCTGGCCCTGCTCGAAGCCAAGCGAGCGGCCAAGGACCTCGCGGAAGCCATGGCGAAGCTCTCGAAACGGGTGGCCGCAACCGCGGGCACGGCGGCGAAGGACCCTTCTGGAACGGCAAAGAAAGCCGCCGACCGCGTGAAGAAGGAGGTTGACGGAGCCCTCGAGGACCTCTCAGAACTCCTGAAGGAGCTCTAGTCTCGGTTCGCATCGGCGCGCGGGAACTCGAGCGTCCCATGCGCGGGGAAGGGACCGGCAGGAACAGTACCCTGGCGCCGTGACACCCACCACCTCAACTCAGTCAATATAGCTCCGCGGCGGTCCGGGGGTCGATGGACGAAATTCGAGGGCTTGGCGGGCCCATCCAGACCCCGCAGGACTACCGCTTGCCTCTCATGGAGAGCCGTAGAGAGTCCCCCACGGTGATGACCTTCCGATTCTCCACGGAGGGAAGCGGTTTCCACTACCGTTCCAACCAGGCCGTTCGATTGGCGTTGCCGGGGGTGGCCGACCCCTGGGGGGCGGTGCGCGCGTTCTCGCTTTCCTCGAGCCCCTCCGAGACCGGCTTCATCGAGGTCACTTGTAAGATCACCGATACTCCGTTCAAGCAAGCGCTCTCCCGGCTTCACCCGGGTGATTTCGCCCAGGTCTATGGACCGCTCGGCCACTTCCTCCTCGACGCCTCCCGACCCGCGGTCCTCCTCGCGGGTGGGATTGGCATCACTCCCTTTCGTGGGATGGTACGGTTCGCGGCCGACACCGGACTCTCCCAGCCCTTAGCGCTCCTCTATTCCGCCCGCGTGCCCGCGGAGCTCGTGTTCCGACGGGAGCTCGACCAGCTCGCGGTCGCTCACCCGCAGATCTCTGTCCATTACACAGTGACCCGCCCCGCGGAATCGAAGACCGCCTGGGAGGGGAGGGTCGGGCGCATCGATGCCGATTGGATCGCGTCCCTGACGGATCGCTCAGCCCGGCCCCGGTACTATGTCGCCGGGCTACCGGAAATGGTCGAGGAGATGGTCACCGCCCTGAGCGTACGCCTTCAAGTTTCACGGGAAGACATCGAGTTCGAGTCATTCCGCGGGTACTGAGCGGGCTCGAGCCGTTCGACCGTCCCCGGGGAGCGTTAGCACCTCACGGACCTACCGCGCGCATGCCGTACCTGCTGGCGAGACACAAAGTTCGAGACTACGCCCAACGGAAGGGTGTCTTCGACGAACACGCACAACGGCGGAAAGAACTCGGGTCCGCGGGAGGAGTGATACTTCGAAACGCCCGTGAGCCCGACGAGATCCTCGTCTTGACCGAATGGAACGAGCTCGAGGGTGCTCGCACGTTCACCGAGTGGGGAGACCCGGTCGACATCCGTCCCCGAGCCGGGCTCACCGACCGACCGGATGTAAGGTTCCCCGAGAAGATCGCGGACGTGACCGCCTGATCTTGGCCAACCCCTCCGGCGCCGGCCGCGTGCCGTGTGCCTCGCGCGCGAAACCCCGTGAAGTGGAGGTGCGGGCCGACGGAGAAGCTCGAGCCCCGGCTGCGAGCTACTCGGACCGCCGGCGAAGCGGAGGTGAAGGAGGAGGACCCACGAAGCTTGCCTCCAGCGAAGCGACGACCGCACGCAGGGCGACGATCATGTTCTGCCCGCCTTCGGCTGCCTCGAGCGGCTCGATGGCCTCGAGCAAGTAGGCTCGAGCACAGGCCGGCCCACAGAACGACCGACCCTGGATCCAATCGGCGAGCTCGCGTGGAACATCCACGATCTCGAGGCATCGCGCCCCAAGCCGGAGATGGATGCCGCAACGGCACTTGTCCTCTACCTCGGCCGGACGGGTGACTAGCCGCGGTATGTGCCCTGCGGGCGGAGGCGGTGTCCCGGCCATTCTGTTTCCTCCGTCGATGACCGGACGCCTTCAGCCCTCCGACACGGGATAAACCCCCCGTCAGGCGGAGTTGAGGCGCGTTCTCTCCGTGCGCTGGCTCGAAGGGACCAAGGCGGGTGGGTCCCCAGGCAGGGTCGACGGTGCCGCCCCTGGCTCCCGCCGAACCCAAATAGGGGGCGGGAGTCCGGCGCACATCTCCGGAGAAAGTCGATGTCCGTCCAGTCCCGGCTGAAAGTCCAGATCGAGCGCGACGCCCCCACGAAGCTCTACCCGTTCGAGCGGTTCTTCCGCGGGTTTCGAGACGTCACCGCGGTCCGCGAACTCTTCGGCAAGGACACGGACCGGGTGATCCGCGGTCTCAAGGTCGAGTTCTTCTCCGCGAAGTTCGGCTATATGGGCACGAGCGACATCGACGGACACCTGCTCATCAGCACCAACCACCTCAAGCACGGGGACTTCAAGACGGTCTATCTGGACCTTGTCCACGAGCTCTGCCACGTGAACCAGTTTCGCCATCGTAAACCGCTCTTCTATCCGCGACTGAGCTACGTGGACGCGCCCTCCGAGATCGAGGCCTACGCATTCACGGTGAAGGAAGGGCGACGCATCGGCTTGACCGACGCCCAGTTGGTCGAGTATCTCAAGGTCGAGTGGATCGACAAGAAGGAGCACGCCCGACTCGCCCGGCGGATGGGGCTTCTCAGCAACGCCTCGAAAGCCAAGGCGCACCGCGCCCGTCTGCGACGCTAGGAAGGCAGCGGAAGCCCTCCGGGCCCCGGCCGCCGAGAAGTCTCCCGGTCAGCGCATTATCCGCGATCCTCCCGAACCCGGATCGTGGGTTCGTGACGGACCGGGAAGTTCACTGAATTCGCGATGAAGCACATCCGTTGAGCCACTTCGTGGAGGTCGGCCGCGCGGTCGCGAGGCCCTCGTCCGATCGTGACGTTCGGGCGCAGCGTCACGGACGTGAAACGGCCGGCGCCATCCGAGCCCACCTCCATCCGTCCTTCCGCTTGGTCGGAGTACTCCTCCACGACGATGCCCGCGTCGGCGCACAGATGAAGGTACCAAAGCATGTGACAAGCCGAAAGGGAAGCGACCAGGAGTTCCTCGGGATTGTATCGAGTCGGGTCGCCCCGAAACGCCGAGTCCGAAGACCCCGGGAGGGGAGTCTTACCGGGGAACGTGATCCGGTGCTCCCGCCCGTAGGCCCGATAGTCGCTCGTCCCACTGCCATGGTTCCCCGTCCATAGGATGGCCGCCCGATACTGGTGAGAATCCGCCACGATTCTTCTCCCCGTCCTAGGGTGGTCCGATGGTCCGGAGGGGAACTATCTTGCGGCTCCGTCAGCCACTCCCGCGGGTGCCCCACGTCTGCCCCCGCTCGGTAGCTCGGGCGGGAGCTCACTTCAGGGCTTCCTTCTTGGCGGCGTAGAAGTCCCGAGCGGGACTGAGCAGGGCGAAGACCTCAGTGTCGATCTCGGGTCGTCCTCGCGCGACCAGGGAGGCTAGGTTCCTGCCCACCCCGGGTCCGAGCATGAAGCCCTGGCCGCACATCCCGACTCCGAGCAGGAGTCCCTTGACCTTGGGCGCCCAGCCGATGATCGGGCTTCCGTCCGGGGTCATGGGATAGAGGCCTCGCCAGACCCGACGGATGGTCAGGTTCTTCAGTCGGGGAATGACCTCAACGAGACGGGCCGCGATGATCGGCATGAACTCGTACGTGGAAGTCCGGTTCTCTCCGGCGATAGGGACCTTGGGAGTGTAGCAGAAGATGATCTGGCCGTCCGAGTCCTGGCCGAAGTAGAAGTTGGTCGTCTTCCCCTCGGGGCCCGGTCGAAGGTCGACGACGAGTGGCCCCAGGAACTCCTGGACCGGAGCGGAGATGCCGGCCTCGTGGCTATCGGGCAGGATCGGGATGTCGAGACCCACGGTCGCACAGAGCCGGGTGGCGTGGACCCCGGACGCGTTGACCACGACGGGTGCCCGGTGCTCTCCGAGATTCGTCCGCACTCCCACGACCGCGTCACCCTCGAGAAGGAACGACTCGGCCGACTCGCCGTACCGGTACACGGCATGCAACCGGACCGCCTCGTGCGTGAACGACTCGGACGCCTTGAGTGGGCTCACCTGGCCATCGTCCGGGGAGTAGGTCCCCCCTCGCAGGCCGTTGCGGTTGATCCCGGTCACGACCTCCGAGATCCCTTGGGTCTCGAGCCAGTCGATGTTCAACCGGTACCGCTTCTGGATAGGCAGGAGTCCACGGAGGGTCGTCTCCACCTTCTTGTCGAACGCGGGAAAGCAGTACCCACCCTTCTTCCACCCGATATCGGTGCCGGTCGTCTCCTTCCAGCGCGAGAAGACCTCGAGGCTGCTCTGGCACAAATGAATCTTCGCCGGGTCCGAATGGGTCGCTCGGACGCCGCCGATGGCCGCCTTGTTCTGGCCCTGACCGGAGGCGGAAAGCTCCTCCAGGACGAGGACGCGCAGCCCTTCCTTGCCAAGGAAGTACGCGGTCGGGTTACCGACCGAGCCTGCACCGACAACGATGACGTCAAACTCCGGGCTCTGCGTCATACTCCCCCAAGAACGACCGGATCGGCACTTCTTGAGTGAACGGTCGGTGGACCGGAGGAGTGACGGACCGGGGGTCGACGCCGAGTTCGCGGAAGATCCGTAGCGTCAGCTCCGCGCAGGTCTTCCCACCGCAGGGCCCCATGCCGCATCGCAGGGCAGCCTTCACCGCATTGAAATCGACCGCGCCCGTGGTTCGAAGGAAATCCACGATCATCTCGCGGGTGATGCGCTCGCACCGACAGATCACCACTTCCCCGTCGTCGCAGGCTCGGACCGTTTCCGGCCGAGTTGGGGGCTCGGGCGTCCGAATGCGGACTCCGGCGACACGGTCGGCCTCCGCGCCCGGAACCTCGAGCACCATCAGTTTCCGTCGGTTGAGGGCCTTCCCCGTCAGGATACGGATCACCTTGCCGGTGCCGACCATTTCGCCTTCCGTCCCTGTCGTCGTCAGGAGCTGGCCCGGAACCGCGAGCTCGTCCGGCATCTCCCAGGGGACCGTGACCTTCGCCCTCGCGCCCGTCGGGTCGTAGCGCCGGTCGACCAAGGTGATCGCAAGGCCCGGGCACACCGCGAGGCACTTCAGGCACCCCACGCAATCCCCGACCAATCTCGGTCGTCCGAGGATATTCCCCTCAGGGATGACGATGCTGTCCTTGATGCACGCTTCCGTGCAGGGGTTGCAGGGAATCTCCTGCTCGCATCGAATGACCGGATAGACACTGAGCCCGGGAGGCACCGGGTACGCCCCGAGAACCGGCCCCGGATGGGAAGCCAGCATCTCCTTCAGCGAGAGCCAGCTCGGAGGGACCTCCGCGGGGACACCCAGGTCCCGAAGGATCGTCCGTGCCACGATCTTCCCGGAGAACATCGCTGCGGAGGCCTCCGCAATCTCGTGGGCGTCGCCGGCCGAGTATACTCGCAATCCCAGCCGTCGCCCCTCCTCGAACAACTCGTTCACCGGAGAGAGTCCGACCGCGATCAGCACCGTGTCCACGTCAAAGACCATCTCCGTGCCCGGGATCGGCCGGAACTTCTCGTCCACCCGAGCGGCGATCACGCGTTCCACGCGGTCCTGGCCTTCCACGCGAAGGACCGTGTGGGAAGTGTAGACCGGCACGCCGAGCCGAACGACCTTGTCCCGATGGACCTTGTAGCCCCCGCACTGGGGGAGCATCTCGACCAGGGCGACCACGTCGATCCCGGCTTGGAGCGCCTGATAGGCTACGATCAGACCGACATTCCCGCCGCCGACGATGAACAGCCGACGGGCCGGCTTGATCAGGTCCCGGTTGACGAGCGTTTGGAACGCGCCGGCTCCGTAGACCCCGGGAAGGTCTGCCCCCGGGAACGCCAGCATCTTCTCGCGCGCCCCGGCGGCCACGAGCATGCACTTGGGATGGACGACCGTGAAGCGGCCCTGCTTGACGACCCCAACATAGCCACCGTCAAAGACCCCGACGACCGGAGAATCCGTCCAGACGTCGACGGACCTCTGCTCCCGAACCTGCTGCTCGAGAAGGACGCCGATGTCCATGCCCCGGTTGCCCGCGTAGCATTCGTCCGCGGATCCGAAGAAGTTGTGCGTCTGAAGCGACAGTTTCCCCCCCAGGGACGGCTTATCGTCGCAGAGCGTGACGTTCGTTCCACTCGAGCCCAGTTCCACGGCGGCGGTCAGGCCGGCGGGACCTCCCCCGACGATGAGCACGTCGGTCTCGACCACCGAGAATCCAGTGCGCGGTGGATAGGGTTGGTCGTCCGCTTTGAGTTCGGGCGGACCCCGGAGCGTTTCCACGTGCATCCCCGGGCGCACGGCCGTGATGCAGGCCTTTACCGCGAGCCCGTCCGCCAGGACCAGACATTGTCCGCACTGACCGTTGGCGCAGAAGATCCCTTGCGGGGAATCATCCTGGCGATGACGGCCGAAGATGTGGATCCCGTTCGCGAACAGTGCCGAGGAAAGCATCTCGGACCGTAGCGCGGAAAGCCGCTCACCATCGAACGTAAACTCGACGAGGTCCGGGTGGGCAGGGACCTCCAGGATGGGATGTCGTTCGACGCGGTCCGGTGACACAGTGCTCCTCTCGAACCGAGGTACGCCGAGAGAGCATCATTAACTCCGCATCAACGGGATTTCACGAAACCGTTAGGGGACTCCGACGGCTTCGAATCGGCATGATCTGGAATGTCGAGCGACCCATCAACGACGTGAACACGATCCGATCGTACCTTCCGGACTCCGCGGACCGCAGGAAGCTCGAGGCCGAGCTCGCCTCGATGCGCGGGGCGACTGCGGAGATCCCGCTCATCATCGACGGGAAAGAGGTCCGCACGGGCAAGTGGGTCGACGTGCCGTGCCCGGACGACCACGACGTTCTCCTCGCGCGCGCCCATGTGGCCGGTGCGGACGAGCTCCGGCGCGCGACCGAGAGCGCCCTCAAGGCGCACGAGAACTGGGCGAAGTCCGATTGGTACCACCGGATCGCCGTCTTCCAGAAGGCGGCGACCCTGCTCGCCGGACCGCGTCGGACACGGAACATCGCGGCTATCATGCTGAACCACTCGAAGAACCCGTACGAGGCCGAGATCGACCTCGCCGAGCTGGTCGACTTCTGGAACTTCAATGCCTACTTCACCCGACAGATATACGAGATGCAGCCCGGCCAGTTCCCGGGGGAGACCAACCGGTTCGACTGGCGACCGCTCGAGGGGTTCGTTCTGGCCATCTCCCCATTCAACTTCTACTCGATCGCAGGGAACCTTCCCTCCGCGCCCGCGATGGTGGGGAACGTAGCGCTCTGGAAGCCGGCACGGTCGGTGATCTTCTCGAACTACGAGATCTACAAGGTCATGGCCGAAGCCGGCCTCCCGCCGGGAGTCATCAACTTCGTGCCCTTCCCGAGCGCAGAGGCCCCGGTCCTCCTGGACCACCCCTCCCTGGCCGGCATCCACTTCACGGGCAGCTACGATACGCTCGTCCAGATCTGGAAGCGTGTCGGCGAACACCTCGAGACGTACCGCAACTTCCCCCGCATCGTCGGGGAGACCGGCGGCAAGGACTTCATCTTCATGCACCCGTCGGCTGACGTCCGCGGCACGGTCCTGAACCTATTGCGAGGGTCGTTCGAGTACCAGGGACAGAAGTGTTCGGCCTGCTCGCGCGCCTACATCCCGGAGAGCTGCTGGCCCGAGGTCGAGCGGATGCTCAAGGAGGAGGTCCCCAAGGTTCCGATGGGTCGCGTGGATGACCTCGGGAACCTCATGGGTGCGATCATCGACGAGCCGGCGTACACGAACATCGAGAAGTACATCGAGTTCGCGCGAGCGAATCCCCACGAATACTCCTTCGTCGTTGGCGGAGAGCTCGATCGCTCCAAGGGCTGGTTCGTCCGGCCCACGGTCGTTCGCACGACGGACCCTCGCGGGAAGCTGATCTCGGAGGAGATCTTCGGCCCCGTGCTCACGCTCTATGTCTATCCCGACGCGAAGTTCGAAGAGACGCTCGCGCTCTGCGATTCCACCTCGCCCTACGCCCTGACGGGAGCGATCTTCAGCCAGGACCGCCGTGCGATCACGACCGCCGAGGCCGCATTGCGGTGGAGCGCGGGCAACTTCTACATCAACGACAAGCCGACCGGCGCGATCGTGGCTCGCCAGCCCTTCGGCGGCGCCCGACGCTCGGGGACGAACGACAAAGCGGGCTCGGTCCTCAACATGCTGCGGTGGCTCACTCCCCGCAATATCAAGGAGACCGCCGTCCTGCCGGACGACTGGCGACGGCCGTTCATGGGGTAGGTCGGGTCAACCCCGCACGAGCGGCCGCCGGGGGCCCTCAGGCCTTCAGCTGTGGGACTTCCGTCGGTGAAGAGGCGACGACCCTCGCCGGGGCCCCTCCTCCGAACTCCGCAATCTTGGCCCACCCGGGATAGACCCGCTCGATGAGGTAGTCGACGCTCCAGCGGCTCGACCCGTAGGTCGCGTTGATCACGATCAGCCCGAGGAAGGCGATCGCGTAGATCACGCCCGTCCCGATGTCGGTGGTTCCGGAACCGTTGGTGTAGGGCCCGCCAAATCCCTCGGGGATGGCCCAGATCAACAGGCTCAGGATAACTCCGCCACCGTAGGCGATCTTCCGCATGAATCCGAAGACGAGAGCGAGGCCGAGCAGGACCTCGAACGTGCCTACCGTGTAGACGATGAACGTGCCGTTGTTGGTCGCCTGAGTCACCCAGAACGAATACCATCCCGAGAGCCAGCT
>JBEKJT010000063.1:0-8575 GCA_050011075.1 Thermoplasmata archaeon
GGCCCGGCGCGCCAGAGGGGATCATCGATGACCGAGACGGGATCCCTGTTGAAGGAACTCGAGTGCCGCGCGTGCTGCACCTCGTTCGGGGCGTCGCGGGTCGCGTCGACATGCCCGACCTGCTGCCAGGCGCTGTTCGCGACCTACGAGCTCGGTAAGTTGGACGCTCGAGCCTGGCTCGCGGCTCTCGCCGCACGACCTGCCACCCTGTGGCGGTACCGGGAACTCCTACCGGTCCAGGACCTTGAGTCCGTGGTCACCCTCGGAGAAGGGTTCACTCCCGTGCTTTCGCTCGGAGAGGTCGAGGGGGTCGAGGCCAGCCTGAAGGACGACGGGTCGATGCCGACCGGGTCGTTCAAAGCGCGAGGAATGGCGGTGGCCGTCTCCCGGGCGAAGGAGCTCGGATTGACCTCGCTCTTCGTGCCGAGCGCAGGAAACGCCGGGGTCGCTCTCGCGGCCTACGGGGCCCGGGGGAAGCTCACCACCCGGGTCTACCTGCCCGAACGAACCCCGGCCGCGATGAAGAACGCCGTACGTCTCTACGGCACCGAGGTCGTGGAGGTCCCCGGTACGATCCGTGAGGCGGGCGAACTGGCCCGGTCCCGGGAGAAGGACCGAGGATCGTTCGACATGTCCACGCTGCGCGAACCCTACCGGGTCGAAGGAAAGAAAACGATGGGGTTCGAGGTCTTCGAACAGTGCGCAGGGGATGGTATGCCCGACGCGATCGTCTATCCCACGGGGGGCGGGACGGGACTGGTCGGGATGGCCAAGGCCTTCTCGGAACTGAAGACCCTGGGTCTTATGGATCGGCCGCCGCGGCTCTACGCCGTCCAGCCCGACGGCTGTGCTCCCGTGGTCCGCGCGCTTGCCGACGGCGCGGCCCGCGTGACCCCCTGGACCGACCCCCGCACCGTCGCCCCGGGCCTCCTCGTGCCGGCTCCGTTCTCCTCCGAACGCATCCTGGAGGCCGTCCGTTCCACCCGAGGGAGCGGGGTCACGGTGAGCGACCGGGAGATCCTTGTCGCGATGCGGTCGCTCGCGACCCGCCACGGGGTCTCCGTGTCCCCGGAGGGCGCGGCGCCTTACGCCGCCCTGCCGAAGCTCCGGGAACGCGGCCTGGTGGCCTCGGGGGAGCGGGTGCTGCTCTACAACACCGGCACGGGGATCCCGTTCTCCTGGGAGGAGATCTCCCGCGCCCTCGGATAGGATCTCGGGCCGGTAGCCTTCGGCTACTTCCGCAGCACCTTGAACCCGATGTTCCAGTTGCCGAGGCTCATGGCGGTCTTGACCCAGAGGATGCAGAGCGACTCGAGCTCGCGTGCGCCCTCGATCCCGCCCGTGTCGATCACGGACGGCCAACCGAAGTCGTGGAGGATGCCGGTGACCGTCTTCTTGGCGGCCGCGTCGTTCCCGCAGATGAACATGTCCGGCGGTCCCCCGGGGAACGACGGGCGGAAGAAGCTCGCGTTCCCGATCGTGTTGAACGACTTCACCACGTGGGACTTCGGCAGCTGCTTCTGCAGCTCTTCCCCCGCCGAGCTCGTGTGGCCGACCGCGAGCGACGGAGGGGAGTTCGCAGTCATGACGAGCGGATTGGTCGCATCGATCACGACCTTCCCGTCGAAACGGTGGACGCCCGCCATGCGGACCGCCTCGGCCGTGGCGACCCCCATCGTGGCCGCGACGAGGACCTCCCCGAACTCCGCGGCGTCCGAGAACGACCCGACCGACCCTTTCCCGTGGGCGGACTTCACCCAGTCTGCGAGCTTCGGCTGGTCCGGGTGACGCGTCCCAAGCTTCACGTCGTGGCCCAGGGTGGTGAACCCGGTGCCGAGCGACCGCGCCACGTCCCCGCTTCCCAGGATCCCGACCTTCATCGTCTTCCCTCGAGGAGGAGGGAAGAGGTTCCCTGGGATGAAGCCCTACTGACGTGAAGGTTAGTCGCTCGCCTCCGGGCCGGTCCGTGCCCGGCGGAACTGACCGGTCTTGGCCCGGTGACACGGACGGCACACGGTCTGAAGGTTCGAGTACTCCAACGCGGGGCCGCCGAGGGCGATCTCGACGATGTGGTCGACGTCCAACTCGCGGGCCCGACGTCGGGCCCCGCAGATCCGGCAGGTGTAGCGGTCGCGGAGCATCACGTACGAACGGGCCGAGTCCCAGAAGTAGTGTCCGTGGAACCTCCAGCGACATCGACGGGAGCAGTACGGTGACCGGTGGCTCGCCAGGGGGGTGCTGCACTCGACGCACAGGCCCGCGCGGCGCGCGGAGGCGCGCCGAGCGGCCCCGTCAGAGAACCAGGCCGCCGAGAGCGCCAGGATCCGTCCTCCCGGTCCGACCGTGACCGACGCGCTGGCGGGGCGAACGGGAGCCATCGCTCGAGGGTCTTCCGTCCCCTCTCTTGAGCGTTCGGTTCTACCGGCGACCTTTCTATCTCGCGTGCCTCCTCGACCCCTTTTCAGAGGAGATGCATGAACCTCTTGGCGGTCGGCCTCCTGGTCGTTGTGCTCGGGAGCGTCATCATTCGCCAGATCCTCGGCCGGGGGCCCGGGGTCTGGGCGATCTTCCTCGCCGGGGGCATGGTGACCGTCGTCACGGGGGTCCTTTCCCCCGGGGGCGCCGAGACCGCGCTCGCGTCCTCTGCCCCCGTGCTCCTCTTCCTCTTCGCTCTATTCCTGTTCGCCGGGGCGCTCGAGCGCGCCGGGGCCCTCGACCATCTCGCCCGATGGATCATCGGGAGGGCTCGCCGGGCGGAGGACCTGCCGATGGCGCTCTTCGTCGGTTTCGGCATCGCCTCAGCGTTCCTTGTGAACGACGCGCTTGTCCTCATCGGGGTCCCGCTCCTGATCGCGCTGGCCGCCCGCATCCGTCTCGACCCGAAGCCGCTCCTCCTCATCCTCGCGTTCTCCGTTACTGTCGGGAGCGTGCTGACCCCCTTCGGCAACCCGCAGAATCTCCTGGTCTCGATCTCGAGCGGCCTCAGCAACCCGGTGGTGGTCTTTCTGCGCTATCTGCTCATTCCAACGGCGGTCAACCTCGCGGTGGGGGCCTGGTACCTGCGCCGGGTCTTCGCGCGCTCGATGCACGCACAGGAGCCCGAGTTCGAGCGGGTCCGCGTCGCCGCGCCCCCGTTGTTCCCGGTGGGGGGCTGGGGCGAGCGGCTCCGCAGGTCCCCGGTGCTGCTCGTCTTTCCCGGAACGATGGTGGTTCTGGTCACGCTCGACCTCGTCGCGGCCGTGACCGGCGGCCCGGTCGTTCCGGTCTGGGAGACCGCCGTCGGGGGAGCGGTGCTCCTCCTCCTCGTCTCCCCCGGCCGGGTCCGGATCGTCGAGCGGGTCGACTGGACGGTGCTCCTCCTCTTCGCTGGTCTCTTCGTCGTTGTCGCGGGAGCCGTCTCGGGCGGCATCGTCCCGGGCGCCGAGAGGCTCCTTCCGATCCCGGGTCCCGGGAACCCGGTCGGCGCTCTCGGGGCGATCGTGATGACCTCCGTCGCCGGGTCCCAGCTCGTGAGCAACGTGCCGTGGGTCGCGCTCCAGATCCCGATCCTCACCGGCCTCGGCTACGGGGGCGGAACCCCGATCCCCTGGGTCGGACTGGCGGCGGCGAGCACCCTCGCCGGGAACGTGACCCTGCTCGGTGCGGCCAGCAACCTCATCATCGCCAACCAGGCCGAGAAGAACCACATCCCGTTCCGACTCGGCTCCTTCGTCCGGTATGGATTACCGCTGGCTGCGATCACCCTCGGGGTCCTGTTCGCCTGCCTCGTCTTCGGTTTGTGACCCGGAGCGGCCGGAGCGCTCGGAATAGGCGCCAACCCCTTACCTCGGGCGCCTTGGCGGGGTCGTGAGGTTCCCGCTGGCCGATTGGATCGATTCCCACTCGCAGGTCCGGCACAATCTCGCGCAGAGCGGGATGTTCGGCTCGATCCGACATCCTCTCCCCACGGAGCGGGAGGTGCGCGCCGCCGACTCCGAGGAGCTGAGACGCTCCCTCGCAGACCTGGTCGGGGTCGACCCGAGTCGGGTCTTCCTGACGCACGGGGCGACGGAAGCGAACGGCTCGGCCCTGCTCTACCTCCGGACTCGCGCGGCCCCGTCGACACCGATAGGCCGGATCGCCTTTCCCGAGTATCCGCCGCTCTTTGACGGGATCCGCGAGGCCGGCTTCGCGCTGACCGAAGACCCCGGACCGGTCCGGGTCGCCGTCCTCTCGCAGCCTCGGAACCCCGAGGGAGACCTCTGGGGCCGGGACCGGCTCGAGGAGTTCGGCGCTGGCGCCGAGCACCTCCTCGTGGACGAGACGTTCCGAGAGTTCTCCGGCAGCCCTTCGCTCACCGCTCTCTCCCACCTCCGCGTCTGGGCGAGCGGTTCGTTCACGAAGTTCTTCGCCGGCGATGACCTCCGCGTCGGCTTCCTCGTCACGCCCGAGACCGAGAGCGAGGCGTACGCCCGATTCCACGGTCTCGTGTTCGACCAGGTCCCGGATTACTCCGTGGCGGCCGCGCTGGCGTGCCTGCGGGCGCTCGAGCGGATCCGTCGGGACGTCGGGCGGGTCCTCCGACCCAACCGTGCGGCGTGGCGTCGCGCCTTCCCGGGGGAACGCGTACCGGTCGCCCCGGTCGGCTTCGACCGACACAACGTGGCGGACGGCGATTCCCTGGCCCAACGGTGTCTCACCGCTTCCGTCCTCGTATGTCCCGGCGGGCTTTTCGGGGACCCCCGAGGGGTTCGGCTGTGCCTTACGCGACGGACGTTCCCGCAGGACCTCGCGTTCTATCTCGCGGTCCGCGACTCGCCGGGTCCGTCACTCGGTCCCGTTCCACCCGTTCGAGGCCACCGCGGCGGGCTCGACCGCTCCGCGCGGGTGCCGCCCGAGCGAGAGCCGCGCGAGGGTGACCTTCGGCACCGACTCGACGTGGCGCGGCTCCATTCGGCCGGATTTCTCCTTGAGGAACGTTTCGGCGAAACGGACGGCCCGCGCCGGATTGGACTGGTGCACCAGGAGGAAGCCTCGGGCGAGCTCCGTCAGGACGGCCCGGGCCGGGACGACCTCGTGGATCTCCTCGACCTCGGGGTCGTCGGGCTCCTCCGGAGACATGAACGACGAACGACCCGGGAGCTCGGCATAAAAACAGACGCTCCAAAGGCAAGCGTCCGTTCAATCGAACCCACCGAGAAGATTTTACCTCCCTCGCGGCCTTGGCGGGGTGGTGTACCTATGAGCCAGACACTCCCCGTACCGGCTTCTGCCCATCCCGAACCATCGAAGGGCGCGCCCCGCAAGGGGATCCTCCTCAAGACCCCGATCCCGGGGCCGAACGCCCAGAAGATCATCGCGGCGGACGCCCGGTCCCTGATGACGAGCACCAAGACCGC
This sequence comes from Thermoplasmata archaeon, assembly GCA_050011075.1. Taxonomy (GTDB): domain Archaea; phylum Thermoplasmatota; class Thermoplasmata; order Lutacidiplasmatales; family UBA184; genus Lutacidiplasma. The sequence continues at coordinate 5,379 of JBEKJT010000063.1, forward strand.
CCCGATCGTCGCCGAGTCGGGAACCGGTGTCTGGATCACCGACGTGGACGGGAACCGCCTCCTCGACTTCGCGTCGGGAGTCGCGGTCAACACGCTCGGATACTCCCACCCGGAGGTCGTTCGCGCCGTCCGCGACCAGGTAGGCAAGCTGAGCCATTTTGCCGGCACGGACTTCTACTACGAGAACCAGGTCCGGCTCGCCGAGCGCCTGATCCGCCTGACGCCCGGTGAATTCGAGAAGAAGATCTTCTTCACGAACAGCGGAACGGAGAGCGCGGAAGCTGCCCTCAAGCTCGCGCACTGGAACCGCAAGCGACCGATCATCGTCGGGCTCATCGGTGCCTTCCACGGCCGCACGATGGGGTCCCTCACGATGACCTCCTCGAAGCCGGTGCAGCGGCAGGGCTATGCCCCGTTCGTCGGCGGAGGCACCCACATTCCGGCTCCGTACTGCTACCGCTGCCCCTACAAGCTCGAGTACCCTAGCTGCGACCTGTATTGCGCCAAGATCCTGAAGGAACTCTACTTCCAGACGCTGATCCCGCCGGACGACGTCGCCGCGTTCCTCGCGGAGCCGGTGATGGGCGAAGGCGGCTACGTCGTGCCTCCTGCGGGCTGGCACAAGACCATCAAGTCCATCCTGGACGAGCACGGCATCCTGTTCATCGACGACGAGGTGCAGGCGGGGATGGGAAGGACCGGCAAGTGGTTCGCGATCGAGCACCACGGGATCGTGCCGGACATCGTGACGCTCGCGAAGGCGCTCGGCGGAGGCCTCCCGATGGGCGCGATGATCTTCCGTAAGGACCTCGACTACACCTACCAGGGCTCCCACTCGAACACCTTCGGGGGGAACCTCGTCTCGGTCGCCGCGTCGAACGCCACGATCGACGTCATCGAGAAGGAGCACCTCCTCGACAACGCGCGCATCCAGGGAGACTACCTGCTCTCCCGCCTCCGCGAGCTCGCCCAGAAGTACCCCGACATCGGGGACGTCCGCGGCTTGGGGTTGATGACCGCGACCGAGTTCGTGGTCGACCAAAAGACCAAGGAACCGGCGGTGAAGCTCCGGGACCGGGTGCTCGAAGAGGCGTACCACCGCGGGCTGATCCTCCTGCCGTGCGGCCGTTCCTCGATCCGCTACATCCCGCCGATCATCATCCGACGCGAAGAGATCGACGAAGCGATCGAGGTCATGGATGCCTCGATCCAGGCGGCACGCGCTCGGGCATGAAGTTCGGCCGTCTCGCCGGGCCCGGGGAGGTCGCCCTCGGCGACGTCCCCGAACCCCTTCCGGGCCTCGGCGAGGTCACGGTCGCGCTCGCCGCTTGCGGGGTCTGCGGGACCGACCTCGAGAAGCTGCGGGGGAACTACCGCTCCGCGGGGATCCTCGGCCACGAGCCGGTCGGGTGCATCGCCCGGGTCGGTGCGGGGGTGGAGGGACTCGCCCCCGGGGACCGTGTCTTCGTGCACCACCACGTTCCCTGCTACGTGTGCGAGGTCTGCGTCCGCGGCGACTACACGTTCTGCCCTACCTACTCGAAGACGAACATCGACCCCGGTGGGTTCGCCGAGTTCTTCCGCGTGCCCCGCGAGAACGTCGAGCGACGGGCGGTCCTCCGCCTCGACCCGAAGGTCGACTGGGACGCGGGGAGCCTGCTCGAGCCCGCCGGCTGCGCGCTCACCGCGATCCACAAGGTCGGGCTCCCCGACCGGGCGTCCGTCATGGTCCTCGGGCTCGGGCCGGTGGGGCTGCTCTATGCGCGGCTCGTTCGGGCACTCGGAGCATCCTGGGTCGGAGGCACGGAGTTCTCGCCGCTCCGCCGCTCGGCCGCCGAGCGGGGGGGGATCGACGTGACCGTGGACCCGAGAGAGGAAGGAGCGGCGAAGGCGGCCGTCGCGAAGGCGACCGGAGGTAGGGGAGCCGACCTCGTGGTGGTCGCGACAGGACACCCCGCGGTCGCCCGGTCGGCGACCGAGCTCGTTCGACGCGGCGGCACGGTGAACCTCTTTGGCCTCCCCGAGGCCGGCAGCCGGTTGGACGTGGACCTGCAGGACCTCTACCTGCGGGGCGTTCGCATCGTTCCGTCGTACGCTACCACCGAGCCCGACGTCGTCGAGGTCCATCGATTGGCCGTGTCCGGCGCTCTCCCCCTCTCCGACCTCGTCACGCACCGCATCCCGCTCGCACAGATCGGCGAGGCGTTCCGGCTCGCGCAGCGACCGACGGACAGCGTCAAGGTCGTCGTCACCGGCCCGGCCGCGTAACCACGCCTTCGGCGACCGGATCCGGTCGTGCCGGCGCTCGCCGGCCAGAGTCGTTTCACGCCTCTCCGCGCTCTCCCAAGACCTGGCCCGAGACCCGGTGACCGGCCCGGACTCGGCAGTGCGGCCCCAGAATGCTCCCGATCACGGTCGCTTCCTTTTCGACGTGCACGTTGTCCATAAGCACCGAATTCTCGACATGCGCCCCAGCCTCGACCACCGCGCCCGGACCGAGGGTCACGTACTTTCCGAAGGAGGCGCCGGTCGCGGTCGCGCCGGGCATTACCGCGACGGGTCCGTTGCCGAACGCTCCGGGCGGCAGGCCGCCCTTTCCGCCCCGACCTGCGTCGAACAGGAGCTTCTGGGACCGCAGGAGCCGCTCGGGCGTGCCCGCGTCGTCCCAGTAGCCGGAGAGGCGGAATCCGTAGAGCCCTCGGTCGACCAGGAACGGGATGACCTCCTGCTCGAAACTGGAGGGCCGGTCGGCCGGGATCCTCTCGATGACCTCCCGGCGCCACACCGAGACCCCCGCGTTGATCCAGTGGGACGGGGCGTTCTCAGGTGCGGGTTTCTCGACGAACCCCGTGATCCGGTCCCCTTCTCCGAGGGCGGCGACGCCGTACGGTCTCGGATCCTCGACCTCAGCGAGGGCCATCGTACCGACCCCTCCGTGGGCCTCGTGTCGGCGCGCGAGGGCGGCGAGGTCTGCGGCGGCGATCACGTCCGAGTTGAGGAGATAGAACGGGTCGGACATCCCCTCGCGCGCGTTCCGTATACCTCCCCCGGTGCCGAGGGGCTCAGCTTCCGGCACCGTGCGGACGGGCCAGGGGAGCGGATGGGCCCGCACGTACGCCTCGATGAGGTCGGCCTTGTACCCGGTCGCGAGCACGACCTCCTCCACGTCCAGCGGCAGGAGGTCGAGGACATGGTAG
>JBEKJT010000064.1:0-8461 GCA_050011075.1 Thermoplasmata archaeon
AGGCGGGCTAGACAAGGACGAGTTAAACGGTCTCCCCCTAGTTCTGGGCAACGTGGTTGTTGCCGGAACCTCAAGGGAGCCGTCCTTCGTTCCTCGCCTCGTCCTCCGAGTTCCTTTGCCCTCACGGCTAGGTCCACCACCCCCGAATGCGGCCCCGACGCGACATCCCTTCGGATCATCGACAGCGAACAGGGCAGTCCGGACGTTCCGATCGGAGAGCGTCCGAGCGACTACCCGGACCCCTTGTCTCGACCGTTGCCGTCCCCGGTCCGAGTCGAGCCGGTCTTAGGACGTCCGACCGGCTGGGGAGTCATCTTTCGAACCGTGCGACGGCGGTGCCAGACGAGGTAAACGACGGCGAACGCGACGAGGAACACACCGACGAATACGATGCCTAGCGTGCTGACGTTCATGCCCCCCAGGTCGGTTCGGGAGGGCGAAGTGAGGTTGGACGGGAGGTTCTCGCCGAAAGCAATGAAGCCGTACATTCCAAGCGCGAAGTGGCCCGAGACGTTGCATATGAATTCGTACCAGCCGGGGGTCGGCGGGGATTGGAACGTCCCGACGGACTGGGCACCGGTGTAGTTGACGATGGTCGAGTAGAGGGTAGGGTAGGTCCCGAAGAGATGGTCCATCTGGGCCGCGGTGTACGTTGTCGGTATCACGAAGCCCTCCCGCGAGGAGATGTTCAGGGAATGCTGCATGCCACTCGGGTCGTCGTCCAGAAACGTGACGGTGATGACCGCGTTGGTAGAGACGTTCTGGATTCTGTCCGGAGAGTAGCCGTAGTTCGCGGTGGCCCTCACCGTGATCGAACCCGTCGCCATGGTAGGGGCCGAGTTCGTTCCAAGGCCCCGCGCGGGAGTAATCGGGATCGTGAGGGCCCCGAGGATGAGCAGGACGACCGTCACGAACGCTGCCACGCTTCGCCCGCGCATGTTCCTCTTCGAACCTTCAGCCTGATTTTGAAGGGCGGCGCGCCGTACATAGACCCTCCGTCGGTTCGACTTGTCCCAGTGTGTCCGCGCCACACTGGTTCGCGTCGTGGTGCCGGAATGGCCCACCACCGACGGCCCGTTTCCGACTCTCCCAGGTGGAACCGGCCCCGGGTAAGTTGGAAAGCATCGAGGTGAGGGTCCACCCTAGAGCGCTCCGGGAGTTCACTCCCCGTGCCCTGGAATCCTGGCCGGACGCCGAAGTCTAGGGACGAGCCCAGCGCCCTGGGAAGAACGCGCTTCCGACCATCACACCAACGGGGTCGAGGACGGATGGGCTGATGTCCTTTCCGAGCTCGTCCGCGCGAGGGCCACCGTCAGGTCTCGTTCGAGAAGCCGAACTGACCCAAGATTTAAGCGCAAGGCGGCGGCTGTTTTTGTCGCTGGTCGGGGAACGCCAGAACCTGCCCGGCTTTCAGTCCCGTCCGAACGAGGAAATCGAATCGAGCGGCTCTCCTAGGAAGTCATACTGTGATTCAGGACCCATCCTATCCCTCCAGCACCGATGCGGCCGGTACCGTACCCCGGCATCGAGTCTCGAGCTTCGAACAGTGGCGGACGGTCACCTTCCTTCAGCTCGGGCATTATCTCCGGACGAACCGGTTCTATGGGCTGCTTGGATTTGTTGTCCTGATATCTGGCCTCTCCCTCGCATTCGAGATCGACGCCGGGATCTCCGCCGTCCAAGTGGAGCAGCTCTACCGCAGCTCTGAGTACCTGAGCAACTACCTCGCGTACACCGGACTCTGGGTCATCCTCGCGGCCGCATTCTTCGGGGGGGACGCATTGAGCGTCGACTTCTCGACAGGCGCCGGATACTACATGCTGGTCCTTCCCATCCGGCGCCCGGTCCTGCTTGCCGGGCGGTACGCCGCCGCGACTCTGGTCACGCTGGCCGTTGTCGGCGTCTATTACCTGTTCGGAGCCGTGGGGGCGGTCTACTTCTTCGGAGCTCCCAACATCCACTGGTTCCTTCTCCTCGAATCCCTCGCGGCGGCGGCCCTCTTCGCGCTCGCGGCGCTCAGCGTAGCCTTCTGCGTCAGTGCTTTCATACGGTCGCCGGCCGCGGGCGTGCTGGTCACGGTCTTGGCGCTCTACGTGGGGTTCACGACGTTGCAGAACGTAGTCGAGCTCGCCGGGATCGAACCGTGGTTCTCGTTGACCTATGCAGGCGGAGCCATGGCCGCGATCCTCGACACCGATTTCGTTCACTTCCAAACGATTCCTGTGGGGGAAGATCAGTTCTACACTATCTGGGCCGCCACGGTCGTCGAGGGCCTCGCGATCATGGCGGCGTACGTGGCCGTGTTTCTGCCCTTGAGTGCCTATCTCTACCAGCGCAAGGAGTCTACCGGGTGAGTCATGGGCTCGTTCGAGCTGTCCGCACTGTCGAAATCCTTCGCCACCGGCCCACCGGCGTTGACCAACCTGTCATTTCGGTACGAGGGTGCGGGAGCGATTGGATACCTCGGACCGAATGGTGCGGGCAAGACCACGACCCTGAAACTTCTGGTTGGTCTCTTGCGCCCCTCGGAGGGCCACGCCTATTTGAACGGGATAGACCCGATGGTCGACCGAAAAGGGGCCCTCTGGGACGTGGGGGCGCTCATTGAGACGCCCGAGCCGTACCCCACGCTCAACGTCTTCGAGGCCCTCGACGCGGTGGGGCGGATTCGCGGTCTAACCCGGGATGATGTGGACCGCGAGGTCGATCGCTGTCATCGGCTTCTCGACCTACCGCCCCTCGGCCAACGGATCGGGTGGCTTTCGAAGGGACAGCGGCAACGTGTCGCGCTCGCCTCGGCGTTGATGGGGGATCCCTCGGTGCTGCTCCTCGACGAACCGACGAGCGGCCTCGACCCGGCCGAGCGCGTGCTCGTGCGCCGTCTGCTGAACCAGCTGAAACGCGACCATCTGGTGTTCATGAGCTCCCACCAGATGCTCGAGGTGACGGAGGTGTGCGACCAGCTGGTCTTCCTCCACCACGGAGAGGTCCTGCTCCGGGACCGCGTCGACCGTGTAGCCGCCCGTATCCGCTCTCGTGAGGTGGACGTCGAGTTCCAGCGCCCGGTCGCGCCCGAGGCTATGGCCGGGCTTCATCCGATCGCGGCCGAGGTGTCGGCGCTCTCCGAGAGACGATGGCGTATCTCGTTCGATGGGAGTGATGAAACGAGGGCCCGTCTCTTGGAACAGTGCCAGCGCCTCAACCCGGTCGTCCAGTTCGCCCCCACGTCGCTCGTCCTTGAGGAGGCGTACCTTGAGCTCATCCCCAAGACCGAGGAGGAGGCGTGACCGACCCGGTCCCCCCTCCGACTTCGGGATCGGCCCCCTTTGAGCCGTCATCGGGCGAGGAACGGGGGAGTACCGCGGGTGGGGAGGGCGCCCGAGCCCCCGCCCCGCCCGGGACGCTCGAGGGCCGATCCCGTTCGTTCCGGGAACATCAGCTGAAACGGAAGAGCGCCCGAAGGGAGCACGTCGGTCAGCTCGTGGTGGTGGCCATCATCGTCCTGGGGATCGTCGCGATCGTGACCGCACGCTCGGGATACAGCGGTTCGCACTCCGGGTTTCCTAGTCCAGGTCCCCCGATCGTTGTTCAACTCGGTACCCCGGTGCTGAGCACCGTGAACTGCACCGGCGGTGGCACGGCCTACATCGAACGCATCCCCTGGCTCGGTTCCACCCAGCCGGTCACTCCGGGGGATGTCTACGTTCGGGTCTACGAAATCTGGGACGGCGATTACATCGGGGATCCCGGCGCCATGGCGAACGCGACCTCCTCGAACGTCTGTGCGGGTGCTCCACCGGATTCGACGACCCTATGGTACGTGGTACTGACTGCCTCGAACGGGACGAACCTTCTGACCTACACTGCGGACCACGCTTGGGTCTCCGTGACCGACGGAGCTTCGAACCTCGGGATCGAGACCGGTTCCTCGCTGGTCCTGGTGACCGGAACTTCGTTCGCGGGGACGGGCCGGGGCTTTGCCGTGGGTGGGTTCGCAAACGGTTCCCCGATCACCGGGGCCATTGCACTCTGACGGTATCCTTGGCGCAGAACCTCCAGCCCTCCCACGCGTGCGGCACCCTTTGCATTCCGCTTCGCGGTTGGCGCCCTTCGAGAGCCAGATCGGCAGGCCGGGACGCAAACGACGCCGCAGAGACGGGAACTCCTCTCGAACCACCCGAGTTCGGAACCGAAGGCCGGGCCTTGGCGGAATCGACTCCGGGAACCGGCGCCCGCCGGCTGGGACACGGACGCGCCGATCCGATGATCTCCGCCTCGCTACCGCGCCGGGAGGCGACCGATGCCGAGCACGGTGAGCACGGCTAATCCGACGGTAGTCCCTCGGTGGCATCCGACTCGGGCGACCGCGTGATGCCGCCCAGACCCATCGCGATCAGCCGGATCGCGATGAAGGACAGCACAAAGACCGCCGCGACCACGACTACGGCGCCAAAGGCCTCGATCCCCAGCTGGTGACCCGCCGACATCCCTCCTCCGAAGAGGAGCCCGTTCGGCAAGCTCGCGTAGCCGGAGGCCGTCGAGAACGCAGTCTGCGCGAAGAACGCAATCATCCCGAGCCCGAAGAGACCACCGAGCGTGTGGCCCGGAAGAAGTCCGATGGGGTCGGAAAACCACTTCACACGGGCAAAGAGGTGTTCGCCCGCGAGGAAGAGAGGCCCGCAGATGATCCCGAGAATGAAGGCGCTCAGCGGGCTTACGAACCCGGCGAGCGGAGTGATCACGATGAGGCCCATGAGGATCCCGTTCGTGGAGTACAGGTACCCGGGATCCTTGTGGGTCGTCAGGTATCGACAGACCATGAGCGACAAGAACGCGGTCCCTGCCGCGATGAAGGTCGTAAGGACAACCACCGTGGTTTCGCTGTTGAAGGCAAGCACGCTCCCCGGATTGAATCCGAACCATCCCATCCAGAGCAGTAACGTGGAAAGGGTGAGCCAAGTCGAGTCCACCTTCAACGGGATCTGGGGGCTCTCTTTGAGTCCCCTCGCCCGCTCCTCGAACCATATCTGAGCTAGAATGGCAATACCGGCGGCACCCGCGGCACCGTGGACGACGAGCCCTCCGGCGAAGTCCACCATTCCCAGCCGCGCGAGCCAACCGGACGGATTCCAGATCCATGCGGCCGGAAGGACCCATATGAGCAGGAAGTACGGAATCGCAAAGAGGGCCACGGCCCGAATCTTCACCTTCTTCACCATGATCACGCCGACGAGCGCGAAGGTCACCGCCGCGAACGCGGTTTCAAACAGGAAGTACGTCCCCGTCGTCAATGCCAGGGGAGCCGAGGCGGAACCCAGGAAGTATCCGAAGGAGTTCGTTGGATCCGTGGACCACCATACGCCGCTCAAGATACCCGGACCCGCCGCTCCCCAGCCGCCGAGGAACGGCTGGGTGTAGAACGGGTTTCCAATGAGCCCGTTGCCCACGGTCGGCGCGAAGGCGAGATTGAAGCCCACGAAGGCCATCAGCACGAGGGCCATACAGGTCATGATGCAGGTCTTGAGGAGACTTCTCCACTTGTCCTGACCGAGTTCCCCGACCTCGAGGAACCCTACGGCGATTGTCATCGTGAAGACGAGCAGAGCTGCAATGATCACCCAGAGATTGTTTAGCTCGTTCGGAATCATGTTGTTCGCCCACTGCGCGGTTCAACGCAGGGCCGTGGCGGGGAGGGCGGAGGTTGCTATTTAACTGCTCAGTAAACAGTATTTGACACCGTAGCTCCGACGCTCGTTTCGGGGTCCAAGAGCCTGCCCCGGAGCGGTCCGGCGAGCTCGCAAGGCGTTCGCCCGACGTTAGAGGCAAGATGCGTACTGTCTAGACACGATCCCCTGTGCGCACGAGAACTCGGGCGGCCCCCCGCGGCCAATCCCATCTCACGGTCGGATTTTGAGAGAAAGAATCGTAGAACAGTAGCCCCCGGGCCCGCGATGTTGATCTCTTTCAGGGATTGGACTCAGGCCCTTCGGATGAGGATCCACGATGCGACGGTTGCCTTTCCTTGGACGAAATGAGCGTAGACGTCCGTCGTTTGCGTGACCCCCGGTGTCAAAAAATCCCGTAGATGTTCGGTCCCCCGCATATGTGCGGGATTACCGCGTTATACCTAGTTTGCAATCCTCCGCCCGATGAACCTCACGCCCAGGGAGAGGGAGAAACTGTATATTTGGACCGCGGCGCAAGTGGCCGAACAGCGAAAGCACAAGGGGATAAAACTCAACCATCCCGAAGTGGTTGCCATCGTAACGAACTACGTGGTGGAAGGCGCTCGGGAAGGGAAGAGTGTTGCCTCGTTGATGGACTCGGCACGGAAGGTCCTGAAGCGGGAAGACGTGATGCCGGGTGTACCGGAAATGATACACACGGTTCAGGTCGAAGCGACGTTCCCGGACGGCACCAAGCTCGTGACCGTTCACGACCCAGTCGCGTAGGAAGAGACAATGGCAGCAAACAAGAAAATAATCCCGGGCGAGTACGTTCTCGCCCCAGGCGACGTGCTCTGCAATGTTGGCCGAAAGACGCACACACTCTCGGTGAAGAACACGGGGGACCGGCCTATCCAGATCGGATCCCACACGCACTTCTTCGAAGTGAACCGGGCTCTTGACTTCAAGCGCCCCGAAACGTTCGGCATGCGGCTGAACATCCCCTCGGGCACGGCGGTCCGATTCGAGCCGGGGGACGTGAAGCAGGTCGAGCTGACACCGATCGGCGGCAAGCGCGTGGTCTTCGGATTCTGGGGCTTGGCCAATGGATCCGTGGACTCGCCGGTCGTGAAGACCCGGGCGATTGAAACTGCGAAGAAGCTGGAATTCAAGGGAGTATAGGAGGAAACAAACATGACGCTGAAAATGAGCAGGAAGGCCTACACAGACCTCTATGGCCCGACCAAGGGCGACAAGGTTCGCCTAGGTGACTCGGAGCTGTTCATCGAGATCGAGAGGGACCATCTGACGCCGGGCGACGAGATCGTCTTCGGCGGAGGCAAGTCCATTCGAGACGGTCTTGGACAGACTCCCGGAGTGACGTCGAAGCACGGCGCTCTCGACTATGTGATCACCAACGCGGTCGTGCTGGACCCCGTGCTGGGCATCGTGAAGGGCGACATTGGCATCAAGGACGGAAAGATCGCGGGGATCGGCAAGGCCGGAAACCCGAACACCATGAATGGTGTCGACCCCAAGTTGGTCGTTTCGGCTAACACCGAAGCCACCGCGGGAGAGGGCACTATCTGTACGGCGGGCCACATGGATACCCATATCCACATGATCTGTCCGCAGCAGGCCGAGGATGCGATCACGGGCGGCACGACCACTATGATTGGCGGCGGGACTGGTCCGGCGGACGGAACGAACGCCACGACCTGTGTCCCCGGTGCCTACAACCTAGGGCTAATGCTGCAGTCGGTCGAGAACATCCCCATGAACTGGGGAATGCTCGGAAAGGGAAACGACTCGCACCCCTCGCTCGCCGTCCTGATGGAACAGATCGAAGCGGGAGCCTGTGGCCTGAAGGACCATGAGGACTGGGGAACTACCCCGGCCGTCATCGATGCCTCGTTGAAGGTGGCCGACGCGACCGACACCCAAGTGGCCATCCACACGGACTCGATCAACGAGTGCGGATACGTCGAGGATTCGATCAACGCGATCGACGGACGAACCATCCACACGTACCACACGGAAGGGGCTGGCGGCGGTCACGCGCCCGACATCATGAAGATCGCCGGCGAGACCTTTGCCCTCCCGTCGTCGACGAACCCCACGCGCCCGTACACGGTGAACACCATCGAGGAACACCTGGACATGCTGATGTTCTGCCACCACCTGAACCCGGCGGTGGCGGAGGATGTCGCCTTCGCCGGCTCGCGCATTCGCGCAGAGACCATCGCGGCGGAGGACGTACTCCACGACGAGGGCGTGCTCAGCATGTACTCGTCCGACAGCCAGGCCATGGGCCGACTCGGTGAGACCGTGATTCGGTGCTGGCAGACCGCGGACAAGATGAAGAAGATGAACGGCAAGCGCCCTGAAGAGGAAGGGGACAACGACAACTTCCGGGCCAAGCGGTACATCGCGAAGACCACCATCAACCCCGCGATCACGCACGGAATCTCTGACTACCTTGGCTCTCTCGAGCCGGGCAAGTACGCGGACATCGTCCAGTATCCGACCGCCTTCTTCCCCGCGAAGCCCAAGATGGTCTTCAAGGGAGGATTCATCGCGTGGTCGATCATGGGCGACCCGAACGCGTCGCTCCCGACCCCCGAGCCGGTCTACTACCGCCCCATGTTCGGCGCGATCGGAAAGGCTGTGCACCGGACGTCGTACACGTTCGTCTCGAAGGCGTCCGTTGAGCTGGGAGTACCGGAGAAGCTGGGTCTCGAGATGGTCGTCCTGCCAGTGAAGAACTGCCGTAACATCAGGAAGAGCGACATGCT
>JBEKJT010000065.1:0-8391 GCA_050011075.1 Thermoplasmata archaeon
AACCGCGGCCCGAGCAGGTCGAAAAGGGCGGAGGCGGTCTCCGCGACCTCGCGCCCGTGGTCGAGGCCGAAGGAGAACGACAGGGCGGCCGCCGATGCTGACCGCTCGGCGAGCACGTCCGCGGGCACCGGGAGCTTCGCGCCGATCGCTTCGAGGGCGATGCCCTCACGGATCCCCGTCCCCGAGACGAGGATGTGGTCGGCCTTCACCGCGCGCACGAGCTCCTCGAGCACCACGATGCCCGCGAGGACGACATCCGCGCGGTCCCCTCCGATGCCGGGGACAGCGCGCCGCTTCACCGCCGGCATTTCGCCGAGCAGCTCGCTCAGCGCTTCAAGGTCGTGGTCGTAGAGGGAGTAGCCGTGAACCCGACGCAACGGGTACTCGCGCAGCTCGATCGAAGCCCGGGCGAGCGAGCGGACCGAGCCGCCGAGGCCGATCAATCGATAGTTGGTCTCCCCGAACGCCTCGAGCACGGAAGTGAGCGTGGCACGGACGTGACCGCGGAGCTCGTCCCATTCTCGGCGTTTCGGTGGGTCGTGCTCGAAGAACCGCTGGGAGAGGCGAAGGACGCCGAGAGGCAGGCTGACCGAATTGCGGAGGGCGCCCGACCGAACCTGGGCGAGCTGCAACGAGCCGCCACCCAGGTCGAGGACGAGGTCGTTCTCGAGCTCCCAAGCGCCGGCGACCCCGAGGTAGCCGTAGCGGGCCTCTTCCGCACCCGAGAGGATCCGCAACAGAACTCCGCAGGCCCGCTCGACCTCCCGGACGAAGTCGGGCCCGTTCGGAGCATCCCGTACCGCGCTGGTCGCCACGGCCAATGTCTTCGATATCCCGAGGGTACGCACCACGCGCGCGAACCGGCGCACGGTGGCGACGCCTCGCGCGACCGCCGCGTCGGAGAGGTGGCCGTCGGGTCCGGGGGCAAGCCCGAGGCGCGGGGCGTCCTTCGTCTCGTACACCGCACGTACGGTATCCCCGACGACCTCGAACGCCACGAACCGGGCGGTGTTCGAACCGACGTCGATGACTCCGAGGGTCTCCCCCGTCCCGCGGCGTGGTCGCTCCCGGTCGGCCATGGCTTGACGGGTCCGGTCCACGGGGGCCCAACCCATCCGCCGCTAATTAGCCTCGGGTCGACCCCGGAGGACCCGCTCGCGACCGGCAAACGGCTTACTACGGGACACGCGCTGTCCGGGACCGGGAAAGCCGGTGCCAGGGAACGGTCGGTCCAGGGCCAACAGAAGCTCGCAGCGGCTCGCCGAGGAGCTCGACCGGCTTCTCATCGAGGTAGGCCGCGGCGTTGAGGCGGTCGTGGACCGCCCTCACGCGACCCCGGCGATGTTACACGACCTGCACCGCGACATGCGGCGCCTGAGGACCGGGCTCGCGGTCTGGGAGGAGCTCCTGCAAAAGCCGGACCGAACGCAACTGGGTCCCATCGACCGCCGGATCCGGCGGCTCGCCCAGCTGATCGGGCAGGTCCGGGACCGGGACGTCGCCGTCGACCTCCTCGGGAGCGTGGAGGCCAAGGCGCGGTCGGAGGAGGAGCGCGAGCTCCTCGACCGGTACCGGGCCCGGCTGCACGACGACGCCCGAACGGGGCGGGAACTGCTGCGGGCGTTCCTACGCTCCGAGCGTGACGCCCTGCTGTTCGACGAGGTCCGCGCGGTGCTCCAGGCCCGTGCCCGGCCGACCCGAAGCGACCGGTTGCATCGACTCCTCACCGAACACAAGAACTCCGGGCACGCGAAGTTGGTCGAAGCCCACCGAAAGGCGCGACGACGGCCGACGATGGACCGCCTCCATCGGCTGCGCATCCGAGTCCGGCGCCTGCGCCAGATCTCCGACCTCGCGAGCACGGTCGACCCCGACCCCCCGGGGGCGGTCACGGCCTCGCTGCGCCGGCTACAACAGCACCTGGGTCGGTTGCACGACCTCGACGTACTGCTCGTCGGCCTCGACCCGTCCGTGCGAGAGACGCGATGGGCGAGGTCGCTGCGTAAGGAACGTCGCCGCCAACGACGGGAGGTCGTGAGGACCATCCAGTCGTTCCGACCCGACCGGGAACTCTCCCCGAAGCCGGCGTCGGGCCCTCCGCTTCGAGAGGCTCATCGGCCAGCTCATTAGCACGACCGTCTCTCGACCGGCGTGGTCTCTGCGGGCGACGGTCTGCCGGCGCAAGTGCGGATCGCCCTCGGAGAGACCGGCGCGATCGGGGCCACGGTCCGTCAGCTCGCGAGCCGCCTCGACGGTGCGCCGCAGCGCGTCGAAGCGGTCCTCGATCTTCTCCGAAGCCAGGGCGAGGTGCTGCGCATCGGCCGCGGCCTCTGGGTACTCCGCGACTACGAGTGGTTGCACGAGCGCCGGGATTTTGTAGACCCGAGGGCTTTCGTCGAGCGGTTCGAGCGGGAGAACGGGATCACCCTGGGCCAGAGCCGCGGCCCCATCACGTTCCGCTCCAACGAGTCGCTCCCGATCCACCGCTGGTGGCCGTACGTACAGGGCTACTCCGCCGAGTTCGTGCAGGGCGTGCTCGAGACCGGTGGAATCGGCCGCGGACACACTGTGCTCGACCCGTTCGCGGGCAGCGGCACGACCCTCGTCGAAGCGCGGCGGGCCGGAGCCCGTGCCCTCGGCACGGAACTGCTCGCGCCGGCCGTCCTCGCCGCGCGGGTGAAGACCCGACTCGAGCTCGACCCGAACCGGCTCGAGCGCGACGCGACCCGCTTCCTCCGCTCGGCGTCCCGCCGTGGTTCGGGGCCTCTGCCGTTCCTGCGCGAGACCCGACGACAGTTCTCCGCCGCCGCGCTACGGGACCTGACGCGACTGCGGGATGCGCTCTCGCCCGAAGGATCTCCGGTCGCCGACGCGCTTCGGCTCGCGTTCGGGCGGATCTTGATCCCGGCGAGCCGCCTCCATCGGTCCCCCTGCCTCGGGTACGACCCCCGGGTCCGATCGGGCGGACCGGATCCGTTCGACCGGTTCCGCGCGGCGGTCGCGGAAATGGCGGACGACCTCCGGGGGGCCCGCGCCGACCCGCGCCGACTCGGACCCCCGTCCGTGGTCGAGCGAGACGACGCCCGAACGGCCGATTGGCCCGAGGAGTCGGTGGACCTCGCGGTCACGAGTCCCCCCTACGTCAACGGAATGGACTACGTCATGAACTACAAGGTCGACCTCGCGTGGCTCGGTTACGCGCGCTCGTACGCAGACCTGCGGGATCTTCGGCGGGCGGAGGTCGCCTGCGACAACCTTCCTCGGACCGAGACCCGGGCGTACCTCTCCACGACGGACCCTCCCGACCCTTGGCTTGCGGAGATCCTGCCCCGGATCCGCGAGAACGTCCTCCGCAAGGGAACGTACCGAAGGGACGACATGCACGCAGTGGTTCACCGGTACTTCGCGGACCTCGTCCCGGTCCTCTCGGGGGTGCGCCGGGCCCTGCGTCCCGGAGGACGGTTCGTGGTCGTCGTCGGCGATTCCCTGCTCGCGGGCACGTACGTGCCGGGCGACCTCCTGTTCGCCCGGCTCGGCGCTTCTCTCGGTCTGTCAATCGTGTCGGTGGAGGTCGCCCGGTCCCGACGCAGCGGCCAGCGCCGGAGCTTCGAACTCCGGGAGTCGATCGTGACCCTCGAACGGAGGCGCTCCGGAACCTGACGGCACGTTCATCGGGGATGAGGGCCCTCGGTGGGTCGATGTACTGTCCCGTGTGCGGACGGGCGATGAGCGGACCCGGCGTTGCGACCGTTCCGTACCCGATGTTCCTTTGCCCCCAGGACGGGGTCGTCTACGACCGACGCCGCGACTCGTGGCACGGCCTTCCCGAGATCGGGGCGAAGCTCTGCTGCCCCATCTGCGGGGGGTCGATGGAGAAGGAGCCGAAAGAACCGCCCCCCCGGATCTTCTTCTGTTATCAGTGCGGCACGACGTACGACCGGGAGCGGGGAACCTGGTACGGGCTCGCCTACCACCAGACCCCGCCGTAGGTGGGGACACCACGCGCTGCCGTTCGAAGCAAACCCTTAACGGGGGTTCGGGCGACTGACAGGAACGTACCCAAGGCGACGATGCCCGTCCGAGAGAGCGAACCCCACTTCCTCGAGCCGCTCCTCGGAATCGTCTTTGACCTTGACGGCACGCTGGTCCTCTCGCACCACGATTTCGGTCGGATGCGCGCCGAGGTGATCCGCCTCGCAGAGCAGCACGGGGTCACTCCCGGCCACCTCACCGTGCAGGACCCGATCCACCGCACCGTCGAGAACGCCCGCGAGGCCATGCGAAGGAGCGGCGCCCCGGATAGCACGATCTACCGGTTCGAATCGGAGTACCAGAAGCGCATCGACGCGATCGAGCTCGAAGCGCTGCCGCACACGGTCCCCCGCCCCGGGGCGGCCGAGCTTTTGCAGAGCCTCACGACCCGCGGATTCCGGCTCGGGATCCTCACGCGCAGCTCCGAGACGTTCGCCCGGGAGGCGCTCCGACGTACCGGGCTCGAATCGGCCTTTGCCTACCTCCGCAGTCGCAGTACGCCCGGACCCGCGAAGCCGTCCCCGGAGGCGCTTCTCCTCTTGCTGCGCGAAATGGAGGTGCCGCTCGAGCGGGCCCTCTTTGTCGGCGACCACCTCATCGACGCGGAGTGCGCGACCCGGGCTCGTGTCCGATTCTATGGGGTGATGCCCGACCCCTCCGAGCCATCGTCCATGACCGAGGACCGCTTCCTCGCCGGAGGAGCCTCCGCGGTGGCCCGCGACCTCACGGACCTCGCCCGGCAGCTCAACGTCGCCCTGCCCCGCGCCGCGTGACCCTCGATTCCTACAGATACCACGCGTAGGCGTGGATGACGGCCCGTTCCGCCGTAGCCCACGCTTCGGGGATCTGGTTCCAACCGTTCCTCAGGTCGCCGATGCAATAGACACCGGGAATCGGATCGTCGTTCGCGCCGGAGATCGCACGGCAATCTTCGTCGGTCACGACGTACCCGTCCGGGTCGAAACGGCATCCGAGCGACCGCGGGATCGCCGGGTGCATGTCGTACCAGCCGTACGCGCTGAACCCCCGGTCGTAGCTGCGGTGGCTGCCGTCCGCGAACTTCACCCCGAAGCGCTTCTCCCGGATCTCGTCGAACCCGACGATCTCGCCCTCGCACGACGCGATACGGTGCTCTTCGAGCGCGGCCACGAGTGTGGTCCGTTCCTCGCCCCGGAGGTCGTCGAGCAGCCGGCGTCCGTGCGTTAGCAGCTCGACCGAACGGGGACGGAAGTGCAGGACATCCAGGGCCGTGCGGGCCGCGAACGCGTCGGAGCCAAGGACCGCGACCGACTTTTCGGCCAGGAGGTGCCCGTCACACAGGAGGCAGAAGTCGACGAGACCCTGGTTCGCCCACGGGAAGATCGGTTCGATCTTCCCTCCGACCTCGGGGATCCGGTCGACGACCCCCATCGCGAGCACGAGCGCTCGACCGTGGGCGACGAGGGTCTGTTTCAACCATTCGAACGTCACCGCGAACCCCGACTCCTCCCGCGTCACCGAAAGCGCCCGCGCGGGCGTGAAGTAGCCGACCCTGTCCGAGACGTTGCGGACCGCGGCGATCTGGCGGTCCAGCAGTTCGTGTCCCGAGATTCCCTCGGGGAACCCTGGGATGTTGTCCATCCGGGGCGCATAGTACGACCGGGAGTACTTCGGTCCCCGATCGAGGATCGCCGCCGTGTGTTCGAGCAACGCCGCCTTGAGGCCGGCCTGGAGTCCGGCGTGTCCGCCGCCGACCACGACGAAGTCGTGCGACTCCTTCAGGCGCGGAGGTCCGGGCATGCCGCGGACCACCCCGACGAGGGATTTGATGCCTCGCCGGGTCCGTCGGTCCGGCACGGGGACTGACGGCGACTCGCGCGACGGTAAAAGTTAAGGGCCACACCCCTCCTCCTTTCGTTCGGGTTCTTCACGCCCGAGCCGGCCCGGCCCAAGGACGCCGCGCTGCGGGGGACCCTATTTCTCGAGGACGGGACGCGTTTCGATGGCGTCGGCTTCGGCGCCGGGGCACGCCGCATCGGCGAGGTCGTCTTCACGACCGGCATGGTCGGGTACCCGGAGTCGCTGACCGACCCGTCGTTCCGCGGCCAGATCCTCGTGTTCACCTACCCGCTGATCGGGAACTACGGGGTCCCCGCCGCAGGCGGACGGGACCGCCACGGATTGCCCCTCCTCGAGAGCGGCGAGCTCCAGGTTCGGGGCGTGGTCGTGCGCGGCACGACACCCCCGAGCCACTGGTCGAGTACCCGCTCCCTCGAGGAGTGGCTCGCCGCCGAAGGTGTCCCGGGGATCCGGGGGATTGACACGCGGCGCCTCACCGAGCACTTGCGGTCGAACGGCGTGGTCCGCGGGGTGATCGACGTCACGGACGCGCCCGACCCTCCGAGCGACGAGGAGCTCGCGCGGGCCATCGCCCGCGCCCCTGCCTACGCCGAAGAGAACTACATGACCGAGGTGGCCCCGCGGTCCCCGGTCCTCCTCGGGAGCGCGACGGACCCGATCGTCGCGGTCCTCGACTGTGGGGTGAAGGCGAGCATCCTGAGGGCCCTCCTCGTCCGTGGCGTCTCGGTCCTCAGGCTCCCGTACGACCACGAGGTTCCCGGGCGATGGGACGGACGGCGCGTCCACGGGTTGCTCGTGGGGAACGGACCGGGAGACCCGACCGAGCTTTCCGCCACGATCGAGGAGCTCCGCCGCCCGTCGACGCGGGCGTATCCGACCCTCGGAATCTGCCTCGGCCTCCAGCTCCTCGCGCTCGCGCGCGGCGCGACGACGTTCAAGCTCAAGTACGGTCACCGCGGCCAGAACAAGACGATTTGCTTCTCGGACGGCCGGGCGCTCATCGTGAGCGAGAATCACGGCTATGCGGTCGACGCCCGGTCGCTCGCCGGCACCGGCCTCAAGAGCTGGGCGATGAACCCGGATGACGGAACGCTCGAGGGGTTCCGGGACGCGCGCGGCCGCCTCCTCGCCCTCCAGGGCCACCCGGAGGGTCATCCCGGACCGCAGGAAGCGGGGTTCGTCTTCGACCGGTTCGTGGGGAAGGTGAAGCGACGCGCATGAGCCGGTCGTTGCCCCAGAAGGTGATGCTCCTTGGCAGCGGAGCCCTCAAGATCGGAGAGGCCGGGGAGTTCGACTACTCCGGGAGCCAATGCCTGAAGGCGCTCGACGAAGAAGGGGTCTATGCGGTCGTCGTCAACCCGAACATCGCGACCCTGCAGACCGACCCCCCCCGCCGGGGACGGGTCTACTTCCAGCCGCTCACCCCGGAGTTCGTCGCCCCGATCCTCGAGGCCGAGCGCCCCGAGGGGATCCTCCTCTCGTTCGGAGGGCAGACCGCGCTCAACTGCGGGGTCCAGCTCGCGGAGAAGGGGGTACTGCGCCGCACGGGGACGCGCGTCCTCGGGACCCCGCTCACGGGGGTCCGCGGCACGGAGGACCGGGCAAAGTTCGTGCGCATGATGGCCCGGGCCCGCGTCCCGACCCTTCCGAGCCGGGCCGTCTACACCTACGAGGAGGCGCTCGTCGCCGCCGAGGAGCTCGGCCTCCCGGTGATCGTTCGGGTCGCCTACACCCTCGGGGGCCGCGGCGGAGGGGTCGCGCGGACCCAGGAGGAGCTCGCCGACGTCGTCGGGCGCGGCCTGCGCGCGAGCCCGGTCGGCCAGGTCCTCCTGGAACGCTATGTCGGGGCGTTCAAGCAGCTCGAGTACGAGGTCGTCCGCGACGCACGCGGGAACATGCTCACGGTCTGCAACATGGAGAACGTCCTCGCGATGCGCGTGCACACCGGGGACAACGTCGTCGTCGCGCCGAGCCAGACGCTCACGGACGCCGAGTACCAGATGCTCCGTCAGGCCGCGCTCCGCGCCGCCGAGGAGGTCGGGATCGTCGGCGAATGCAACATCCAGTTCTGCCTCGACCCGCGCAGCGAGGAGTACTACGCGATCGAGATCAACGCCCGGCTCTCCCGCTCGAGCGCGCTCGCGAGCAAGGCGACGGGATACCCGCTCGCCTACGTGGCGGCGAAGCTCGCGCTCGGCTACACGCTGCCCGAGCTCAAGAATCGCATCACCGGGGTGACGACCGCCTGCTTCGAACCGGCGCTCGACTACGTGGTCGTGAAGCTTCCCCGCTGGGACCTCGACAAGTTCGAGCGGGCCGACCGCCGGCTCGGTCCGTCGATGAAGTCGGTCGGCGAGGTCATGGGGATCGGCGCGTCGTTCCCGGAGGCGCTCGCGAAGGCCGTCCGGATGTGCGACCCGCGGGCCGACCTCCTGCCGCCCGCCGAGGTCCGCGCGCCGGAGGCGATCCTCGAGGACCTCGCGCACCCGACCCCGGAGGTTCTGCACCGCGTCCTCGAGG
>JBEKJT010000066.1:0-8359 GCA_050011075.1 Thermoplasmata archaeon
GTCAGAGAAACGCCGGGGTCCCGAGTAGGGTTGGGCTCCCTCCGCATCCATACACGGAGTCTAAGTTGGGGCAGAAGCGTAACAATAGCTCCTGTGTGTTCTATGCTGCGAAAGTGGGGGTCTGAGCGCCTGATCGGCCTTCCGGGCAGGCATGGGCCCAAAAGTCGCTCCGGAGGGCCTTTCCGACGTTCTCCGTCAGGGACCGAGGGGATGTGTTACCTGTTCAGTTTATTGCAGACTCTATTAACACGCTAACGCCTTTACTTAGTTCTGTGATGGGCAATCTGAGTGACCTTGAACCTCCATCTTCCCGGGTCGATCCCCGACTCCTGGGTCAGGAGCTCATCGCATCCGTTGGCCTCGAGAGCCCCCAGCATCGCCAGCACGTGGGGTGGCGTCCGTTCGCTTCCCTTGCCGAGCCGTTTGACGGCCTGCTCCACCGCCCGTCCGTCCACCGGCAGCACGGTGAGCTTTCGACGAAGCCGATCGAGGAGCTCTCGGCGGGCCGACCGGGACCGCTCGGGGCCCCGAGCAGCGAGGTAGGCCAGCTCGAGGAGGTTCACCTCGGTGGTCGCGAGCTCGACCCCGCGTAGCCGCTTGAGAAGGTCTCGCGTCATCGGGTCCCCTTCCAGGAGGCCCAGGATCACCGAGGTATCGAGGGCCTTCATCGAGCCCGACCTCCCCCGGACCGGAGCGCCCGAAGGACAGCCCGATTGCCCCGGTCTCCCGACTTGCCCCAATGGCCGACAAGCTCGGAGAGGCCTTCCCGTTGCTCGAGGAGGCGGCGGAGGAGGGTCGTGAAGCTCTCGCCCGGTCGCTTCTCCCGCGTCAGGGCGTCGTAGACGGCCTTCTGCACGGCGATGTTACGGGAAGACATGCATATGCATACACATATGTTGTACTTGAAGCCGGGCGCGGACGCGCGAGGACCCAGAACAGACCCACACGAGCGACCACCCGTCGGTCAGGGGAACGGGCCCGTTAGGGCGGTCGTGGTGTGACCCGTGAGGGCGAAGTCACTTCAATCGACGGAGGTCCTCACGACGGCGTCCGCTCCAACGCTTCCCGTGACGTGGGGTCAGCGGAATCGTGGAACCCCAGGAAGTCTCCACCTCGGTCCGGAGTTGCGGGGGCGCCTCGGAACCGCGCACTCCGCCGAGCGCTCCCCCCCCGTGCGTCAGTTCTCCCCAGGGAAGGCTACCTTGAGGCGGACGACACGGGTCCTGACGCCGTCTTTGCGACCGACCAAGACATCGCAGTCCGGGGGCAGCGTTCCCCTTTTGGACGCGCCCTCAGGGAGCGACCGATCCTCGACGTCGCGCGGATGTTCCTCGCGGAATCCCGGGTCGCGATTCCGCCGTTTGCTCAGCGCGGTGAGATCCGTGGTGGGCCCTAGACATCGCTTGAGGCTACGGCCGATATTCCGCGCAATGTAAGAGGGTTTAAGTCATCCTCTATCCAAAGTTGAACCCCATACTGCGTGGAAGTGACAAAATGTCGGCAAGTTCTGCGTCCGTGAAATCTAAGGCCGCCTTCTTCCCGGCCGATGCGCCCCGCGTCAGCCGTCCCCGAGCGAACGGCATCACGCACGTCCTCGACCGCCTCCAGGGACTGCACCCGGACGAGCTCGAGTACCTCGCTCCGTACTTCGACGTGGCCAAGATCGGTTGGGGACTCTCACTGCTGCTTCCGCGGGACAAGGTCCGGAGCCGGATCAAGCTGTACCACGACGTCGGGATCGAAGTCTGTACGGGAGGTACGCTGCTCGAGTACGCGGTGGCCCACGACCGGGTCCAGCACATGATGGACGAGTCCCGGGAGCTAGGGTTCGACGCGATCGAGGTCTCGAGCGGGATCATCGAACTCTCGTTCGAGCAGATCGACCGGCTGGCGGACCAGGTACGACGCCGGGGGCTGGAGGTCTTCGTCGAGGTCGGCAAGAAGGACCCCCAGCACCAGCTGTCGCTGAAGGAGACCATCGCCCAGATAGCGCACGCTCGCACCCTGAAGCCCCGTAGGGTCATCGTCGAAAGCCGGGAATCCGGCCGAGGAGTCGGTATCTACGATAGCGACGGGGCGATCAAGTGGGACTGGGTGCGTTCGATCCTGTCCGACCACCCCGCCGAGGAGCTGCTGTTCGAGGCCCCCCAGGAGACCCAGCAGGTCCAACTTCTACGGGAGCTCGGGGCCGAAGCGAACCTAGGGAACGTCGCGCTCGGGTCCGTCGCTCCGCTCGCCTCCGAGCGCCTCGGCCTCCGGGGCGAAACGTTCGGGACAATCCGTCACGCGCGCCCGATCCGGGGCCCACCGGCCGCGAAGTTCCTCTATTTCCTTCTCGAGACGTACCGCGGCCTCGACCAGACGCAGCTCGCCCACATGTCCCGGTTGCCCCGGCGTACCGTTCAGAGCGCCCTCGAGTCCCTACGGCGACAGGGTTTGGTCCAGGAAGCGATCTCGCTCCACGATTCCCGTCGGCGCGAATATCGTCTGGCCTAAAGCTGAGGGCCTTCCGCAAAGGCCATCCCATATCGGCCATGGCGCCTCGCGAGGTATCTCTCCGTGACGACGTTCGCTCCCCTGAGTCTCTCGGGTCGCACCGCGGTCGTGACCGGGGCCACTTCGGGGATCGGAGTCGAGATCGCCCGCGGGCTCGCTGCCCGAGGGGCTCAGACGGTGGTCGTCGGTCGGGGGGTCGACCGGACGGCTCAGGTCGCCCAGGAGATTGCCCGCTCCACGGGAAACCCGGCGGTGGAGCCGGTCAGCGTAACGGACCTTGCCCTCATGTCCGACGTCCGCGCCCTCGCGCAGACCCTGAGGGAACGCTACCCCCAGCTCTCCATCCTGGTCAACAATGCAGGCGCCTACTTCCACCAACGCGAGGTCACCTCGGAGGGCCACGAACGCACCTTCGCGCTCAACGTCCTCGCCCCGTTCCTCCTCACTTCGCTCCTGACCGACCGGCTCCGGGAAAACCCTCCCGCGCGCGTCGTCAACGTCTCGAGCGCGGCCCACCGGGGATACCGGGTCGACTTCTCGGACCTCGAGTCCGCCTCCCGCTACTCTGGCTTCCGCGTGTACGGGCGCTCCAAGCTCGAGATCCTGCTCCTCACCCGAGAATTCGCCCGGCGTCTCGCCGGCAGTGGTATCAGCGTGAACGCCGTCCATCCAGGGTTCGTAGCTTCCGGCTTCGGGCAGAACAACGCAGGGGCGACCAAGAGGGTCTTCCGGTTCGTGGAAGCGCTGTTCGCCATCAGTGTCCAGCGCGGGGCCGAAACCCCTCTGTTCGTCGCGACCGACCCGTCGACGACACCGATCTCGGGGGAGTACTTCGCGAAGTGCCGGGTGGCCCCCGCCTCGGCGCCCTCGCAGAGCCTGGCTGACGCCCGACGGCTCTACGAGGTGTGCAGCGAGATCACCGGGGTCGACGGGACGGCCTTGTCTCCGCCCTTGAATACCCCGACCTCGGGACCCGCCCGCTGAGCTCGACCCTTAGCGCACGCGCGAACCCCGGTGACCTCGAGAAGCGCCCCGGTACTCGAGGCGAGCAAGCGTGGCGGCACCGATCATGGGGGCCGCCTCCTCGAAACGCGCCCGGGTGACCCGTGCGGAGGCCGCGGGAGCCTGGCACCGGGCCCGCACCGCGGACTCCACGGCCGGGACGAACTCGGGCATACCGGCAATGAGCCCGCCGCCCAGGATGAGCAGGCTGGGATTGAAGGCGTTCACGACGCCCACGGCGCCGTCGGTGAGGTAGCGCTCCGTCTCCCGTACGAGCCGACGGGCGAGGGAATCGCCGTTCCGGTACGCCTGGAAGACCGTCTGGGCGGTGATCGCGGCCTCGGAACCGGCTCGGGCGACCAGCGCAGCGCCGGCCGTCGCGTCGTCTAGCACCGCCTCGCGCGCTCGCTCGCCGATCGCCCACCCTCCGACGTACGCCTCAAAGCAACCCCAATTGGGGCAATGGCAACGTCGGCCTCCCGAGACGATCGTCATATGGCCGACCTCTCCGGCAGCGTGGCTGCCTCCCTCGATGAGATGGCCGCCGAGGACGGCCGAGCCGCCGACCCCCGTCCCGAGGAACAGGCAGAACAGGTCGTCCGTGCCCACCCCGGCACCAAACTGCCATTCCGCGTAGGTCGCCGCGCGGGCATCGTTGACGACGAAGATCTTCTCCCCGAGCTCCTCCGCGAGCCGCCGGGCGAGCGGAACGTCCCTCCATCCGAGGTTGGGTGCGTGGACCACCGTCCCGGTGCGCGGGTCGACCTGCGCGGCGACGGCGATCCCCACCGCGCGCGGTGGGTGGGGCGCGGACTCGAGGCAGGCTCGCGCGGACCGGACTACCGTCGCGATCACGCCGCCCGGCCCGTCGTTCGCGTGCAGGTGTCGCCCGCTTTCACGGACGATACGGCCGTCAGGGTCGACCAGGGCGCTCATCACCTTCGTCGCCCCGAGGTCGATCCCGAGGGCGAGGTCGCCGGGTCGCGCGGAGGTGGCGTGCTTACTCTTCCGCGATCTCCCCGCGGGCCTCGGACTCGGCATACTTGTGGACCACGTCGACGAACGTCGAGTGCGACCAGGTGAGCGGCGTCGCGCTCTTGGGCTCTCCGGTCGCCCGGTCGGTCTGCTCCGGGAGGAGATGGGTGGGGATGGCGTGTTCTGCCGCCCATTCGATGAGCTCCCGGCACCGGTTGCGGTCGCCCAGCCGAAGTCGGGCCTCGGCCAGCCATAGGGTGCAGACGATCCAAGGATTCTCGTGTCCGTAATACTCGTCGCCTTCGTACCGGGCGAGGCCGCCCTTGCCCGGGCACCAGAGCCGGTGTTCGATGGCGTTGACCGCCGCCAGGGCCCGCGGGTCGGTCCAGGGAAGGAAGCCGAGCTTGAGCGCGAGAAGGAAGGAGGCATCGAGACGGTCGTCCCGGGGCGAGAGCGAGCGTACGAACCGTTGCTTCTCCTCGTCCCAGAACCGTAGGACCGCCGCCGCGGAGATCTCCTTCGACGCCGCGCGCCACACGGTCGGGTCCTTGCCGATCTCGCTCGCCACCCGGGCCGCCCGTTCGAGCGCGTGAGCGACCGCGGCGGTCGAGTACGCGTGGATCCCCAGACGCTCCTCCCAGAGGTCGAAGCTCGGGGCTGGGAGGCCGGTCTCCTTGTCGCGGAACATGGTAAGGAAGTTCGCCGCCCCCTTGACCATCGGCCAGAGCTCGAGCAGGACGTCCGGGTCGGCGCCTCGCTTGAAGTGATGCCAGGCTGCCGCGATGACGGTCGCCGTCTGGTCGATCTGCAGGTGCGGCGGCGGATGCCAGGTGCTCCCGATCGCCCCGTCGGGGAAGTGGCGGTGGAAGTAGGAGCCGTCCGGGTTCTGGCAGGCCTGGGCAAAGCGGAGGAATCGGGCCGCGTTCTCGTAGAGGCCGGCCTCGTCCATCGCCTTGGAGATGTAGCCCCCGTCGCGCCACCAGCAATAGTTGTAGGTGTCGCCCGCCGCGACGAGCGAGCGGGTGTCGGGCGACGCGATCACCGCCCCGTTCGTCCCGGTGCAGTGGCGGAGGATGAGCACGCTCATCCGGTAGACCTCCCGGCCGAGCTGGCTCAGTCCCTTGGGAGGGTTCGGGAGCCGCCGCTGGACCCACGTCTCCCAGAACGCCTCGGATTCGCGGATGAACCGGGAGTATCCGCCGTTCCGGACGTAGTCTCGGACCTGATGGACGCTTGGAAGGCTGCGGCCCGCCGCCATGAACAGCCGGACCTCGAGGTCTCGGTCGGCCTTCGGCTCGACATCCCACTCCATCACGCTGTCGGCCGCCCCGTGAGCGACCGCGCGGCCTTCGAGCCGACCGTCCTCCGCGTCGACATAGGTACCCTGAAGGCCCTTCAGAGTGTGTTCGCCGCAGACCGCTCGCGAGAACGGCGGGTCGGAGAAGAACTCGAAGAAGTACCCCCGCTTGTAGTGCACGAGGCTCGGGGACGCGGGGTCGACGTAGGCGGTGTCCTGGTACATCGATTCGGCGATCTGGAACGCGTGGTAAGCGAACAGGCGGATCGGCCGCGGAGGGTCGGCCCGAAGACGGAAGACACGGGCCACGAGGTCATGGTTCGGATGGACGTGGTCGCGGACGGTGATCTTGAGGCCGTGGCCGGACCACACGGACTCGGGGAGGAGACCGGGTCCGTACGGGGCCTGCTCGATCTGGTAGCCGTTCCCACGGCGCAGCCAGGCGAACTTGGACGAATGCACATCAAAGAGCCCGAGACGCGCCTCGCGCAGCTGCTGGAACTGGCCCGGGAACGGGTAGAACAGCTCGTTCCAGTCGCCGTTCTCGTTGACCGTGAGGAGAATCCGCCCGTTCCCCGAAAGCTGGGTGATCATGTCGGGATCCCTTCCGACCCTCCCGAGGGAGCGAACGAGCCCGACATCCGCCCGAGGGACGGACGTACCGGCCTCTTATCCTGTAGGTTCGAGCGGCGAGGTTCCGGGGGACCCGTTCTAGAGGGGGTTCGCTACTTCAGGATCGGGACCCCGAGACGCTCGAGTGCCCGTCGGCGCAGGTCGGTCAGGGCGTTCATGTAGTTCGCGTAGGCGTCGTAGGGGCTGCCGTAGCTGGAGAAGTACTGGTGGACTCCTTGGTCGGCCCCGTGGCCGCTGACGTACATGTAGTAGAAGTGGTCGGAAGTGAGGAGCTTCCGCCAGTCCTCGAGGATGGCGGGGTCGTTCGATTGCCGCGCGACGATCCCGACCTTCTTCACGGCCTCGAACGCCGAGCGCTGGAGGTCGTTCCCGAGCCACGCACCGAGGTCCCGGTTCTGGTCGGCCCAGCTCATGGTGTACGGCACGCTGAGGGGGGCATGCGGCGGGCCCTGGATCGCCTCCTCCACGGTCGCCCAGCCCAGGTGGGGATGATGATGGACCTCGCGCGGGAGCGCGCTCAGGAAGTCGAGGATCCCCGTGCGGGCCGGATGGTGCTCCCCGAACGTCTCGAAGTCCATGAAGAGGCCCAGGACGTCCCCGGGGGTCGAGGCGAGCCAGCGGGCGTACTTGTCGGCCGTGAGCGGGTACTCGTTCCAGCCCGTGGACGAGAAGCGGAAGCCGACGTCGTCACTGAGCGGGTAGTGTCGCAGGAGCAGCATCACGGTCGGAGCCGGCGCGGCGCAGTAACGGTACGTTGGGGGTTGGCCGTGCAGCGCCCCCTCCCATCCTTCGGCCAGCATCCCGCTGAAGCGCTCTCCCTCGGCGAAGCGGGCGAGGTCGTCCGAGTACGCGAGCTCGGTCATCCGGATCACCTTCGGGTCGGTACCGAACTCCTCGCGGAGCATCGTCCGATGCATCGCGACCTCTTCGGCGAGCTCGGTCGGGGGCAGCAAGAAGGCAAGCGAGTGGTAGTATGTCTCCGCGAGCAGGCTGACCCGTCCGGTGCGGACCACCGCACGCAGGCGGTCGATCACGTCCGGGGCCGCGAGTCGGGCCTGGTCGAGGAACGTGCCGGTCACCGACAGGCTGAGCCGGAAGTCAGGGTCCTGCTCCAAAGAGCGCAGAAGGCGGTCGAGCGCCGGACGGTAGCAGCGTTCCGAGATCCCCCGAAAGATCTGGAGGTTACGCTCTAGGTCGAAGTACGAACGCCCGGACCCGAGGTCGAGGAACCGGAACCGGGCAAGCCTCCACGGCTGGTGGAGGTGAAGGTAGAGGACGATCTTCAGATCGGCACCCCCGCGGCCCGCATCGTGTCGAGGTAGACGGCGACGGTCTCGCGGGCCCGCTCCGGCCAGCCTTCGCGCAGCGCCTCCCATCGGCCCTGCTCCCCCATTGTGGCCCGGAGCGTCGGGTACTCGAGGAGCTCGGCGATCCGGCTAGCGAACTCCTCCACGTCCCAGAAGTCGACCCGGAACGTGGAGGAGCTGATCTCGGCAACGCCGCTCGTCCGGGAGATGATCGTGGGAACTCCGGCCGCCATCGCCTCGAGTGCGGCGATGCCGAACGGCTCGACGACGGAAGGGAGGACGAAGATCGAAGCTCCGGCGAGGAGGATCTCCCGCTCCTCTTCGCTGACCTTGCCGAGGAACAT
This sequence comes from Thermoplasmata archaeon, assembly GCA_050011075.1. Taxonomy (GTDB): domain Archaea; phylum Thermoplasmatota; class Thermoplasmata; order Lutacidiplasmatales; family UBA184; genus Lutacidiplasma. The sequence continues at coordinate 8,055 of JBEKJT010000066.1, forward strand.
CACCCGTTCGCCGATACCGAGGCGAGCGGCGAGTGCCACGAGGCGGGGGTACTCCGGGCCCTCACCGGCGACGACGAAGAGGACGTCCGGCACGACCGAGACGACCCGCGCCGCCGCCTTGAGGAACGTATCGACCCCTTTCATCGCGGCGAGACGACCCACATAGAGCACGACCCGGGCGGTCGGGTCGATGTGCTCGAGACGTTCAGAGGGGCGGACCGCGTTGTAGATCACCCGAACCTTCCGCGCGTCCGCATGGTAGCGGTCGATCAGCTGCATTCTTAAGTGACGACTGACGGCGATCA
>JBEKJT010000067.1:0-8321 GCA_050011075.1 Thermoplasmata archaeon
GCGACCGTGTGAGGCACCGTTCCGGAGTAGTTCTGGGTGGCGAGAAACAGATGCGTGCCGCCGGCGGCGGCGAAACGACGGGTCGCGTCGACCCCTTCTCCGTGAGGGGAGAGGTGGCAGTGGTGGTCGACGACCGGAAGTCCGCGGGGAAGCGTCACGCCCCGAGTCCGGGTTCGGCTCAGCGGAGGAGGCCCGCGCCCTGGAGCTCCTTCGTGATCTTCTTGACGGCGACCTCGACGTCGGAGGGTTTGCGGGCGCCGGTGCACACGAGCTTGCCGCTGCCGAAGAGGAGGACTACCACGCGGGGCTCGTCGATCCGGCAGACGAGGCCCGGGAACTGTTCCGGCTCGTACTCGACTCGGTCGAGGCCGAGGGTGACGGCGATCGCGTTCAGGTTGATCTCGCTCTCGAGGTCCGAGCTCGCGACGATGTTCTGGACCTCGATCTTCGGTTTCATGTTGATCTTCTGTCCGCCCTTCTTGATCTGGGCCGCGACGGTGCGAATCGATTCCTCGACCTCGTGCATGCTCTTCGCGCCGGTGCAGACGACCTTGCCGGACCGGAAGAGAAGGATCGCGGTCTTCGGCTGCTTCAGCCGGTAAATGAGTCCCGGGAACTGCTCGGGCTCGTACTCTGCCCCATCGAGGCCGAGAGCGATCGACTGGAGGTCGAGCTTGTCTCCCAGGGATGTCGAGGCGACCACGTTCTCAATGCGAATCTTGACCAAGGAAATCCCTCGGCGGGGGAGTATTTAAGGAGGTATTTAAAAGCATCCTTTGCCGCTCGGCAAGGGTGCGCTCTCGTCGGAGGTTTCGGAGCCGGCGCTAGGCCCCCGAGGGACCGCGGTCCCCGGTCCGGTGAGGCGGAACACCCCGAAACGATGACAGAGCTGGCAGCGCATGTACCGAGAGTTCCCGAGCCGAAGCGCCGTCACGGACGCTCCTGGAACGAAGCGGTAGTCGAACTGCCCTCCGCATTTGGGGCACGTCACGTGGCGCACCCAGTACAGCCCCATCTCCGTCAGCAGAAACCCTCGTCACTTGAGGTCTTGCGTCCGGTTCAAGGCGGAGGCGAGGGAGCATGGGCGAAGGCGGGTCCCAGAAGCTCGTCTTCGGTAGGAAGTCCGAAGAACTGTCTCAGGACACGACGCGTGAATCCCCACAGGACGTGACCCCCTACGACCGTAGCGTGGACCGAGATCGATCCTCGGGGAATCTCGCGGGTCACGGTACGGGTTTGGCCGAGCGCGGAGCGGGGCAGCCAGAATACATGGGCCACTTCCTCGGGACTGCGGGCGGTCGGAGACTGGGCCACCGGGGCGAGGGCAGCCGCGAAGACCCCTACCCGCAGGCCAAAACGGGGGGCGAGCTCCGTGCCGACGTACCGGGGCGGCCCGGCGAGGTCCGATTCCGTCAAGCCGACTTCCTCGTCCAGCTCTCGCAAGGCGGTGGAAACGAGCGAGCCGTCGGCGTCGGAGACATGACCGCCCGGGAACGCGACATCGCCCGCAGCCGGGTCGTCGGGGTTGTCCGCCCGAACGATCAGGAGGGTTTCGACCTCGCGCGCTCCCTGCCGCAATACGATGGTAACCGCCGCCCCCGCCGTGGATACGGGGGGAGCCAGCACCTCGAACCGGCCGAGCAGGTCCGCGAGGGCCGCGGGCGCCACACCCACCGGCGGAACCGGCGCCGCCACGAAGCTCAGGCCTGCCAGTCGTAGGCGACCTTCTTCCGAACGGTGGCCTCGTCCGCGGGGTGCTCGGACCCCGCGCCCACCAGACGCTCGAGCCCGGCGATCCGGGTCCGAAGTTCCTTGAGCTCCCGCTCGAGATTCGCGAGGCGCTCGTCCAAGGCCATGTCTTCGTCCTCAGCCATCGCCTCCGAGAGACGAGCTCCGCAGATAAATCCGAGGGACGAGGTCGTACCGTTCAGGAGCTCTCGACCACCGTGGGTCGCGCCTCGACCGCTCTCACGAACGTCCCGATCGCCTCGGCGGTCTCCTTCGGTCGTTCCACGGGGACCATGTGCCCGGTCTCGGCCAAGATACGGATCTGGGCCCCCGGGATCGACTGGCGAAGGATCCGACCGTGGGACGCGTCGACCACGGCATCGTCCATCGCCTGGACGATGAGTGTCGGCCGCTGTAGGGCGGCGATCCGGGACCGCTCGTCGAACGTGCCCATCGACCGGGCCCAGCGGACGGCGGGTCCGTAATCCTGGTGCTTCACCTGCTCCCGCAGCTGGTCCGCGAAGTCGAGGTGTTCCTCGATCCAGTCCGGGTAGTAAAGGTCCTTCAAAAGGCGGAGGGCGAACGGGTCAGGACCTTCCTTGCCGTACACCTCGGACCAGCGTTGCGCGATCGCCCGAGTATGGTTGTCGGTGTAGGCGGCGCCGCTGATCACGGTAAGGCTGCGCGTACGTTCCGGCCGGTCGAGCGCGAGCCTCAGGGCGAGGAGCGCGCCTCCACTGAGTCCCACCCAATGCACCTCCGCGAGCTCCCGTTGGTCCAGAAGACGGCCGACGTCGCGGGAGAGCTCGAGGAAAGAGTAGTGGGACCCGGGAGGCGCGGCGGACCGTCCGTGGCCTCGAAGGTCGGGAGCGATCACCCGGAACTCGGGGGTCAGCAGGGGAATGACTCCGTTCCAGACCGTGTGATTTCCGCCGACCCCGTGCAGAAGCACAATCGTCGGGCCGGAGCCCTCGTCCCGAGCGTACAGGTCGATGAGCGCCGCCGCTTCCTCGGCCATCTCGGGAACGACCCGTCCAGTGTATTTACCTCCCCCGCGGATGGGGGGCTGTTCCGTTACGCACCCCTAAATAGGGCGGCCGAGCTGAACGTCGAGCCATGGCGCGAGGGGTGATGCTGATGAGCGGCGGAATCGACTCCCCCGTGGCCCTGCACTACCTCCTGCGCCAGGGGCACGAGCTCGTGTGTGTCCACATGGACAACCGACCGTTCACCGACGACACTCCGCTCGAGAAGGTCGTCGACCACCTCACGATGTTGCGGGAGCGGTACCACCAACCGATTCCGCTCTACCTCGTCCCGCATGGGTCGACCCAGATCACCCTGATGCGCAACACCGACCGTCACGTCGGGTGCGTCCTCTGTCGACGGTTCATGTGGCGGTCGGCCGAGCGTATCGCCGAACGAGAGAATGCGACGTTCCTCGCAACCGGAGAGGCGCTCGGACAGGTCGCTTCTCAGACGCTCGCGAACATGCGGACCGCCACCGCGTCCGTGCGCCTTCCGATCGTGCGCCCCTTGATCGGGTTCGACAAGCAGGAGATCGAGGCGGTGGCGAAGGAGATCGGGACCTACGGGATCTCCACCCGACCGGGCGTATGCTGCCAAGCCGTGCCGGACAAGCCGGCCACGCGCTCGAACCTCGTCCAGATCCTGAAGGAAGAGGAACGGATCGACGTCGACCAGATCATCGACGAGTGCGTGCGCAAGGCAGTCGTGCTCTGATCCGGCTCCGACACCGACATATTGGGCTTATCGCGTGAGTCCGCACTTCTTCCTCGCCCCCCAGGCGATTTCACGTCAGTCGTAGCGTTTGATATACACGGAACTCTGTCGTCCGGGCATGCAGGCCTACGGTGAGACCTATCCGAGAACGGCGTACCTCCTTTCACTGATTGGAGGCATTATGATCCTCCTCTTCAGCATCATTTACGCGATCATCCTTGCGGCGCTTGCGAGCCTCGTCGCCTCGGTTGGCTTTGCCCTCGGAGCGAGCCTATTGATCGGTCTCGCTGTCGTGGCGATCATCTTCGGGTTAATCGTACTCTACTTCGCGATGAAGCTCAAGAGCAACCCGCGGAGCGCCAAGACCTACGGGATCCTGATCATCGTCTTCTCGCTCATCAGCTTCATCGGCGGCGGGGGCTTCTACATCGGCGCGATCCTGGCCCTGGTCGGCGGTATCCTCGCTCTCGTCTGGAATCCACCGGCCCAGGCCCCCGGCTACGGTCAGCCGATGATGCCCGGGGCCCCGGGTTGGGGTCAGCCTACGATGGCCGCCGCTCCCCCAGCGGGCGCCGCCGGACAACGGTTCTGCTCCTCCTGTGGGTCCCCGAACGCCACCGGCGCGCAGTTCTGCGCGAAGTGTGGCGCCCCGATGCCACCCTAGTCGGCGGCCCCCCGAGGGGCCCGCTTCGGACCCCCAGCGCCTCACCGACGCCGTGAAGATCGGCGGAGAAGCCCGGAACCGCCGGTGGACCGCTGGGAGCGACTCGACCCGGGCAACCTCCAAGTGCTCGCTCGAACTGAGGCGAGCGCCGTTTCCGAGGTCCGATGTACCGCACCCTGCGTGTGTGTTCGAACAGCGGCGCCTTCGAGGCCGTCCCGGATTCCAGCCGACCGGTCGACCTGGTCCGGGTTCGGCGTCACCTCGAGCAGGACGGTATCGCGGTCGTCGATGCCCGCGTGATGCTCATCGCCGCGCTCGAGGTGGAGGTCACGATCAGTCGAACGGGCCGACTGCTGTTCAAAACCCGGGACGAGAAGACCGCCCAACGCTGCTTCGACCGGCTTCGGCCGCTGCTCGGGCTGGAAGCTTCCCCCGCCGCCCCCGAATCTCGAGGGGCGAAGGCCGGGCCTCTCCGGCCGAAGGGCTCAGGTTAATGAGGGCACGGTTCTAGGTCTCTTCGAGGTCCCCGTGCGCGAGGCGTGGGTGGTGGGAGCGGCGTCGAACCGCTTCGGCAAGATGAAAGAAAGCTCACGGGAGGCGGCGACGCGGGTCTCTCTCCAGGCGATCCGCCAAGCAGGTCTCGAGCCCAAGGACATCGGCTACACGTTCGTCGCGAACTGCTTCGGGATCTCGGAGCACCAAGCGCACGTCGGACCGCTCATCAACAACGGGCTCGGCATCCCCGAGGTGCCGTCGGTCACGCTCGAATCGGCCTGTTCCTCCTCCAGTGCGGCCCTCCACGAAGCATACGTGCACGTCGCGGGAGGCTTCATCGATGCGGCGCTCGTCGTGGGAACCGAGAAGCTTTCGCATCTCGACACGCTGGCCGCGACCAGCTACTTCGCCATCGCGGCGGACTACCCCTTCGAGACGAAGAACGGTGCCACCTTCCCCGGGCTCTATGCGACCCTGGCGAGCGCGTATCGCCAGAAGTATCCGATCCGGGACGAGATGTTCGGCGCGATCGCGGTGAAGAACCACGCGAACGCCGCGCGCAATCCCCACGCGCATTTCCAGAAGGAGATCACGATGGCGACCTATCTCGGGTCGCCCATCATCGCCTCTCCGCTCCGCCTCTACGATTGCTGCCCGTTTTCGGACGGCGCTGCGGCGGTCGTCGTCGCGTCCAAGGAGTTCATGAAGAGCCCGGTGACCGAGCCGCTCGTGATCCGGGCGTCGGCCCGTTCGGGATCGGTGACCGACATGCAGGACCGGGCGGACCTGTACGGGCTCCCGGCGACTCGCACGGCGGCCGCCAAGGCCTTCAAGCAGGCGAAGATGGAACCGAAGGACATCGATTTTCTCGAGGTCCACGACTGCTTCACGATCGCCGAGGTCCTCGCCCTCGAGGATCTCGGGTTCTTTCCCCAGGGAACCGCGGCCAAGGAGGAGTTCGACGGGGTGACGGCCCGCGATGGGAGACTGCCGGTGAACACGTCGGGCGGTCTGAAGGCGAAGGGCCACCCGGTCAGCGCGACCGGGGCGAGCCAGGTCGTGGAGATCTTCGAGCAGATGAACGGTCTCGCCCAGGGACGCGAAGTGGCGAAGTCCGAGATCGCCCTCGCGCACAACGTCGGCGCGACCGGCGGCTCCTGTTCCGTGCACATCTTCTCGCGCCGCTGAGGGGGGTGGACATGCCGGACGACCTTCCTTCCGCGCCGCACACGGTCGACGAGTACGTGAAAGGGTACGAAACCGAGAGCACCCTACGGGGGTTCCGATGCCGGAGCTGCGGTCTCGTGACCGCCACGTGGGGGCTCGCCTGTTCCCGTTGCGGTACGGCGGACCTCGAGGAAGCGGCGCTCTCGCCCCAGGGGAAGGTCGTCGCGTTCTCGGTCCTCCATGTCCCCGGGGACGAGTTCCTGAACGACGCGCCGTACGCGTACGTTGTGGTCGAGCTGGACGGCGGCGGCAGGGTCACGGGCTGGATGCCCACGGTTCGTTCCGAGTCGGACCTCACGATCGGGGAACGCGTACGGTTCCACCCCAGTTACAAACCCGGCGTTCAATTCGTCAAGGAATCCGCCTCCGCCCCGGGGTGAGCCGCCGTTGGGCGAGAGTCCCGCGGCCGTGCCGGTTTGGACCCGACATTACTCTCCCGGCGTGCCCGCGCATCTCACGATCCCGAACCACCTCCTGACCGAGGTTGTGGAAGAGAGCGTCCGTCGCTGGAGGGACCGCACTGCCCTCGTCTACTACGGTGCGAAGTGGACCTACGGACGGTTCTGGGAAGAGAGCGAGCGGTTCGCCGCGGCCCTCGCGAAGGAGGGAGTGGGACCGGGCGACCGCGTAGCGCTCTTCCTCCCGAACTGCCCGGCGTATCCGATGGCGTTCTTCGCGACCCTGCGACTCGGGGCCACGGTCGTACAGGTGAGCCCGCTCTACCTTGGCCAGGACCTCGTTCGGATCCTCAAGGACTCCGAGCCAAAGGCGCTCGTCACTCTCGAGTTCCTCTACCCGAACCTCGCGAAGGTCCGCTCGGAGGCGTCGGTCCCGACGGTCTTCGTGGCCCGCCTGCGCGAGCTCTATCCGTGGTATACGCGGCCGTTCGTGAACAGCGTCATGCGCCGCCAGCATCTCGACACCGAGTTCCCGAGCGGCCCCGAGGTCCGACCGTGGACGACGGCGATCCGAACTCCGGGTTCCGTGCCGCTCTGGAAAGGAGACCCGGCCACCACGGTCGCGGTCCTTCAGTACACGGGGGGAACCACCGGTCGCCCGAAGGCGGCGATGCTCAGCCACCGCAACCTGGTCGCGAACGTCGACCAGTCGAACGCGTGGAACACGACGCGGCACCCGGGCGAGGAGGTGATCCTCGCGACCATCCCGTTCTTCCACATCTACGGGCTCACGGTCGCCCTCCTGCTCGGCCTCAGTGAGGGGGCGACGATCGTGATGCAGACCAAGCCCGAGATCCGCGAGGTCCTGAAGCTCATCCACCGCTACCATCCCACCCAGTTCCCCGGCGTCCCCGCCCTCTACCAGGCGTTCAACCAGCAGCCGGACCTGGCCCGCTACGAACTGCGGTCGATCCGGTTCTGCCTGAGCGGGTCCGCCCCGCTCCCGGCCGAGGTCGCGCGTCGATTTCAGGAACTGACCGGCGCGGTGGTGGTCGAAGGGTACGGTCTCACCGAGGCGTCCCCCGCCACCCACACGAATCCCGTCGAGGGGGAGAGGCGCCCGGGATCGATCGGTCTCCCCCTGCCCGAGACCGAGCAGCGCGTGGTCGGCCTCGAGGACCCGACGCGGGTGCTCGGCGAGAACGTCGTCGGGGAGCTCTGCGTACGCGGTCCCCAGGTGATGCTGGGCTACTACCGTCAGGCCGAAGAGACCTCGCTCGTCCTCTCTTTGGACGGATGGCTACGGACCGGGGACGTGGCACGGATCGACGCGGACGGGTACGCCTACATCGTCGACCGCAAGAAGGACATGATCAATGTCTCGGGAATGAAGGTCTACCCGCGCGAGGTCGAAGAGGTCCTCTTCCAGCATCCGGCGGTCGCGGATGCGGCGGTCGTGGGCACGCCCGATCCCGCTCACGGGGAGGTCGTGAAGGCGTTCGTCGTGCGCAAGCCCGGTTCCTCGGTCGGCGCGGAGGAGCTCATCGCCTTCGTGCGCGAGCGGATCGCCCACTACAAGGCGCCCCGCTCGGTCGAGTTCCGGGACTCGCTGCCGCGCAGCGGCGTCCAGAAGGTATTGCGACGCGTGCTGCGCGACGGTGGGGCGGTCCCGCCCGCCTCCTGACGGGTCAGAGGCCCCGGGTCAGGAGGTCGCGGGAGATCACGAGCCGTTGGATCTCGTTCGTCCCCTCGAAGATCTCGCTGATCCGGGCGTCGCGATACGCCCGCTCGATCGGCGTCCCCCGGATGTACCCTAGACCTCCATGGATCTGGAGCGCCTCGTCGATCACGTCGCTCGTCCATTCGGAGGCGAGGCACTTCACGATCGCCGCCTCGCGCGTCTTCTCCACGCGCTCGAGCCGGCTCCACTGCTTCGGTACGGTGCCCATCCGGTCCTGGTGCGCCGCCGCGTGGTAGACCATGTAGCGGAGGGCGTGGATCCACATCGCCATGTCCGCGAGCTTGAACTGGATCGCCTCGTACTCGCTGATTGGAAGGCCGAACTG
>JBEKJT010000068.1:0-8823 GCA_050011075.1 Thermoplasmata archaeon
GTGATGACGATTACGTTCATACTGATCAGCTCGCTCCCGGTCGTCGACCAGCTGACTGCGCATTACGGCCCACCTCCTCAGAGGGGGCGTACCTGGCTCTACGACAATCCGATTCCCTGTAGCTTACTGAACGCCAGTCAAAAAGGCGAGTGCACGAACCCGTACTACATTGCTCTCCTCGACAAATTAGGTCTCAACTTACCTTTACCGGAACAGTGGGCCGGTTACATGTACCGAGCCCTGACCTTCCAGTGGGGCACGGTCGATAATCATAGCACCGCCGGGACGACGGCGGCGAATGGCCTTGCCGCGGGCCACCCGGTGATCACCGTGCTCTCCTGGTTCCTTCCGTACACCTTGGAGCTCGCCCTGCTTTCGCTGGCAATCATTCTGGCCGTCTCGATCCCGCTGGGGAACCTCTCCGCGGTCTATCGAAACCGTCCGGTCGACCAGGCGGCACGGATCATGTCTTTCTCAGGCTACGCCATGCCGTCGTTTCTGCTCGCCTCCCTCTTACTCATGGCGTTGGTGTTAGGGCTCGGCGGATGGCTTGGCTTTGGGGTCCACCCGCCCTGGTGCCCCTCCGGCGAGTCCACCTACGACGAGTTCGTGGGCTCTTGGCCCATCCAATCCTGTTTTGCCGGGGGCAATTATCCGTCCTGGCTGGTCCAAGGAGCCATCAGCTCGCCGACCGGGTTTCCCACGGTCGACGCGGCGATCCACGGACAGTGGTGGCTGGCCATCGTTCGCAACAGCATGCTCGAGGTGATGAACCTCGACTTCGTACGTACCGCGAGGGCGAAGGGAGTTCCGGAATCGACCGTCATCAAGCGCCATGCCGGGCGCAACTCGCTCAACGTCACCATCACCGTACTGGGTCTCACCTTCGCCTTCTTCATCGGTGGCTTCCCGGTCATTGAGGAGGTCTTTGGCCTTCACGGCGTCGGGTATCTTCTTGCACTTTCCGTGCAGCAGACCAACTATCCGATCGATTTCGGTCTGATCTTCGGCTCGGTGCTGCTCTTCACGTACATCGTCGTCGTCGCCAACATCATCGTGGACGTGCTCTACGCCTACCTCGACCCCCGGGTCCGGCTGGGGTAAACGAAGATGGCGGCGGAGGCGATGGAACCCGAGGTCCCTTCGAGCTCCGGTCCCCGTCGGAGCCCCCGGCTCGACCAGTATCGACGGACCTGGTTCTTCCTGCGACGCAACACGCTGGCGATGTTCGGGATCGGGGTGATCATGTTCCTGGTCCTCATCGGAATCTACGCCGCCACCACGTCGGTCCCGTGGAACGTGATGCCTCAGTGCTTCGGGACGAACAACCAGGTGGTGACCTTCCAGGAATCCGGTCTTCCGGCCGGCACGCAGTGGTCGGTGACCATCGCCAATGTGTCTACCGAGTCCTCGTCCGGTTCGTCGATCAGTTTCTCCCTGGGGTCGGGCCCGATCTACCAGTATACCATCAGTAATGTGACAGGCTACACGGCCGCTCCGAGCCATGGCTCATTCCCCGTGGCTGGAACTCCCCTCACAGGGAACAAAGCGATCAGGATCGCATTCACGACCGGCGGAGCCGCGTCTACGGACGGCGGCGCGCCGAGCGCCTCCTTCACCCCCAGTGCGAGCTCGGTACTGGGATGTACCGTTTGCACGTACCCGGTCGGCACCCCTTCCCCCGGCCCTAACTGCTATCAGACCCCCACCGGCAGCCCCTCGGTCATCGCGCCGACCGTAGGGGTATCGGGTCTCGGACCATTGCCCATGGGAGCTATGACCCAGACCCCCGGACAGTCGTACTTCTTCAATCTCTACAACGGACTTCTCAGAGGAACAGACTATTCGCTCCTGGTCTCGATCTCGATCGTGGGCGTCGGGGCGACCCTCGGTCTCTTCATCGGGGCGGTCGCCGGCTTCTGGGGCGGCGTGGTAGACGAGGCGCTGATGCGGTTGGTCGATATCTTCCTCTCGATCCCCCAGATCCTCTTTGTCATCGTCGTCATCGCGGTCGTGACGACGGATTACGTCACCATCTTCGGCTTGAGCGGCCTCGATACCCGGGTCTTCCTTCTCATCACCGCGTTCATGGTCACTTGGTGGCCGTTCTACGCGCGTATCGTCCGGGGTCAGGTGCTCGTGGTCCGAGAACAGAAGTACGTCGAGGCGGCGCGGGCGAGCGGCGCTTCGAAAGGTCGGATCGTGATGAAGCACGTCATCCCGAACAGCACGTATCCGGTCCTCATCCAGATGTCCCTCGATGTCGGTACCATCCCGCTCCTGATCGGGTTCCTGGTCTTCCTCGGCTTCCTGATCTGGCCCACCCCGTACTTCCCCGAGTGGGGCACGATCTCCGCGCTCGGTACTCTCGATGTGGTCCAGGGGTTCCTCGGCCTGTGCGCGACCGGCGCCACGTGTTCGATCCCGTGGTGGCAGCTGTTCTTCCCCGGACTGGCGGTCTTCCTCTTCGCGATCAGCGTCAACTTCGTGTCGGACGGTCTCCGTGACGCGCTAGACCCCCGGTTGCGGCGCTGAGGTGAACCGAAGATGGCGATCTCCTCCTCCGAATCGGCAGGAACGCCGCTGCCGAGCGATTCCGCGCGGGCCTCCGGGCGGAACGAGGCGAAGGAAGCCTCGACCACCGAGAGCCCCTCGGACAAGCGGGTCGTGCTCGAGGTCAAGAACCTCAAGACCTACTTCTTCACCTACGACGGCGTCGTCAAGGCGCTTGACGGCGTGTCGTTCAAGATCCGGGCCGGCGAGACCACCGGCCTCGTCGGCGAGACCGGCTGCGGGAAGAGCGTCACCGCTTTCTCGATCACCCGTCTGATCGCCGACCCCCCCGGCCGGGTGATGAGCGGCCAGGTTCTCTTCGACCGGGCCGACCTGCTCTGGGACCTCCCGAACGAGGCTTGGTTCAGCTCTTCCTCGCACCGTCGTTTGAAGCAACTTCTCGCGGAGGACGAGCAGGCGGCTACCGTTCTAACGAACAAGTTCGTGACGGACGCGGCGGCTCAGGGCTCGGCCGCGGAGATCCAGGCTAGCGTAACGCGGCTCAAGGAGATTGTCGGCACTGACCCGGAGGTCCTGCAGCTCCTCGCGCGGATCCAGACCGCCACGGAGCGACTCGCTACCGCCGCGGGCGGGGATACTGCCGTGCAAGGAGCCCTCTCCACGCTCCAGGCCAACCTCGTGCCGCTCCAGAAGATCTATCGCACGCACCGAGTACGAGTGAAGCGCTCGTTCCGGAGGATCAAGGCCGCCACCGAGCGTCTGGCGGCCGTCCGCGGAAAGTCGATCGCGACGATCTTCCAGGAGCCGACCCAGGCGATGAACCCGATCTTCTCCATCGCCGACCAGCTCGGGGAGACCTTGCTCCTGCACCGAGGGATCGAGATCATCGACGAACTTCTCGCCGCCACACCCAAAACACCCGAGGTCAGTGCCGCGATCGAGGAGCTGGTCACCGCCTGCCGCGATGGGACGCTCGACCAGGTGCGCGCCCGGGCGTTGGGGGTGGGCGATGCCGCCCACGTCCGTTCGTTCGGAACGCAGGCGTTCTATATCGCCCGGGCCGCGGGGTCCGACGTAGAGAGCATCCGGTCCGACATCGAGCGGGCGCAGCGCCGACTGCGCCTGAGCGGGTTCCAGCGGCGCTATCTGGCATACCAGCGCAGGCTGATCGAGATCCAGGCCAGGCTTGGACAGGTCCACCTCCAGGAGATGCGGGACCGCCACTCCTTGGGAGGCGAACGACGCAGTCTCGGCCGTTACCGGTCCGGGCTCCGGAGCACGCACTTCTACTTCGGGATCCGGGGGATCCGGTCTCGGGCGCATCGGCCGCTCAAAGACGAACTGTTCTGGCGGTCGGTAGGCCTGCTCGAGGGTGTGTCGATCGCGAATCCGGTCCAGGTCTCCCGCGGCTATCCCCACGAGCTCTCCGGGGGGATGCTCCAGCGCGTGATGATCGCGATGGCGCTCTCGACCGAGCCGAAGATCCTGCTCGCCGACGAGCCCACCACCGCCCTCGACGTCACGATCCAGGCCCAGATCCTAGAACTGATGCGGGAGCTGAAGCACCGGGTCGGGACGGCCATCCTGCTCATCACCCACGACCTCGCGGTCGTCGCCGAGGTCGCGGACCGGGTGTGCGTGATGTACGCTGGGGTGATCGTCGAGCAAGGGAGCGTCCGGGAGGTCTTCCAGCACCCGCTGCACCCGTACGCTCAGGGGCTCCTCGCTTCGATCCCCCGGATCGACCAGCCGAACAAGGAGCTGAGCTCGATCCCGGGCTCCGTCCCGGATCTGATCCATCCCCCGACCGGATGCCGGTTCCACCCGAGGTGCCCCTACGCGATGCCCATCTGCAAGGAGTACCGTCCTCCGATGACGCTCGAGGGAACGGAGCACCGCGTCGCCTGTTATTTATACAAGGGACCAGTGGCCTCCGAATAGGTTGTCTCTTGGGGCCATCGGCGATGGACAACGACTCGGCACCTGTGCTGATTTCGGCCCGCAATGTTCGCAAGTACTTCCCCATCCGCGGCGGTCTTTTCTCGACCAAGATCGGGGATGTCCGCGCGGTCGACGGCGTGAGCTTTGACATCTCCGAAGGAGAAACCGTCGGGCTCGTCGGCGAGTCCGGCTGCGGCAAGACGACCGTTGGTCGGCTCCTCCTGCGCCTGATCGAGCCGACCTCGGGGCACGCGTACTACCGGCCGCCCTCCGAGGTCGAGACCCGGCTCGACGAGCTCTACCACCGCCTCCCATCCCAGACCGAGGGGGACGGGGTGACCAAGGAGACCTCCCCGGAAGCCTCCGCCACCCTGAAGGAGCTCGACGAGCTCGCGGACCAGTACTCGCTCTACCGAAAGGGCGGGCACGCCATGCGAACCCTGCGCGGAAAGCTGCAGATCGTCTTTCAGGACCCGTTCTCCTCCCTCAGTCCCCGGATGCTCGTCCGCGACATCATCGCCGAACCGATGACGATCCACCACACGGGGTCGCGCAGCGAACGGTACGAACGCGTGACCGCGCTCATGCGCGATGTGGGCCTGAACCCCGAGCACGAGTGGCGGTTCCCGCACGAGTTCTCGGGTGGTCAACGTCAGCGCATAGGGATCGCCCGGGCGCTCGCGCTGCGTCCGGATTTTATCGTCCTCGACGAGCCGACGAGTGCGCTCGACGTGTCGGTCCAAGCCCAGATCCTCAACATTCTGAAGAAGCTGCAGGCCGACCAGCGGCTCGCCTACCTGTTCATCTCCCACCACCTCTCGGTCGTCCGCGCGATGAGCCAGCGGGTCGTCGTGATGTACCTTGGCAAGGTCGTGGAGCGGGCGCCGACGGAACAGCTGTTCTCGCGGCCGCTCCATCCGTACACCCAGGCCCTTCTCTCGGCGATCCCGATCCCGGACCCCCTTCTGAACCGGGAACGCATCGTCCTTCGGGGGGACGTCCCGAGCCCGGCTTCTCCGCCTCCCGGTTGCCGCTTCCATACCCGTTGCCCCGCGGTCATGCCGATCTGCTCCAAGGTCGAGCCGCCGCTGCTCGAGGTACGTCCGCAGCATTTCGTCGCCTGCCATCTCTATCCTGCGACCGCCTCGGGCGAGGTCCCACCGCTCCGAACGCCCTCGTAAACGGGCGCGTCGTCCGATGCCGCCGCTGCTCGAGCCCGAGCCAAGGCAGGAGGACCAGGAGTCCCCCGTCGAGAGGGCGGCGCTCCGCGAGCAGCTCGACCAGGTCGAGGCGGAGAAGCGTCAGGCGCTGCTCGAGCCCGGCCCCTCCTGGCGGGAATGGTGGTATTTCTCCGCCTCGAAGTGGTACGTCGGACTGGGCCTCCTGATCATCGACTCCTGGGTGCTCGGGACCTGGTTCGAGCTCGGCTCCTGGACCGGGGCGACCCTGTCCCTCATCGCAGCGGTCTACCTCGAGTTCCTCCTCTATCAGTATCTGTACTACCGGCCCCACCCCGACGCCGAGCGTCGCCGCGGTCGCGAACGGCTCGTCTGGGTCCACCCGGTCGATTTCGGCCGATGGACCCCCGAGGGGCAGATCCTGCGGTCCGGTGGGAGGATCCCAGGAGTCTCCGACAGCCCGACGGCCGAGGAGTTCCTGTAGCACGGACGGCCGGCGGCACAGTGCCCTAAATACGAGGGCGTCCTGAGGCCTCCCGTGCCGTCCTCCCGGCCTCGCTGTCGCCTTGCGCCCTCGCTCTTGAGCGCCGATTTCGCGGCGCTCGGCGAGGCCGTGCGCGCCGCGGAGGCCGGCGGCGCCGACGCCTTCCATCTCGACGTGATGGACGGGCATTTCGTGCCCAACATCACCTTCGGTCCGGCGCTGGTCGCGGCGGTCCGGGCCCGGACCCGGCTTCCCCTCGACATCCATCTCATGATCGAAGACCCGCTCAGGTACGTTGAGGCGTTCCAGAAGGCGGGCGGCGACACCCTGGTCTTCCACGTCGAGTCGCGCTCCGACCCCGAGGAGGTGGTCCGCGCGGTCCGTCGGCTCGGGACCGGGGTGGGGGTCGCGATCCGCCCCGACACTCCGTTCGCCCGGGTCGACCCGCTCGTCGAGCAACTGGACCAGGTGCTGGTCATGAGCGTCCACCCGGGCTTCTCCGGACAGAAGTTCATCCCCGAGGTGCTGCCGAAGGTACGCGCGGCCCGGGCCCGGCTCGACGCGATCGGCTCGGGCGGGGACCTCTCTATCGATGGCGGGGTCGGCCCCGAGACGGCGGTCGACGCGGCCGCCGCGGGCGCGACGTTCTTCGTCTGCGGGAACTCGGTGTTCCAGCACGGGGAGGTTCGCGAGAACCTCGCCCGCCTGCGCGCCTCCGTCGAGGAGGGAGCCCGGCGTGCGGTTCGCTGACCTCGCCGCGGCGTACGAGCGGCTCGAGGCGACGTCTAAGCGCCTCGAGATGCGGGCGATCCTGGTCGAGCTGATCCACCCCCTCCGCCCCCCCGAGCTGCCGCGCGTCCTGTACCTCTCGCAAGGGATGCTCCGGCCCGAATACGAGGGAGTGGAGCTCGGCGTGGCGGACTCGCTCGCCCGCCGCGCGGTCGCGGCCGCGACGGGAGTCGACGAGGCCATCGTCGCCCGGCGCACGAAGGTCTCGGGCGACCTCGGCACGACGACGGGGGAGCTGCTCGCGTCGGTCCGACGCCTCGAGGAGAAGGAACCGCTCACCGTCGGCGGCGTGTACGACGAGCTGATGCGCGTCGCGGAGGCGAAGGGAACGGGGTCGCAGGACGGGAAGGTCCAGATCCTCACCGACCTCCTCGTCCGGGCGACCCCGCTCGAGGGGAAGTTCCTCGTCCGATTCGTGCTCGGGACGCTGCGCGTCGGCGTCCGGGAGATGACGATCCTCGACGCGCTCGCCGAGGCGTTCGGGGACGGTACGAAGGCGACCCGCACCCGCATCGAAGCGGCGTTCAATCTCTCGAGCGACCTCGGGCTCGTCACCGGCGTGCTGGTCGAGTCGGGCGTCGACGGGCTCGCCTCCGTCGGCCTCGAGGTCGGCCGTCCGGTCCGCCCGATGCTGGCCGAACGCGAACCGAACCTCGCGGCCGTCCTCGAGCGGATGGGCGGTACCGCGGCGCTCGAGTACAAGTACGACGGCCTGCGCGTCCAGGCCCACATCCCGAAGAAGGGCCCGGTGCGCCTCTTCTCCCGCCGCCTCGAGGAGATCAGCGCCCAGTTCCCCGAGCTCGTCGCGGAGCTTCCCGAGGCCGTCACGGACGCCCCGGCGATCCTCGAAGGCGAGTGCGTCCCGATCGACCTCGACACGGGGGAGATCCAGCCGTTCCAGGAGGTCTCCCGCCGCCGGGGACGCAAGCACGACCTTGCCCGGGTCCAGGAGGAGGTCCCGGTCTGCCTGTTCGTGTTCGACGTCCTCCTCGCGGGCGGGAAACCGGTCTACGAACGGACCTTCCCCGAGCGGCGGGCGAAGCTCGAGGAACTGATCCGCCCGACCGAGCGGGTCCGGCTCGCGGTCCAGAAGGTCGTTTCGGACGAGTTGGCGGCGACCCGCTTCTTCGAGGAGGCCATTGCCGCGGGCGGCGAAGGGGTCATGGCGAAGTCCCTCAAGGAGGGGAGCTCCTACCGCGCCGGTGCCCGCGGCTACTGGTGGATCAAGTACAAGCGGGAGTACACGGCGGGGCTTTCCGATTCGATCGACGGGGTCGTCGTGGGGGCATTCCAGGGCCGAGGCCGGCGCGCGGGCCGATACGGCGCGTTCCTGCTCGCGGTCTACGACCGGGGGCGCGACCGGTTCGAATCGTTCTGCAAGGTCGGCACCGGCTTCGACGACGCCGCGCTCCTGGAAATGCCGCGTCGGCTCGCGACGTTCGAGACCGACCAACGGCCGCCCGAGGTCGACACCGGCCTCTCGCCGGACCGCTGGATGCGCCCCGGGCTCGTGCTCGAGGTACGCGGCGCCGAGCTCACCCTGAGCCCAATCCACCGGGCCGCGCTCGGGGCGGTGCGCCCGGCCACCGGCCTCGCGCTGCGGTTCCCGAGGTACACCGGTCGCGTGCGCGACGACAAGGGACCGACCGAGGCCACGACCTCGGCCGAGCTCCTCGCGATGTACCGTTCCCAGGTGCGCCAGGCGTCGCCGACCGATGGGAATCCGCCGGCGGAGAGCTCCTGAATCGTCCCAGGACTCCAAGGGTCGGTGCCCCTGCGCCCAAAGGCATAAGAAGGTCTGGTCCGCTCGGCGGGTGGCGAGAACAGACCATGCTGGTCGAGATGACCGAACTTTTGGGACGCCAGATCTACACTCCGGACGGACGGCTTCTGGGCGAGGTCGACAACGTCGTCGTC
>JBEKJT010000069.1:0-8109 GCA_050011075.1 Thermoplasmata archaeon
CGCCCGCCCATGCCACCGCCCGAGCGTTCCTCGCGGCGCTCGGGGCGTCCCCCGCCCGCGTCGCCGCGCTCTTCCCGCGGTTCCCGGCTCGCGCCGGTCGACTCGAACCCGCTCATCTCCAGGTACTGGTTGATCGGGATCTTGTTCCGCAGGCACTTCAGGAGGGCCTTCTGGGTCAGTTCCTCGACCTCGCTGCCGCGCGGCGCGCGGGCGACGAAATCGACGTCCATCGTCTGGAGCATCTCCCGGAGGATCAGCTCGCCGGCGCGGTCGCCGTCGGTGAAGGCGGTCACGGTCTTCCCGCGCGAGAGGTCCTTCACCGTCTGCGGAACGCTCGTTCCTTCGACGGCGATGACGTTCTTGATCCCGCAGCGGAGCAGGTTCAGGACGTCCGAGCGGCCCTCGACGACGATCAGCGCATCCGCCTGGTCGATGTTCGGGCCGGCGGGCAGGTGTTCCGGCCCGTAGGTCGTGATCTCCTCGACCTGGACGGCCTTGCGGACCGCCTCGGTGAGGTCGACCCCGACGCCTTTCGACTCCTCCTGGAGCCGGGCGAGGATCTCCTTCGCGCGTTCGACGACCTTCTGGCGCTTGCTCACGCGAATATCGTTGACGCTGATCACTTCGATCTTCGCGCGGCACGGGCCGATCCGGTCGACCGTCTCGAGACCGGAGGCGAGGATCGCTGTCTCGACCTGGTCAAGCGAGGACGGGATGATGATCTCTCCCTCGCTCTTCCCCTTGCGGCTGTCGATCTCGACTTCGATCCGTCCGATTCGACCGGACTTCTGTAGGTCCCTCAGGTCGAGCTCGTCTCCGAGCAGACCTTCCGTTTGGCCGAAGACCGCACCGACCACGTCGGGCTTGTCGATGACGCCTTCGGCGGTGATGCGGGCTCGTACTTCGTATTTGGCGGCGTTTGGGTCACTGGTCATGGCTTTGGTTTCCTTGCGGAAAGCGCCCGCGATGCGGGACGCCCCCGAGGACCGAACTAGACTAGCCCAGCGTCGCCGGTCGATGCGCGGAGATTACGACGGGGGGAAGGACGGAGCATGAGTCGTGATTCCGGATCTCCTGGCGACGTCGGGAGTCGTCCTCCTTCGGTCCCCGGAGGGATGCTTTCCGCCGCGTATCAGCCGACCGGTCTATTTAAGAGGGACGGCGCGCGCTCCGGCGCGTCGAGCGGAGGCGCCGGCCGCCGAGCCGAACCGCCAGTGCGGCGACACAGTCTTTATATCCGGGCCCGCTACGCCGCCGGCGGAGACGCATTCCATGCCCCGTAAGACTTCTCGCAAGGCCGTGGTGGTCGCTGACGTACCCGAGCCCGGCACTCCGGCAGCCGAACCGCCCCTCGCGGACGACGACTTCGTGAGTTCCCTCAAGCAGGAGCTCGTCCGAACCCAGGAGGTCGCCGGGGCGAAGACCGGCGAGGACCTCTCGCACCGCGCCGAGCTGAACAAGCGCCTCCTCCAGGACCTCTGGGAGGTCCACAACCAGTTCGAGGAGATCAGCGTCCATCTCATGATCGACCCGTCGCAGACGCTCTTCGCCACGTTCGCCGAGTACCCCACGAAGTGGACGTTCAAGGAGAACTTCGACTTCGGCGCGGTGAAGACGGTCGAGCTCGGCGACCGGGCGGCCGGCTGGGTCGGCTTCACCCTACGGTTCTGGTATTACCGGACCCCGGAGGGCAAGTCCCGCCTTCGGGGGATCTTCGAGTGGTGCGACGGCGAGAGCTACCACCGGTACTCCGGCTGGATGCGGATGATGAGCCAGGCGGTCCTCTACGATGCCGCCGAGGATGATGTCGAGGTCGGCGAGCTGCACCGTATCCTGAAGGACGTCGTGGTGCAGTGGTACGCGGCCCATCTCGAGCGAACGCCCGAGGCGTTCGTGGCGCACCTGAAGGAGAAGTATCCGAAGGGCGCCTCGTACGCGAAGGAATCGTATCGCTGAGCCCGCGCGCACCCTCCCAACCCCCGGCCGTGCCCGAGGGTTGAAATAACTCGCCTCTCCTGCGCCTGCCGTAGGACCCGTGCCCCCGGTCCGCGCATGGGTCGCGGGGACCGGTCCGGAGAGGAACGTGGCCGGCGACCTGCGAGAGCACCTCGTACAGTACTTCGAGGAGCACCACAAGCTCGTCGAGGCGGCGGCGCTTCAACTGCTACTCACCGACCACCAGCCGCTCGTCCTCTCCCGCGAGCTCCTCGAGCGCTCCGCCGAGGGAACCCCCTTCGTCACCCGCGAGATGGTGGAGGCTGCCCTCGCGGACCGTCACGGTCCGGTGCGGCGGCCGCCCGTCCCCCCGACCGGCGAGCTCGCCCGGACCGCCCCGTCGCACGCGGCCTCCTTCGAGCTCCTGCGCGAGGGGTTCTCGGGCCCGCCCGTCGCGACCCAACCGCTGGACGCGTACACCGCCCTCTTCCAGTCCCGCTTCCGGGCCTTGAGCCGCCTTCTGCGGGGTCGCCCCCAGCTCTCGAATCTCCGCCCGATCCACGAGCTGCGGTCGGCCGAGGGTTCGGCCTCCGTGCTCGGGATGGTCCGTGACGTGCGCGAGACCCCGCAGCGCCACCACCTCATCGTCACGCTCGACGACGAGACCGGTTCCGTCGAGGTCCTGGTACCGAAGGGGTCTCCCGGGGCCCGGCTCACGTTCCTCTGCGACGAGGTCGTAGGCATGCGCCTCGAGTTCTCGAAGGAGCCCGGCCGCATCCCGCGCGTGGCGACGGTGGAACGGCCCGACGTGCCGTCCGACCGCCGGCCAGGCCGCGCCCCGCGAGCGCGGCGGGCGGTCTTTCTCTCCGACCTCCACGTCGGCAGCCGGTCGTTCCTGAACGAATCCTGGGCCCTGCTGGTCGAGTTCCTGCGCGGCCGCGGTTCCCACCCCGAGCTCGCATCCTCGATCGACTACGTCGTGATCGCCGGCGACCTCGTGGACGGGATCGGGGTCTACCCTCGCCAGGAGCGGGACCTCGCGATCACCGACGTGGTAGAGCAGTACGTCGAGCTCGGCCGACGACTCGCCGAGCTCCCCGAGCGCCTCACCATCGTCGCGATCCCCGGCAACCACGACGCCGTCTGCCCTGCCGAACCCCAGCCGCCGCTCCCGGCGACCCTGGTGCAGGCCCTCCCCCTCAACGTCCGCATCCTCTCGAACCCGTCCACGTTCGCCCTCGAAGGGGTCGTGGTCGAGGCCTACCACGGCCGCAGCTTCGACGACCTGATCCCGGCGCTGCCCGGGGCGTCGTACGCGCGGCCGACCGACGTGATGAAGCGGATGCTCCAGATGCGTCACCTCGCCCCGATATACGGCGACCGAACGCCCCTCGCGCCCCTGCCGCGGGACGGACTCGTGATCGACCCCGCACCCGACATCCTTGTGACCGGGCATGTACACACCTACGGGGTCGACCGCTACCGGGGCGTCCTCCTGCTCAACGCGTCGACCTGGCAGGCGGAGACCGAGTACCAGCGGATGCGGAACATCTACCCCGTGCCGGCCCGGGCCGCGGTCGTCGACCTCGCGACGCTCGGCCTGGTCACCTTGGATTTCTCTCGGGCGACCATGGTCGCAGAAGGAGCGGGCGGATGAGCCCGTACCCGCTCGACCCGGTCGAAGCCCGCGGGCCGATGCGCCTCGTCCTGACCTCGTACCCGTCCCGGGACGCGGCCCTGCGGGCCGTCGACGCGGCGCTCGCACGACGTCTCGCTGCGTGCGCCAATCTCGTTCCGATCGATTCGCGCTACTGGTGGAAGGACCGGGTCGAGTCGGCCGGCGAAACCCTCGTCCTGTTCAAGACCGTCCCGAAGCGCGTCGGCGGGCTCTTCCGTTTCCTCAAGGAAACGCACCCATACGACGTGCCCGAGGTCGTCGAGATCGACGTGCCGCGAGTGGAAGCGTCCTACCTGCGGTACCTCGCCACGACCCTCGACCCCGATGCCCCGCCGCCGCCTCTCGGTGGAGGACCTATTCGTCCGGCAGCACGGCGAGGCCGGGGAGCTCGAGCCCTTGGACGAACTCGAGCGCTGCACCGCCGCCGGTCGAGATGAACTGGAAGCTCCCCGCGACGCCGAGGTCTTGGGCGATCCGCGCGGAGTCCCCACCGGCCGCGACGTGGTAGCCGGGCGTGCCGCCCATCCGCGAGAGCACCTCGCGCGTACCGTCCCGGAAACGGGAATCTTCCGCCCGACCGAGCGGCCCGTTCCAGAAGACGGTGTGCGCCGGTACCAGTCGGTCCGCGAACCGGGTCCGGGTCTCGGGCCCGATATCCTGAGCGTCCGCGTCGGAGGGGAGGTTCCCCACCGGATACGTCTCGGTCCCGAGCGATCCCGGACGCTCGACGACGAGGTCCGTCGGAAGCAGGACCTCCGTCCCGGACGCTTCGGCCCGGTGCAGGAACTCGTCGACCGCGGCGTCGAGGCCGGAAGGGACCGCCGTCCGGCCGAGGGCCGCGCCCTGGGCCTTCAAGAACGGGAACGCCAGGGCGCCGCCGATGAGCAAGCTGTCCGCCCGTCCGAGGAAGCTCGTGAGCAGCGGCAGCTTGTCCTCGACCTTCGCCCCGCCCACGAGAACCGCGTACGGCCGTTCCGGGGCCGCGACGAGGCGTGAGAGTTCGCGGACCTCGCGCTGGACGAGGAACCCGGCGCACGACGGCAAGCGTTTCGGCACGCCGACGGTCGAGGCGTGGGCGCGATGTACGGTGCCGAAGGCGTCCTCGACGAACAGCTCGCCCATTTGCGCGAGCTGGGCGGCGAAGCCGGGGTCGTTCGCCTCCTCGCCCGGGAGAAAGCGCAGGTTCTCGAGCATGAGGAACTGCCCGTTCTCGAGCCGGGCGGTCTGCTCGAGGGCGTGGACGCCGACGATGTCGTCCGCGAGGGGGACCGGCTGGCCGAGGATCGCGCTCAGGCGGTGGACGACCGGGCGCAGCGAGTAGCGCGGGTCGTGGTGCCCGCCGGGCCGACCGAGGTGGGTCAAAAGGATCGTCCGCGCCCCGGCGGCGCGCAGGTGATTCAGCGTCGGGAGGGCCTCGACGATCCGACGATCGTCGGCGACCTGTCCGTTCGGGTCCTGCGGGACGTTGAAATCGACGCGAACCAGCACGCGCCGTCCGCGGACCGCGGCCGAGCCGACGCCCCGCTTTTCTACCATCGCCCGACGCGAGAATCCCGGTGCTAAGAGGGTTATGCACGACGGGCCGACTCGCGGGCTCGACGCCGGAGCTCCTCGGTGACCGCCCGGGTCGCCGGGAGGTCGAGGCCATGGGCGACGGCGATTCGGAGGAGCGCCCCCGAGATGGAGTCGACCTCCGTCGGACGGCCCCGGTCCATGTCCTGGAGCATGCTCGAGCGGTTCTCCGCCGTGGCGCGTGCGACGTGCTCGAAATCGCGCACCGCCTCTTCCTCTGAGAACTCGTGGCCGGCCGCTCGAGCGACGGTAAGGGCTTCCCGTAGGAGAGCGAGCGCCTCTCCTCGCGCCGGCTCCTCGAGGAGGCGACCGTTCGGAACGCCGCGGACCGCGGTCACCGTGTTGATCGCGGCGTTGATGAGGACCTTGCGCCAGACCTCACGGTCGAACGCACGGACCGTCCGCACGGTGAATCCGGCCCCCGAAAAGAGCTGTTCGAACCGACGCACGCAAAAGGCCGTGGGTCCCGTCGTTTCCGGTAGGAGGATCTCCCCAGTGCCGGCCTGTCGCACCACTCCCGGTCCCACCCAGGTCACGGGAACCGAGTGGACCGCGCGTACGGTCCAACGCGAGGGATCCGACCAGCCGGCCGACGCGAGCGCGTCGTTCGCGATCGCCTCGACGCCGAGCCCGTTCTGCGGGAGGAGGGTGGGCACGGGGGAGCGCACGGCCCGGGCGAGCGTGGCGGCGGCCGCGGCGAGGTCGAACGTCTTGGTCGTCACGAACGCCGCCTCCGTCACGGTCTCGTCGGGAAGCTCCGTCACAGCGACGAGAGGCACGAGTTCGACGCCGTGGTCGAGGACCCGGAGACCGCTCGCACGGATCTGGGCGACATGGTCGGGTCGGCCGACGAGAGTCACTGCGTGTCCGGCCTGGGCGAGACGGGCCGCGAAGAGGCTACCCACGGCTCCCGCGCCGAGAATCACGACCTTCACGGCGGCCTTGCGTTCAGCCGAGCTTGCGGACGAGGTCGGAAAGACCGGGGGTCTGGCCCCAGTCGCGGCGGAGGAGATCGAGGAGCTCCTCGTAGTAACGGACCTGCTCGCGGGCCTGACGGACCTTGAGGATCAAGTACTCCTCCTCCCTCCGAAGACGCTCGAGCTCGGTCGAGACCTCGCGTTGGGTCTGGGCGAGCGCCTCGTGCCTATCGGATATGGACGCTCCGCGGGGCATGGGTCACCTCGGGGGGAAGGGCGGTCCGGCGGAGGTCGAGCACGGCGTCGGCCGTGAGGCGGAAGCGCGCGAGGTCCTTCTTGATCCGGCGCAGGCGGGATTCCAGTCGGCGGCGTTGTACGCGGACCTCGCCGAGCGAGCGCTCGAGGAGCTCCATACGCCGTCGCCACTTGTCCCGCTCCTGGACGCTCAGGAGGACCGAGTCGACGTCGACCACGCCGCGCGAACGGCCTCGATCAGGAATCAACCTTTCGGCCGAGCCGAGACACGCGCGGGGCGGCCGTCGCGGCCGTTGATGTTTAAGCCGCCGGTGAGGTGGGTGGCCGCGGAGAGGGGGATTGATGGGTGCGCTCACCAAGGTCGCGGTGCTGGGAGCGGGGAACATCGGCGGGTCTCTAGCCCAGCGGCTCGCAGAGTCCGACCTGGCCCGGGAGGTCGTCCTGGTCGATATCGTCGACGGACTGCCGCAGGGGAAGGCGCTCGACATCCAAGAATCGGGACCGATCCTGGGCTTCTCCACGAAGGTGACCGGAACGACCTCGCTGGACGCTCTCGCGGGAGCGGAAGTCGTCGTGGAGACCGCCGGCCTCGCGCGGAAGCCCGGGATGAGCCGGTCGGACCTGCTCGAGAAGAACGCGGCGATCGTCAAAATGCATGCCGACGCGGTCCGGGCAAGGGCACCGGGCGCGATTTGTGTGGTCGTGACGAACCCGGTCGACGTGATGACCTATTACTTCCGGGAGGTGAGCCAGCTACCGGCCGCCCACGTCTTCGGCGAATCCGGCACGCTCGACACAGCGCGCTTCCGGACCTTCGTCGCTGACGCTCTTCAGGTCGCGCCCCACGATGTGACCGGCTTTGTTCTGGGCACGCATGGGGACACCATGGTACCGCTGCTCTCGCTGACCAGCGTCTCGGGAGTCCCGCTCTCGAAGCTCCTATCGGCGGACAAGCTCAGGGCCATCGTCGAGCGGACGAAACAGGGGGGAGCAGAGGTCGTGAACCTGCTGAAGACCGGGAGCGCGTACTACGCCCCGACCGCGAGCCAGGCCGAGCTCGTCCGGGCGATCGCGAACGACGAGCATCGACTCCTACCCGTGAGCGCGCACCTGGACGGCGCGTTCGGAGAGAAGGACGTCTACATCGGGGTCCCGGTCGTCCTGGGCCGCGAAGGGGTCGAGCGGGTCGTCGAGGTCGACCTAACCCCGGCGGAACGGAGCGCGTTCCACGCGAGCGTAGAGGCTGTGCGGGCCGACCTCGCCATCCTGGCGAAGCAGCCTCGGTAGGCGGAACGAGCGGTCGATGGAGGGCGCGAGCACGTCGACCGGGGCGCCGGTCGAGTTCGTCGAGATCAAGCGGCGTCTCGGCACCCTGCGGTATGCGACCGATTCGAAGGACCACGCCCACATCACGGTCAAGCCCGAGATCTGCGCCCCCTGCCCGCACTCGTTCTGCACGTTCGTCTGTCCGGCGAAGTGCTACGAGCGGGTGGAGGGACGCCTCGTGTTCCGCTACGAGGACTGCGTCGAATGCGGCGCGTGCGCCATCGCCTGCGACCAGGGGTCGGTGACCTGGACCCTGCCGCGCGGCCACTTCGGCGTCCGCTACGCGTTCGGCTAGACTCCGGGTCGTACCTACGGACCGCGGTCCGACTCGGCGAAGGTGTACCGCCGGTTCCCGGTAAACCCGACCAGACTTCCGACGACGATCCCGAGCGCCTGGCCGAAGAGCGGAGCGATGTAGTAGCTCGC
>JBEKJT010000070.1:0-7831 GCA_050011075.1 Thermoplasmata archaeon
TGCGTAGGTGTTGTCGACTTGGCTCGCGAAGAGATTGAGCTGGCCACCGCCGAGGACCGTGATCGTCGGCGCCCAGAGCGTGTCCCCGTAGATCGCGGAGAGCTCGCTCAACGTGGCCACGAAGGGGTTCCACGTCACGACGGATTGGTTCAGGGTCACTACCGCGGCCGACCCATCGATGTAGAACCATCCGGGGAAGGCGAACGTCGAGTCCCATGCGTTCAGAACGCCCGTGACGGTGAGATTCAGCTTGGCGTAGGCGTTGATGACCTGAACGTCGGTCGTGAGGGTCGAGTTGAAGAAGCTGACAGTGCCGTTGTCGTCAAACTGGTAGAGATGCGAGAGGCGTTGCTGGGCGGTCCCAACATCGCCAACGTACTGAACGAACGAAAGGGTGACGTTCTCCACGTTGAGCGTTCCGCCATGCTCCACGGTGATGTTGCCGCCCTGGTAGTACGTGTGGCCCCCCAGGGTCGGCTGGATCGTGTACGTCTGTCCGGGACCGACCACGAGGTCCCCGTGCGTCAGCGGCGTAGCGGCCGGGGAAAGAACGGCGGCCGTCGGCGATGCAACGGAGCTCGTCGGGGCCCGGGGGGTGGGTGAGACGACGGCCATGAGGCCGGCCGACCCGACGACCACCAGGAGGACGAGGAGGACGACCCAAGTTGCGTGCATTCGGTCAGGGGCCTGGCTTCGCGGTCCCCCGGAGCGGGAGGGACGTCCCAGTGAACGGCTCACGACCGAAGAAAGGTCGGGTTCCCCTATTTAAGAGTGCCCTCGAACAATCGGTGCCGGGAGGAGAAGAAACCCGCCCCGGCCCGAGACCCCGACTCCTTCAGCCGGGAACGACCGAGACGACGACCTTGCCGAAGAGGTCCGGAGCCTCGAACCGCCGGAAGGCATCGCCCGCGCGGTCAAAAGGAACGACCGAATCCACGACCGGCCGTAGCCGTCCTTCCGAAAGGTTCCGCAAGACCTCGACGAACTCGCTAGGGCTCGACATCGTGCTACCTCGGATCGAGGCCTGGCGCCAGAAGAGGGTTCGCACGTCGAGCTCGACCCGGGGGCCTGCCGTCGCCCCGATGACGACCACCCGGCCGCCTCGGGACGTGGCCCGAAGGGACCTCGCCAGGGTAGGTGCACCGACCGAGTCGAACACGACGTCGACGCCCTTCTTCTCGCTCCATTGCCAAAGGACCTTGTCCAGCGGACGTTCCTCGTCGAACGTGAGGAATTCATCGGCTCCGAGCGCGCGGACCCGGTCGGCCTTCGCCCCGGACCGGGAAGCGACCGCGACCGTCGCACCAAGCAGCTTTGCGACCTGCACCGCGGCGGTCGCGACCCCTCCCCCGGCGCCGACGATCGCCACCCGCTCTCCGGGAACGACCTGGCCGACGGTCTTGAGGGCCCGCCACGCGGTTTGGAATACGAGGGGGACAGCCGCGCCGTCCGTGAACGAGAGGCGGTCGGGGAGGGCGTGGACGTTCCGGCGCGGCACGACGACCAGCTCGGCGGCCGTTCCCTGGGTGTGTTCTCCGACGATACGGTAGTTCCGACAGAACTCCTCCCGCCCAGAGCGGCATGCGTCACACGTACCGTCCCATAGGCCCGGGTTGATCAGCACTCGCGTCCCGGGCGCGAGGTCAGAAACCGCGCTCCCCACCCGGTCGACCGTGCCCGAGCCGTCCGAGCCCAGGACGTGCGGGCGTTCGACAGGTACCCCCGGGATCCCCTCGAGAGTGAAGCGGTCCAGGCGATTGAACGCTGCCGCATGCACCCGGATCCGCACCTCGTCGGGTCCCGGATCCGGCTCCGGGACCTCCACGTATTCGAGCCGGTCGAGCCCCCCGTGCTCCCGGAACCCGAATCCCCTCACGGAGCCTCTACGGGGTCCCGACGAACTCCCAGCGGGTCCCCGACGTGTCGTCCTCGAGCCGGACGCCCGCCGCCTTCAGCTCGTCACGGATCCGGTCCGCTTCCGCGAAGTCGCCCCGGGTGCGGGCTCTCGCGCGAGCCGCGATGAGGACCGGGACGACCGCGGCCCAGGCCCCGGATCGGCCTGCGGTCTCCCGTTGGAACAACCCGAGCACCTCGTCACCCCAGCGGTAGGGTGCGGCGAGGTCGTCCAGGGCTTCGCCTGAGTATGTCTCGAGCTGCCCCAGTTCTCCCGCGAGCCGTCGCGTCCAGCCAAACAGGAGGGCGGTCGCCTCCCGGGTGTTGAAGTCCTCCGAAAGCGTCGCATCGAGCTGTTCGACCAGCGCCTCCGCATCGCGGGCCAGGGCGTCGGGAAGGTCCGCGCCGGGACGCTCAAGCCCATCGCGTTCAAGGATCTCGGCGATGCGGTCCGCGGGGAGCGCAAGCCGAGCGTACGCCTCGCGGGCCTCCTCGAGGCTTTTTCCCCGGACGAACTCGAGGGGGCTTCGATAATGCGCGTTGAGGTAGAAGAACCGGAGCACGTTGGAGCCGAAATCGTCGAGGGCCGTAGATAGGGCGTAGACATTCCCGAGCGACTTCGACATCTTCTCGCCACCCAGGTTGAGCATCCCGCCGTGCATCCAATAATTCACGAGCGGCGCCCGACCCGTCGCCGCCTCGGCCAGCGCGATCTCGGATTCGTGGTGAGGGAATATCAGGTCGAGCCCCCCGCCGTGGAGGTCGTAGCGCGGCCCGAAGAGCCGGAGGGTGATCGCGGTGTCCTCGATGTGCCAGCCGGGCCGTCCGGGACCCCACGGGCTGTCCCAGCTCGGTTCCCCCGGGGTCGTCGCCTTCCAGATCACGAAATCCTCCGGGGAGCGTTTCGATGGGTCGACCTCGACCCGCGCACCGGGCCTCAGCGCTTCCGTCCGCTGGCCGGAGAGCTTGCCGTAGGCCGCAAACTTCCCGACCTCGAAGTAAACGGACCCGTTCGCCGGGTAGGCGAATCCTCGGTCAATCAGCGTCTGGATCTGCAGGAGGATCTCGGGCGTGTAGTCGGTCGCGTGCGGGTAGTGACCCACCGAGCGGATCCCGAGCCGTTCCGAGTCGGCGCGCCAGGAAAGGAAGTGCCGCTCGGCAAGGGCGAGCGGGTCGTCGTCCAGCTCCGCGGCCCGAGCGATGAGCTTGTCGTCGAGGTTCGTCACGTTCTGGACGTAGAAGACCCGGTAGCCCCAGCGGTGGAGGGCTCTGGCGACCACGTCGAAAAAGACGAACGTGCGAGCGTGCCCGATGTGCGCCGTGTCGTATGGGGTGAGGCCGCAGACGAACATGCCGACCCGCGGCGGGGTGATGGGCGCGAAGACGCGGACCTCCCGGCTCATCGAGTCGTAGACCGTGAACCGGCGCATCGCTAGGCCCCCCGCAGGGCGGACCGCACGTCGTCCGCGAGGTCGGCCGGGTCCTCGATCCCACAGGAGAGACGGACGAGGCCGTCCGTGACGCCGTGCGCTTCGCGTTCCGCCTTCGGCACGCTGGCGTGGGTCATCGTCGCCGGGTGGTCGACTAGCGACTCCACGCCCCCGAGGCTCTCGGCGAGAGTGAAGATCTTGAGCCGACGCAGGAATCGCAGCACCGGTCGCGTTCCTCCGACCAGGTCGACGCTTACGATCCCGCCGTACCCGTCCATCTGGCGGCGCGCGAGGGAATGCTGCGGATGGCTCGCAAGACCCGGGTAGTGGACGGTGCGGACCTTCTTGTGGCCTTCGAGCACCTCCGCGACCGCCCGGGCGCTCGCCCCGTGCGCCCGCATGCGGACGCCGAGCGTGTGGATCCCCCGGAGCACGAGGAAGCAGTCGAACGGGCTCGGGACCGCCCCGACAGCATTCTGCAGCCACGCGAACCGCTGGCCGTCCTTCCGGGTCCGGAGCACGAGCGCGCCTCCCACGATGTCCGAGTGGCCGCCCAGGTACTTCGTCGTCGAGTGAAGCACGATGTCGGCGCCCAGCTCGATCGGGCGCTGGAGAGCGGGGGTGGCGAAGGTGTTGTCGACCGCTACGGGCGCCTTCGCGTCCTTGGCCAGGCGGGCGACCGCCTTCAGGTCGACCAGCCGCAGTAGTGGGTTGGTCGGCGTCTCGAGGTACACGAGGTCGACCTTCTCGGTGAGCGCGGCGCGGACGCGCTCCAGGTCGCGCATGTCGACGTAGTCGATCTTCAGACCGAACTGACGGCGGTGGTGTTCGAACAACCGCCACGTTCCACCGTAGAGGTCGTCCACGGCGACGATGCGGCTGCCGGTCGGGAACGCTTCGAGCAGGGTCGCGAGGGCGCCGAGGCCCGACGAGAAGGCCAGCCCCGTGCGTCCGGATTCGAGCGAGGCGAGGGCGGCTTCGAGGACCGCGCGGGTCGGGTTCCCGCTGCGGCTGTAGACGTACCCCTGGTTCACGTCCGGGGCCGACTGGCGGAAGGTGCTCGAGAGGTAGATCGGAGGGTTGACCGCGCCCGTGAGCGGGTCGGGCGGCTGCCCGTCGTGGATGAGGCGCGTGTTAAAGCGCACGGGTCCCCCCTTCTTCCGACAAGAACCCGACTAAGTCGTGGCGTGTCAACACCCCGATCGGCGCGCCGGTGGCGGCATCCCGGACGAGTACCGCCCGCTCCTCCTTGAGGCGATGGAGCACCTCGGAGACCGGCGCGTCGGTCGGGACCTCGGGGAACGGCGGCGAGAGGACCTGCGCGACGGAACGTTCGAGCACCGTTCCATCGGCGAGGCTCGCGCGGAGCACCTCGTCCTCCTGGAAGCTACCCGCGTTCTTCTGACCGGCGAGCACCGGCATCTGCGTGATCCCGTGGTGATGCAGGAGCGCGAGCGCGTCCCGGACGACCGTCATAGGGTCGACCGCAACGATCGCGGGGGTGGAACCTTTTCGCCCTAGCAGGTCGCGAGCGGTCGAGCCGACGTCGAGGAACCCCTTTTCACGCATCCAGTCGTCGGAATAGAACTTCGATAGGTACCGGTCGCCGGAGTCGGGAAGGATGACGACCACGCTCGCACCCTCCGGGAGCGGGCGCGAACCGAGCCAGCGGAGAGCTCCCACGACGGCAGAGCCCGAGGAGCCACCGACGAAGAGACCTTCCTCCCGGGCGAGGCGGCGCGCCATGAGGAACGACTCGCGGTCGTTCACTTCTACGAACTCGTCGAGGTACTGGAAGTGGATCGACATCGGGACCATGTCCTCGCCGATCCCCTCGACCTGGTAGGGGACCGCCGTAGGCAGTTGTCGGGTCCGGAAGTACGGGCCCAGGACCGAGCCCGCCGGATCGACCGCGACGATCCGTACGCCGGGCCTGCGTTCCTTGAAGTATCGGCCGATCCCGCTCATCGTTCCGCCGGTACCGACCGTGCCGACCACCGCTCCGAGCGACGGGCCCCCATCCCGGTCGATCTCGGGCCCCGTAGTCCGATAGTGAGCTTCCGGGTTCCCCTGGTTCTCGTACTGGTTCGGGTAGTACGAGTCGGGGATCTCCCGTGCGAGACGGCGGGCAACGGAGTAGTGGCTCATCGGATGGTCGGGAGGGACCCCGGCGGGAGTCACGACCACCCGAGCGCCGTAGGCGCGCAGGAGGCGGATCTTCTCCGAGCTCATCTTGTCCGGGATCACGAACACGATCCGGTAGCCGCGGACGGCGGCGACCAGCGCGAGTCCGACACCGGTATTACCGCTCGTCGCCTCGATGATCGTCCCGGCCGGCTTGAGCCGACCGTCCCGTTCGGCCTGGTCGATCATGCTGGCCCCGATCCGGTCCTTAACGGAGCCGCCCGGATTGAGGTACTCGAGCTTCGCGAGCACTCGGTACGGGACGCCCGCGGCGACGCGCCGGAGCGGAACGAGGGGAGTGTTCCCGACGAGGTCGAGGATGCTCTCGGCCCCTCCCCCCACGACCTCCATGCCTTCGCCGTATCGAGCCGGGCCATTAACTTTCCCGACCGACGGGGTCCCCCGGTCTCCCGCACCCGAAACGGGTCCCGGAATCCGTGTAGTACGAACTGGTCCGTTCACGTGCGACGTATCTCTTAAGGAGCCCCCCCGAATGAATCGCCGGGGTTCCTTTCGTGCTGGGCTCGCTCGAGACCGAGGTCCTCTTCTCCCTGAGGAAGCTCGAGGAAGCCCCGGCACGGGAGGTTCGAAAGAGCCTCGAGGATCGCGGCATCCGCGTCGCATACACGACGGTCGCGACGATCCTCTCCCGTCTGTTCGAGAAGGGATTGGTGAAGCGGCGTCGGGAGACCTGCCGGGGAGGAGAGCGGTACGTCTATCGCCCCGCGAACGTCGAGCAGAAATACCTCGAGAATCTCCTGAGGGGCGTCGTGGCCATGTTCGGCCCGGCGGGGGTCGTTCACCTGAACGAGGAGATCGCGAAGCTGGACCCGTCCCAGGAGCAGGAGCTCCGGCGGCGGCTCGGTCTCGATTGAGCCTCGTCACCGGTCCATGTCGGGCGCTTTCATCGGGGTAACGTACCTCCCCGTCCTCGCGTGGGTCGGGGTCGGTGCGGGGCTCCTGGTCGCCTTCCGCCATTCCACGTCGCCGACCGTGTTTCGGCTCGCCGCGGTCTTCCTCGCCGTGTGGGCGCTGCTCGCCACGACCGTCCTCGTCTGGGTCCTGGCGAACGGAGGCGGAACGGCGGTCGTCCAGCTCGTGCGGGCCCCTCTGACTCTGTTCGAGTCCCGATTCCTGGTCTTCTGGTTCCTCGGCGCCGCCGGGGCGTTCGCCGTCTTTCTCACCGCCTTCCTGATCAGCCAGGCGGTCGGACGCGGCTTCCTGCGTCTCCTCAAGACCCGCGAGCTTCCGTGGCCGGAGGAGCTTGCGCGACCCGCGGCTTCGACCACGCTCCTCTCGTTCCCGTCCCGAAAAGCCGAGGCGTTCACCTTTACGCTGCTGCAGCCGAGCCGGCCTCGCGGCCTACGGCGCCGCGACGTGATCCTCGTGTCGGACGGGTTGCTCGAGCAACTCACCCCCCGCGAGACGGGGGCGGTCGTGGCCCACGAGCTCGGCCACATCCGCGAGCTCGATGGACGATACCTCACCTTCTTCCGCACTCTAGCCCGTATGATGCGTTGGGACCCGGTCCTCGCCTACCTCGCGGATTCGCTCACCCGCCGTGAGGAGTACCGGGCGGACCTCGACGCGGTCGTCCTCACGGGTCATCCGAGGGCGCTGGCCCGGGCGCTCTACAAGGCGAGCCTCCTCGCCCCGCGGCCGACGTTTGGCTTCGCCGGCCTCCTCGGCATCGGTGGACGCCGGGGTCGTCGCGAGACGATGAAGCGAATCCGACGGCTGGTCGCGCTCGCGGAGAGCGGAGAGTATCCCGAGGAATCCGGTGCCTAGCCGGGAGCCCCGTCGGCGATCTCGCGTCGCCGAGCGGGTCATCGTGGCGGCCCTGGTCGCGACGACCCTCCTGCTCGTCGGGAGCTCCTCCCCCGCCCGCGCGGCCGGATACCCACCGCTGCCGATCGCGCTCGACCGGGACTTCGTCGGCAACCTCTCGGGCCCGACGATGACGCCGGGGGCCCAGAGCGCTCTCTGGTTCACGGTCTCGAACCCGTTCTCCAGCTCCCTCGATAGCGTCCTCCTGACCCTCGACGTGTACGCGTTCAACGGATTCCCGGGGAACGCCACTTCGACCGTTCCGATCGCGGGGGCGCCGGTCCTCTCGAGCGAAACCGGGTCGGGGTCTAACGTGACCGTTCCTGTCTACACGATGTACTCGCATGAGGTCTTCCAGGGGTCGGTGGCCGTGGTGACCTCGTCGTCGACCCCGGCCGGTGCCTTCGCGGTCCGCGTCGCCCTCTCCTTCACCCTCGCATCGAACGGGACGGTCTACCGCCTCGAGTCGCGGGGATGGTTCAGCGACGCTACCTGGA
>JBEKJT010000071.1:0-7829 GCA_050011075.1 Thermoplasmata archaeon
CGAAGAGGGCGGAGAGGCCTTCGGCCGCCTCTTCCTCAGTGACGCCCTTCTCTTCCTTCTTTTCCTCTTCCTTCTTCTCGCCCTTGCCTTCCTTCTTCTCGGCAGGCGCAGCGGTCGGCGCCGGCGCGGCGAACGTCTCGGCCTTCGCGAGCACCTCGGCGAGGTTGACCCCTTCGAGCGAGGCGAGGAGCGCCTTCACCCGCGCCGTATCGGGGGCGACCCCGGCGGCGGTGAGGACCCCCGAGAGGGCCTTGTCGTCGATCGGCTTTCCGGCGGCGTTGAGCAGCAGCGCACCATACACGTACTCCATCGTTCTCACTCCATGGACTTCGGGGGACCCTCAGTGACCTGTCAGCTTTTGGACCGCGGCCGCCTCGCGCATCGCCTTCGCGAAGAGCGGTTCGATCGTCTCCTTCGTGACGTAGCCGGCCGCGAGCGCGACCCCGAGGGCGCGCCGGTGGGCCTTGGTGACGAGGAGCGGAAGCGTCTCGGGGGTAGTGTAGGCGACCTCGACCGCGAGGCCCAGGGCCGAGCGGACGGCTCGGGCGAGGTCGGCCCTGCGCACGTCGAGGTCGACCGAGAGGACCTCGGGGGGGTAGAATGTCTCGCCGTCGACCACCGCGCGAAGCGAGAGTCCGACCTCGAGCGGGAAGATCTCGAGCCGGGTAAGCATCGTCGCGACCTCCCGCGAGATCGTCTGGCCGGCCTTCACGATCGTGGTGTCCTTCTTCAGGACGACCTTGCCCTTCTCGATTGCCGCGGGGAGGCCGGCGTGCTGGAGCTCTCCAACGATCGGGCCGGGCTTGAAGTTGGTCGTTCCGGCGGGGACGAAGATGTCCTTCGGGGCGACCTCGCCTCCCCGCGCGGGTGTCGGGGAGCGGGTGCGCAGGAACTCCTGGAAGAGCGAGAACGGATTGCCCTCGGTGGCGAGGACCGCCGTCTGGTCCTGGACCTGGCCGAGAAGCGGGCGCAGCGCGGGTCGTTTGACGGATGCCTTCTCGAGCGCGTGCCGGATCGCGCTGTTCGTGGCGACCGTGATCGGGTGGTCGCGTTCCCGGAGCTCGCGGCGCATCGACTGCAGCGCCGAGGCGGGGACGCCGCGCAGCCCGACGACCGCCGTTACGGGGTGGGCCAGGACCGTTTTCGCGAGCGCATTGACGCGCTCGAGTCTCTCGGGGGGAACCGATCCACGGCCGGGCATCGTCTCCTCCTCACCAGAGCCGGACCGCCGGTCCCATCGTGGTCTTGACGTAGACCGATTCGATGTTCGTGCGCCCGCGCTCGAGCTTTCCCATGACGCGGCTCAAGACTGCGTCGACGTTCTGCGCGATCTCCTCGGGCTTCATCGCGCGGGTCCCGACGGCCGCGTGGAACGTTCGGTTCCCTTTCGAGCGGATCCGGATCGACCGCTTCAGGGAGTTGACCAGGTTGGTCGGGTCGCTTCCGGGAGGAAGCGGTCGCGGCATCTTGCCGCGGGGGCCGAGCACGACACCAAGCCGCTTACCGATCGTGGGCATGAGCGGCGCCTCCGCCAGGAAGAAATCGACCTGGCTGACCATCTTTTTCGCCGCCTTCTTGTCCTTGGCGATATCATCGAGCTGGTTCGCCGGGACGACCACGTCGGCGACGCCCTTGATCTTCAGGCAGAGCTCGGGAGAGCCGAACACCGCGACCTTCACGGTCTTCCCGCGACCGTTCGGCAGCGGGATCTCGTCCTCGAGGCGGTTCTTGGGAACCGTTAAGTCGAGGTCCTTGAGGTTGATCGACAGCTCGACGCTCTCGGTGAACTTGCGTTCGCCCGCCTTGCCGAGGGCTTCGGTGACGACATCGAGCGAGGAACGGTCGGGCATCGGTCGGGTTTATCCTGAAGGGCGGTCGCGCCGAAAAGGCTTCGCTACTTAACGGTTGGCTTTGGGCTCGAGAGAGAACCCGTGTCGGTGCCCGCGTCCATGCCCTCACGGCCCCCTCCGGCCGAATCGGCGGGAAGAGCCCGGTCACGACGACTTCTCCCCGGACGGAGCTCGGCGGCGCCCGCAGGCCTATATAGGAGAAGGGTCTCGGCGGCCGCCGATGCATTATCCGAAGGTCGTCTCGACGTATTGCCCGAAGTGCAAGACGCACACGGACCACGACGTCGAGAAAGGAAAGAAGCGCCCGGCCTCCGAGCTCAAGTGGGGGCAGCGCCGATTCCGTCGTGCCACGCGTGGCTACGGGGGTTTCCCGCGGCCCAAGCCCGAAGGACGGGCGAAGGCGGTGCGCCGGGTCTATCTCAAGTACCGTTGCAAGAAGTGCAAGTACACCGTCCAGCCGGCGAGCTGGAGGGCGAGCCAGCTCGAGCTCGTGGAGCACCACTAGGAGCGGGCATGCGCGGACCATCCCCGTTCTGGGTCGTCAGGTGTCCTGACTGCTCGACCGAGCAGACGATCTTCAGCCGACCGTCGTCCGTCGTCAACTGCTCGGTCTGCGGCGCGACCCTCGCGACGCCGACCGGCGGCCAGGCCAAACTCCGGGGCGAGCTCGTTCGGCCCGCGTCCGCGTAGACGGGGGCCCGACCGTCGGATGCCCCTGCGTGCGGAGCTCCCGGAGGAAGGCGAGCTCGTCGTCGGCACCGTCACCTCCATACGCAACTTCGGGGCGTTCGTCACCCTCGACGAGTACAACAAACGTGAGGCGTTCATCCACCTCTCCGAGGTCGCGACCGGGTGGGTCAAGTACATCCGCGACCACATCCGAGAGGGCCAGAAGATTGTCGCCCGCGTGCTGCGGGTCGACCCCGCGAAAGGGCAGATCGACCTCTCGCTGAAGCGGATCAACGACCACCAGCGGCGCGAGAAGGTCCAAGCCTGGAAGAACGAACAGCGCGCCATGCGACTCATAGAACAGGTCGGCCTCTCGCTCAAGCTCACGGCCGACGAGGCGGTGAACCTCTTCGGGCCGGCGCTCGTCGAGAAGTTCGGTTCGCTGTTCGGGGCGTTCGAAGTCGCCTCCGCAGACCCGAAGCGGTTCCAGAAGGAGAACGAGAAGGCTCCTTGGGCGACGGCCTTCCTGAAGGTGGCCCGGGAGAACATCGTTCCCCCGCGAGTCACGATCCTGGGTACCCTCGAGATCACCGACCCCGGGCCGGACGGGATGGACCACGTCCGCGGGGCCCTCCTGGCGGCCGAGAAGGTCGACCCGGAGTCGGTCGATGTCCAGTACGTCGGGGCGCCCCGTTATCGCATCCGGGTCCAGGCGACCCAGTACAAGCAGGCGGAGGAGACGCTGCGCAAGGCGACCGACGCCGCGCTGAAGACGATCAAGAGCTCGGGCGGCGAGGGGACGTTCACTCGCGCATGACCGAATCGGTGCTGAAGGTCTGTCGGGGCTGCGGCCGGTATACGTTCCGCGGAAAGTGCCCGGAATGCGGGGGAGCCACCCGAACTCCGCATCCGGCCCGTTTCGACCCGGGAGACCGCTACGGGAAGTACCGGCGTATGCTGACCGCCGCCGCTCAGGCCGGGGAGAGTCCTGGGTAGGAAGGACGATGGTCGCTGGCATTCACCGCATCAAGGTCGTGAACGACGTGAGCGACCTCGTACCGATCCTGCGGGCTGTCGACTCTCCCGTGAAGCTGAAGCTCGTCCAGCGCCTCGGGGAGAGCTGGCTCACGCTCGAGGACGTGATCGGCGAGTTCGGAAAGGAAGGCGAGAAGGCGCTTGCCTTCTTTGAGAAGCTCCGGCTCATCGACACGCGGTGGGTCGCGCGCGAAGGGCGAAAGCAACCCGACAAGAGCTACCACTTCTACTATTCGACCATCAACATCAGCACGACCTCGCCCCTCCAGGAGATCTCCGAGATCCTCGCGATCGCGATGATGCCGCCCAAGGAGTACGGCAAGCTCGAAGAGAGGATCTACGAGGCGGTCGGGGCGGACGGACGGTTCTTCTCCGACGTCGCGGAGGAGCTCGGCATGTCCCCGACGCGCCTCAAAGGTATCGTCAAGCGCTCCGAGAAGCTGGAGTACCGTGGCCACCGGATCGAGCGGTTCCAAGCGGACCCCCCGGAGTAGGCGGACCCCCGAGGTCTCCGTCCTCCGGGTCGGTCACCGCCCCGGTCGCGACCCCCGGCTCACGACCCATCTCGCGCTCGCCGCCCGGGCGTTCGGCGCCCGCCGGATGTACCTTCACCCACCCGACCCGGACCTCACCGACCGCCTCCGGTCGGTCACACGCCGGTGGGGCGGTTCTTTCGAGGTCGTCCCCACGGACGACTGGAAGGGCACTCTGCGTTCGTTCAACGGCCCGGTCGTCCACCTCACGATGTACGGTCTTCCGCTCGCTCGGGTGATCCCCCGCCTCGCGCGCGCCGACCGGGTGCTCTTCGTGGTGGGCGGAGCGAAGGTCCCCGCGGAGCTCTACCGGCGGGCGAACTTCAACGTCGCCGTCGGACACCAGCCGCACAGCGAGGTCGCGGCCGTCGCGGTCGCGCTCGAGCGCCTTCTCGGGCTGCCCGGTCCTCGAGCCATGAGCGGCGCTCGACAGGTGATCGTGCCGCAGGCGCGGGGAAAGCGCGTCGTGACCGTCGGGGGGATGCCGTGAGCGAGGTCCTCGCACCCATCCCGGCCCGCGGGCTCCCTCTTTCCGCGCGGGCTCCCGGGAAGTGCATCATCTTCGGGGAGCACTCCGTCGTGCACGGCGCCCCCGAGCTCGTCTTTGCGATCGACCTCCACACGCAGATCTTCGTCCGCGGAGCCGAGGGTTTTTGTCTCAACGCCGACCCCGAGGCGCAGCAGCGCAACGCCTACTTCCGGTCGGCGATCGAGCGGAGCTGGTCCGGCCAGCCGCCGGTGGACGTGCGGGCTGTGTCGAGGATCCCGCGGGCCGCCGGGCTCGGGTCGTCCGCGGCCTTTGTCACGGCCTTGGCCGCGTCGTTCGCGGCCGCTCGGGGAGGGATCGACCGGGCCACGCTCGCCCAGATGAGCTTCGAGGTCGAGCGCGGTGCCCAGGGTGTCGGGAGCCCGGGCGACACGAGCGCGGTCGTCGGCGGCGGATACCTCGCTCTCAACGGTGGCCCGGGAGACCCGCTCTGGACGGTCCGTTCCGAGGAGCGTCGATGGGAGGTGCGCCGGGTCCCGGACCCGAACTGGGTTTGGGTTGTCGCGCACAGCGGCATCCCCCGGTCCACGAGCGATGCCGTCCGTGCGGTAGGCCTTCGCCTCGCGCAGCCCGACGGTCCCGAGATCCTCGCCGAGTTCTCCCGGGTGGCGAGCGAAGGGATCGCGGCGATCGGTCGAGGGGACCGGGGGCAGGTCGCGGCCCTCGTTCGCCGCAACCAAGAATTGCTACGCGAGGTCGGGGTCTCCCATCCCCGGCTCGAAGCGCTGATCGAGGCCGCCGCTCCCGCGGCCGAAGCGGCGAAGCTCACCGGGGCCGGCGCCGGAGGCTCGATCGTCGCGCTGCCGATCCTTGGCAAGGAGACCGAACTGGTCCGACGCCTGGCGCGCGCGGGGGGCCTCCCGTTCGTCGTCCGCTCGGCGACCGACGGCGTGACCCTCGTCGATTGATTCGGTCGCCCGGACCGACCGGCGGCTTGTGGGTCTACTTCCGAGAAACGATCCGCACGACCGAGTTCGGTCCGAGCGGGTGGTCGGCGGCGAGCGCCCGGTGGGTCCGACCGTCGATGGCACGGATGAAGTTCTCCCCGAGGTCGGAATGTACCCGGTACGCGACCGCGCGGGTCGGAGTGTTCGCGGGCACGAGCAGCGCATCCGGTAGGACCCGTCCTTTGCTATCCGTCCAGTGGGTCTCGTCCTCCACGGGGTATACGACGATCATGCCGAGCCGGTCGAAGACCATCCGCTCGAGGGATCCCTGGACCCCCGTCGACCCCCAGGTCGAGAGGATCGAGCGGATCCCGTCGAGCGCCTTCGATTGTGCCGGCGAAAGTCGTGCCGGATCCGGCACGCCGAACGCAGGGTCTCCCGGTCGGTAGTCGACGAGGCCGGCCCGCGCGGCGCGACGCAGCGTCAGCTCCGCATCGGAGGCGGTCGGGACCACCGGGATCGGGTCCACCGCTTCCGTGAGCGCCTTCGAGTTCTCCGTCGTGCTCCGGTCGCACTTGTTGGCCGCGACCAGCCGGGGCTTGGAAGAGCGCAGGAGCTCGCGGGCGATCCGCACCCGGTCCTCTTCCGACCAGTGCGCGGGATGCGTCTGGTCCACGGCGGCGTTCCGCAGCGTGGCGGCGACCGCCGCCGGCGATATCGAAAGCCCGGTCAAGCGCTGGGAGACGAACTCCTCCACCTTGCGCCCTTCGAGTTCCACGTTCCGAGCCTGTCGGACGAAATCGCGGCCCAGGATCTCGGCCACCCAGGCGACGAGTTCCTCCTCGAGCCAGCCGACCTCCTCCGCCGGGTCGTGCTTGCCGGGAACGTCGATCCGACCTTCGGCGTCGGTGGCGCCCGAAAGGTCCACGACCTGCACGAACCCATCGGCGGGGCGGAGGTCGTCGAGGAACTTGTGGCCGAGCCCCTTACCGGCGTGGGCCCCGGGCACGAGCCCGGGCACATCGACCAATTGGACGGGGATCCAGCGGGTGCCGTCGACGCACTTCGCGTTCCCGGGGGAACACGGGACGCCCTTCTCCGGGTGCGGACACGGGGACCTTACCGCGGCGACACCGCGGTTCGGGGTGATCGTGGTGAAGGGGTACGGCGCCATCGGCACGTCGAGGAGCGTCAGCGCGTTGAAGTACGTCGATTTCCCGACGTTCGGCTTTCCCACCACTCCGACCTCCACCGTGGACCTCCAAACGACCTTGGCCCACGGAACGGGCCGAGATAAGCCCGCTCGATTCCGCCCCCGATCCACACCGTCCGGGGACGAATCCGCGCCCGCGGCGCGATTTCAGAGATGTTTTCTCAGGCCCGAGCCACCTCCCGACGGCGCAACGGCGGTGGAAAGTTCCCCGGCGGGGCTCGTCACGGAAGCGGTCGTTCCGGGGGCGGTATGCGCCGAAGGAACGATCGGGGCGGCGTAGAGGTATGGCCGGCCCCGAAGGGCCGAGATCACGGCGGCACCCGCCAGGAGCCCGCCGGCGAGGAGGAATGCCGTGGAGATGGACGAGCCGAATCCTGGGGCGACCACGGATGCGAAGAAGTGGGGAGCGAGAAGCGTCGCCTGAACCGAGGGGGAGAGCGGAGTCCAGCCCGGCGCGGTCGACGTGAGGCTCAAGAGCTGGGCCATCGGGTTCTCGCCCAGGAACGCCCCGAAGAGGGCGCCCGTGGGATTCGCCGCGATCGCGTGCCCCAGGATCCCGGCGTCGCCGGCCGGGACGCCGGCGGCGCCCAGCGCCCCGGGTACGGTCCCAGCGAGTCCCGACGCGAGCCCTAGGATGACGACGGTGAAGAAGATCGCGAGCGACATCTGCTGGCCGGCGTTCTGGAGGGTCGCGAGCATTCCGGACGCTGAGCCCCGATTTTCGGGGGGAACCGAGTTCATGACAGCGGCCGCGTTGGGCGCGGCGAACATCCCCATGCCGCATCCGCTCGCGAACAGGATGATCGCGATCTGCCAGTAGACGAAGTCGACCGGTAGGGCCGCGAGCGCGAAGAACGAGAGCGCGCCGATCGACATGCCGACCGTGCTCAGGAGCCGCGGCCCGTGCGTGTCCGAGAGCCATCCGCTCATCGGCCCAGCGATGAGGAA
Organism: Thermoplasmata archaeon; assembly: GCA_050011075.1. Lineage (GTDB taxonomy): Archaea > Thermoplasmatota > Thermoplasmata > Lutacidiplasmatales > UBA184 > Lutacidiplasma. Next base: position 7,683 of record JBEKJT010000071.1, read on the forward strand.
TCCGGCGATCATCGGCGTCATGAAGATCCCCGCCCAGAGCGGGGTCTCGGCAAAGCTGTAGCCGTGGAGCGGGAGCCAGATCCCTTGGAACCAGATCACGAGGAGCAACATGAGCCCGCCGCGGGCAAGGGAGCCCAGGAGCGCCGC
>JBEKJT010000072.1:0-7828 GCA_050011075.1 Thermoplasmata archaeon
GGTCCAGCCCCACGTGCGAAGCGATCTCGGTGACCGTGATCCTGGGGTCTGTGCCCCACGGGGACCTCACGCCTCCCGGATGCATCCACCGCAGGATGTCGAGGTCAAGGTCGTCCACGAAGGCGCCATGACCTTCCGACCTAAAGCCTGCTGTGACCGCTCCCCTTTCGTCTCAAGTGTACTCTCAGTTCATCGTGCTGCGGGAGCGGGGTGCACCAATTCAGCGGCCGACGAATCGGATAGAAACGGAACCATATGGGTACGAGTCCCAGCACGGGCGTTTCCCCGTCGCGGGACTCCGCCCGGCTTCGGTGTTCCCGGACCGGGGGCCGAAAGCGGACCATCACTCGAGTCTGGCAATCTGACGGACGTTTCGGCCTCTTCAGCGGGGTCATGGGCAGCTGTTGACGGCACCTCGCGCGAAATCGCCCGCAAGAGTCCGGAGGGACGAAGGAAATCGTTTCGCTCGCTCACATCTTCGTGCTTGCCAGATTGACAGAACTCAGCTCACACGCAGGCCACCTTTGCGAGGCTTCCCGCTGGCCGCGGTCGCAATCATACAACCCGGCTTCCACCCACTCCTGGGGGTCTGGGTCGGGCCACTGGTCGGGCAGCACCGATGTCCCCTGCGGGGGCAATCATATTCAGAGGGGAAAGCTATCCGCGACGATCGATCCTAGAGCCGGATCAATGCCCACTCAGGAGATCACCCTCTAGGGATTCCTGACCCCGCTATAGGTACGGCGATATGCATCTACTCGTTCGTCCTTCGGTTGGAGGTAGTCACAGATGACGGAACCACAACCGGCGGCTAGATCTACTTCTCCTGGCCAGTCGGCGGGTCAGATGGATTTGCTGTCTTACCTCATCGCCTTCCTTTCAACCCCGTCTCCCCATGTGCTCCTAATCACAGGGTCCTTCGGAATTGGAAAGACGAGCCTCCTTACGGCCTTACGGCGTGGACTCAACGGTCCATGGATAATGGTGGCCTACCGAGGCAATCCCCCGGTCGCCGCGGGTCCAGCCCTCTCCGAACGCTCGAGTCCCCCGGTGTCGCTCCTTTTGCTAGATCCGGAAGGAACCGCTCAGTCGGGGACACCTTCGGGCGGTGCGACACCGTCGTATTCGTTAGCCTTCTCTCCCACCGCCGACCAAGCGGCCAGCGACAACGCACCCCCTCCGGTCCTCGCCGCCTTCGAGCGCTTGGAGGCACGAGGGCAAGCGTACCTCTTCGTGGACGCTTGGGACCGACACATTGAGACGGCGTTCGCCCGGGAGGCCCCACGTGGGGCGGCCTTCGAGTTCGTCGCGACCTCCCAATCGCTTCGCAGTCTCCTCCGCAGTCTGCGCCTCCACGTGATCTTCTGCGTACCGGACCAAGTCGATCCCGAACTCCAATCGCTCGCCGACGGCGTGGTTGAACTCGGCTGGGAGAACCAGGACGGATGCCGGATCCGCGTGGCCTCCATCCCTAGCATGAGATGGACACCGCTTGGCGAGTCCCGTTTCGGCTTCACCCTCACCAACGGCGAGTTCTGCTGCCCCCCCCGGACGTCGTCAGCCTTCTCCCCCCGCTTCGGGCCCCCGGCCCCAGATCCCGAACCCGTCGAAGGCGCGCTGTGGCCGGGTTCCGTAGACTTCGCGCACGCCTTTGGACGCCTCCGCGACCACTCGATCACAGCGTTCGAGATGCCCCTCGCACTTTCGCAAGAATACATGGATGTCATCGCATTGCCCGTCGCCGCGTACGTCCTCCTGTCAGGGGGTAGGGTCATGTGGATACCGTCGCCGCAGATCTCGCCCTCCTTTGTCTGCGATGAACTCGTACGATTCGTTCCCCGGGGCGAGGTTGCTGAACGGTTCCGGATTCTCTCTGCCAGCGGGTCCGACCCCGGGCTCGGGGACTTGAAGGGAGTCGTACTTCCGGTCCGGTTGGCGGTCACGGAGGGTGACGACCTTCATGCGGCGACTGCGGCCCCGGTGCCCCCAGCCGTCTTGGACGCCCATCAGTTCCTACAACGGGGACGGTCCGACCGACCCTCCCTGTTCGTGCTGTCCCTCGATGGCCTCAATGCCGTGGCTTCGGTGAGTGGCATGCGCTTTCGGCCCGAGCTGGTCCCGTTCATGCTTGCGACCTACATGCAATTGCCAAAGTTTCACGGCCTGGGTTTTGGGCGGACCGGAGACCCCCTTTTCCAAGCTTCCATTCTCTCGATGAAGACCCATCTCAAGTTTCAGCATCGATTAGGGCGTACACTCATCTTCGGCGCTCGCCCCGAGACGCACGGGTACATGCTGCAATGGACGGACCGAGAAGGTCGCTATTCCCTCCTTCCCATGCAGTAGCGACCTCCTTGTTTTCTATTCGGATCGCGGGGGGCAGGTTACGTCCTATAGATCCCCCGTCGTTGCGGCGGGCCGCCTTCCCGATTGGTCAGTAAAGCAGAGCCAGTACAGCGTGGGCACAATCGCGTTTGCACACTTCTGGGCTCATCCCCGCTACGAACGCATCGGCTCTGGAGCAAGTCGACCAGCTCGGCGTCGTCACGACGATCGCCCGCGTCGCCTTCACGCAGGCGCGGAGCTCACTGGACACCGAGGAAGGACTCCCATGCGAAGTGAGGGGGGAGGACACGCACCGACTCGGACGGATTCCCGTATGCGAAGTTTCGCCCGAAGCGCGCAGACTACCGCAGTTGATGTAGAAGGTTGGCATTCCCTCCCAGCGAGGGTGATGCTCCCGTGATTTCTCACGGTGACCCAGTCCGTCCGCGCTCCCTCGCTAAAGCTCCGGTTCTGTAGTTCGAAACGTCCCTTTCCGTGAAGTGTCGGTTCTGTGGCACTACCATCTCTACCGGCGGCGTGGTCTACACCGTCACTCTTGTGCCCTCGTCGCTCGAGTACGTGTTCCGCGGAGGAATCTTCTGTTCGGAGAAATGTGTCCGCGCCTTCTGCCTCGAATCGTTCGAGTTACTCGACGGGCTCGATACGCTGTCTCCGAAAGCGATGGTCACCGACCCTCATGAACCCCGTCTTGGGGCCACCGAGACGCTGGTCTCTTTGCTGGGCGCGTAGGTTTCTCGGTTCTCGACTATTCGATGCTGAGCCTGCAGCGGTCAAACCATCTCGGTGAGCTCGAGTATCCAACTCGCCCGACAGCACGGCCTCGCCGAACTGACGTAGGGAACGGCCGAGTCCGCTCGACATCGGGCCAGGCCCCCGCGTCCGGCGTGGATGGCCGGTTGCGCGCAGCGGGCGAGATGAGGCTCACTCTCAGTTCTGGCAGGATCGCCCGTGCGTCCGCGATCAGCGCCGGGGCGCGTCCCTCGGCCAGGTCCACGTCCGCGACCATGAGCCACGGCCGGTGGTCACGCAAGAGCTCCATGGCTTGAGTCGTTCTTTCCGCCTCGCCGACTACCTTCAAACGATGGAGCTAGAGAGGGCTCCGCAACGCAAACCGAGCGTCCATGTCGCTGGCGACCACTATGGCGGTCGCTACAACAGGGGCTTGGGGAACGCTCGCGGTCGTGCTCTCGGTGCGAGGATCAGCCGCTCGGTCGGTCGGAGTACGGGAGTATTAGGTCGACGGTCTACCAGATTCTACGTGCGAGCGAGGGAATTCGGCGAAGTAGGTGCCGTGAAAGAACTCGTTGATGGCCGGGGACCTTTCCTGAAGCTGGAAATGACCATCTTCTGCTGGGAAAAGAGATAGCGACAACAATCGGGCCACGGATGGTGGACCATCGTCGACATGGCTCGGGCTTCTCCACTTCCTCGCGAGGGTCGTCCGGGAAGGGTCGTCTCGTGTCGGCCACGGGCCTCCGTCGACGAATCGATCGAGACCTCAAAGAAACCGTTGATCAAGTCGCCGACCAAGACGCTCCCCAAAGGAAGTCCATGCCAAAACGTCCCCACCGTGACCGCGTATCGCGCGGTGAACCGCACCACGTCTGGCACATTCTAGGAACCGCCCTGCTCGACACCGGCTGACCGGAGCTGCCGAAACGAATAGTGCCCGTTCCGAAGTAGTGAGGCTTCCCAGTCACACGATGCGGAGAAGCCGGTACGGCTTTCCGCTGGCTTCCTCGATCTTGGATACTTCAGCTAGAACGAACGTTGGCGTGGCAGGTTGTTCTCCCCAGACGAAGACACGGCCCGCGTTGGACCTAAAGCGCACGCGCGTTGCCGCTATCGTTCGGAGCAGGCCCATCAGAGGATCATCTTCGGGGCCCACGAAGACCGTGTGGGCGGGGGCTCCCGAGAGATAGGACATCGCCAGTCCTGGGAGGGTCGAGGCGTCGTACTCCATCCCCCGTTCGACGCCGAACGCCCGTAGCGCAGGGACCCAGACGATCGATAGGTTGGGAGCGCCCGTAGGACCCTCTTCTCTCATGAATCGAACAGCCTCGGGGTTACCGGACTCGCCCCTAGAGGGCGGTACCGTAGGAGACGGGAGGATGAGCGATTCAATCTCCTCGGGCAGATTGGATTCGCGAGCGCTCAACTGGAATCGGACCTGTTGCTCAATCTCCTCCGGGGAGAGAGCCTCCCTGTACATCTTCAGGACCGCTTCGGGGCCGATGGTAGGTGGGAGGACCTGCAACACACGACCCCCTGAACGCGCGACGTGGCCGGCCATCGGGCGCAAGATCAAGATCAGCGCCTCGACGGGCACGGACAAATCCTGCTCGAAGAGGGTGAGCCTTCCGATGGGAAGGCGGCCGAACGCCGAAGCATAATCCGAGCAACCGGGCCAGACGTACCCGGGAACCGAGTCGGGTTCGGGTTCGGGTCGGATTACCCGTCCTGCGAGCGTCGGGCCAATCGGGGAGATGCACTGGAAGCGCGCGCCCTCCAGGGTGAACGGATAGAGGGGGTTATCGATCCGAGTTCCCCTCAGTTTCTTCAGTTGGAGCCAGCGTTCCGCGCGGCCATTCTGGATGTCCGAACCCGTCTCGACCACGCCGTTGACGAGGTAATCGAGCTGGCTGATCTCGGAGCGCTCCTCTACCAGCACCAGAAAAATCGGCGCCTGGACCATCTGGTCGAGCAAAATGCGCTCGATCTCACCACGGTCGGGGAACCCGAGTTCATGGGCTGAGGACCCGATGTAGCGTTCCGCCAGCGCATTCCAGGAATCGATCACGACCATGCTCGGGCGGTTCGGGTCCGTCCGGCTCCATGCGTCCTGGAGTGGGGAGGGAAGCCATAATCCACGGAGTTTGGGCTCCTTCTCGGCGTTTTCGATAACCTCTTTCAGGTGGGCAACGACCCGAGACGCATCCTTGAGCGTACCCGCGCGACCCGTTACATCAATCAACTGGACCTGGGCGCCCCATTGGGCCCATGGGAATTCCCGCCGTAACTCTGGCTCCGAAACTCGGCTGGATACGAGAAAGCGTTGGCCCTGGAAGCTGTGGAGCATCGAAATCGAAAGGGTCGTCTTTCCCGAACCCGGCGGGCCCCGCAGGAGGAGAGTCTGAGGCAGGGGTTGTGACAGAAACTGCTGAAGCTCGGTGGGGAGTTCTAGAATCGCGCTCATCGGCGCCGCGACCGTCGGGGGTAACGGCGGCCGACTCGATAGCCCTTTCCCCTTCGATTCGACGTCCCGAAACGGTGCAATCGAATCTCCTAAGAATGTGCCCTCGCGGTGGCCTCCGCCTGCCTTCGCCATTCCATCCGACCGTCGTTGGGCACCTCAAGGAGGTTGGAGTGTTGGTCCATTTCCTTAGTGGGTCCTAGGGAGGTACCCCCCTGCCGGAACATCTCCTTCGTGATATCGAGCCGCGCGCGGAACCTCGCGACCTACCCGGGGAGGGGCTTGGCGGCCAACGAATCAGCGGGAGATGGAACCTTCAGAGTACGAATCCCAGCACGGATGTCACGACCAGGTGAGGAATCCCGCCCTTCCGCGAGCCGTGCGGCCTGTCCCCCTCGAAACTGCCCCGAACCGATCTGCAATGGAAGTCGTACGACTTTGGTAGCAGTTTTAGAGAGGGAGCTGACTCACCGTACCAACGCTTATTATCCGCAGGAACAGTCTGCGCCCATCATGAAAACGACTCTGTCCACGTCGTCCAGGAAAGGCCTTGCTCTAGTAACCACGGTTGTTGGAGTGCTGCTGGCTGTCAGTTTGCTTCTTGCACCAGTTGCCACAGCAGCCACAGCGGGCACAGCAGCCAAGGTAGCCACTTATCCGGTAAAATTGACTGCAAGTCCAAAATCGCACACGTATCATGTCGGAGACTCACCTAGCATTACGATCACTGCGAAGAATACCGGAGCATCGACTTTCAAAGCTACCAGCTGCGTCGTAGAGATTGAGTATCCGAACTCTACAACTTACCACAAACTACTCTGCCCTAATTTCAAGTCATTCTCACTTGGGCACGGCGCAACAGCGAAGAAGACATACAGCCTCTATCCGTACAAGATCACGAGCACGACCCCAAAGGGGACGTATCACGTCAAGCTGTACTTTACCGGCACTGTCGGAAGTACTTCGTACAAGTCCCAAACAGTAGCGTTCACTGCCACCATAGCGTGACCAAGACGCTGCAAACGGGAGAATCGACCCTTTCTGAAACTCTCGGGAATCCGAACAGAATTCTCGGGAGCCGCGAGGGCAAACGCACGCCTTCTCCCACCCACGCGCGGATGGGGATCGACCGGGAACCTGACCAAGTTTCTGTTACAGGTCGGCTTCCGCACGATGCTCCCACAAAAAGGCTCGGTCACATTCGGGAAGCCTCGCCGCTAGATGATGTCCTTTCCCCGGTGAGCGCGAAGTACAACGACAAATGCTCGCGATTGCGGAGCGACGTGGCGAGGTGTGCGACTTAGAAAGAGCACTCCGTTCGTCATCCACGAAGTCAGATACGGCGACCGCAGGGACTGCTGAGGGGGTGTCGGTGTCCGAAAACTCCTACCGCGTATTGAGCCGCTGGCAGGATCCGTCCCCTGCGCGTCGAAGTCCATCCCCTCTGCCCTCCTGTCTCACACGCGAACCGCGGTCCGTATTCGTCTGCATAGGCTAACGAGTCCCAGCACGGGCGGTTTCCCTGGTACGGGCCCCCGGCGGGCCCCCCTTTACAGAACCCCGTCGCTGGAATACGATTGCGATCAGGATGATCGACCGGGCACCCGCCAAACCACCTCTGTGAGCTACTACGGTAGAGACCGTCGCACTCGGGTGGATGATACCATGCTCGATTCCGATTAAGGGACACCTTAACCCCATCCTAGGGTAGTAAATGTTGATGGCTACCAAGCGCAGCCGGACAGCCAACTTCCTCGAACGGACAGCTTCCTTCCTCGAACGGAGGAAGATGGAGCGGCTAGCCCGTGGTCGCCAAGCGTACCGCGGGTTGAATGGGGGTTCAGAAGGGCTTCGGATTCGGGCGCTCATCGTAGACGAGGATTCGGCGTTCCGGGAAGAACTTGCCGCCGTGCTCCACAATAACGGGCACACGGCGACGGGTGTCTCCTCCAGCGCCCAGGCCGAGATCGCCCTAGAGAAGGAGGAGTTTGACGTCATGTTCACCGACCCCGATATGGGTCGACAGAGCGGGATGGAACTGCTGACCCACGCGTCAGAGCGGTGGCCCCGTCTTTTGGTGGTCATGCTGACCGCGAGGGCGACAGTAGAGACGGCCGTTCAGGCATTGCAGCTCGGCGCGTTCGATTACGTTCGCAAGCCCGTCCGGCCCAACCAGATCAAGCGCGTCCTCGACCTCGTCAACGTACAGCTCGAGTTAAGCCGGGCAAGAGCGAAGCCGCTCGACCCCGTCGAGTATGCCAACGCCCTTGCCGCGAAGAAGGGATACGA
>JBEKJT010000073.1:0-7796 GCA_050011075.1 Thermoplasmata archaeon
TCCCAGAATCCTTTCGGTCCCTGGCGGCGCAGCTGGTCGTAGGCCCAGCCCACGCGAGCGATCCTCGAGCGTGTCGACCGGACTTCAGGGTCGGTTTCCTTTAGGCCCAGCAGGTCGACCAATGCACCGTGGCGTGCCGCGGGCTGGTCTTCTCCCAGCAGCCACTCGACGACCTTCGCATCTTCGCGATGACCTGTTAGGGCGAGGCTCTCGCTCATGGCTCGGCAGGACCCCGCTCGGTACTCACGCTGTCGGTATTTGAGCGGAGCAGGAGGTCGTGGAACGGTCCCCGCCCCGAATACCGCGAAAGCTCACTCGAGAAGGATGAACCGCGGCCCCGTCCTACCAGTCGAGCCAAGATGACCCGGCGACTTCCGGCTTGTCTCGCAAACATCGTTCGAATGTGAAAGGCCCGTTGTGCCCACTGGCGCCAAGTTGGAGACTCAGTCCGTGGTCTAGCGGAGGAGAGAAAGTTGTTCCTCCCATCCCTCTCGTTTCGCGAAAAATTCGAGGTAGGGGGTTCGTGGCTACAGATTGTGAAAGGAGACGTGAAACCCTCGAACTGGGTCTTTCAGGTCGAAGTGCGCGACTTGTCCCACGAGCGGGAGAGGCTACGGAGGTCAGGTGTTGAAGCTGCGGAGATCAAGACCGTCCCCAATGTCATCAGCTATTTTGGAATCAAAGACCCCGATGGCAATTCGCTGCTGTTCTTCCAGGTCCTGACGTCAGATCCAAATGTTACGGGTGGCCGGAAATTGCCCTAGCCAGCGGCGCAGTGGGTGTAACGCATTTCACTTCGAACTCGTTTTGGAGCCGGTCCGTCGCATCCAGGGAGGTCAAAGGCAGTGAATGGCCCGGTCACCAAGTTCCGGAGAGTCGATTGGTCGAAGGACAAGGTCACCGTCCGCCGGCTCTTCCGGGACTACCGGGAATGGCTCGCCAACCACAAAGATACCGCCGCTTCCGCCCAGATGAACGTGCAGGCCGGACTTTCGCAGATCGATAAGCAGATCGCAGAGTTGCCGGGAGAATACGGTCCGCCCCGCGGAGAGGTCATTCTCGCTTTCGCCCAGGAAGCGCTGGTGGCGTGCGGAGCTCTTCGCGAACTGGAACCGAAGGTTGGCGAGATCAAGAGAATCTACGTGAGGGCCGACCATCGGGGGCCGGTATTCGGGCCTCGGCTAACCCGAGCGCTTCTCGATCGGGCCCGTGAGCTTGGGTACGAGAGAGTGCGGGTCGACACTCTCCCTACGATGGCCGCAGCGATACAGTTCTACCCGGCAATGGGATTCGAACCCATGGCGGCCTACTGGCCCCACCCCGTCGCGGGATCTCACTTTTTCGAGTGCAAGGTGGGAAAGCGCAAGCTTCGCCGGAGCAAAGCGTCCATTGCGAACCGGTTCGTGAAGTAGTTTGGCTCGAGTAGGTGCAAGGCGATTTGCACCCGCCCGCGTAGGATACTCGGGGGCGGCGGGGCGAGAGCGACCGACCGTCAGCAAGCTTTGCCGACCCGCTTCAGGACTCGGAGAGCATTCAAAAATATCCACATGACGGGCTTGCCTCGATGACGCCCCTACGATTGGCTTATCGGTGCACCGAGTGTGGGATTTGAAATGAGCTCGTCGGCGACCGAGTACGTTTCTCGTTCGCTTCTCTCCGTCTCGGTCCGACGGGCCTGGGTCACCGGCCGGTTTTTCTTGGTCTACGGGACCGCCATCAGCCTGTTGCTCGGCGTTCTCCTAGCGCATTTCTCCGGGCCATCGTTCGCGAGCTCGTACCCCCTCTTCCTCCCGATTTTCGGGGTCGTTGGGTCGATGGGAGGGTTGCTCGTCTTCACAAGCGACCGGACAAAGGGCGTGCTCGAGTACCTGCTCGCCTACGGGTACTCGCCTCGCCGACTGTTCGCGAACGTTTTGTTGACGACGATGGTCCTCGTGGGCATCGTCGTGGGCATCGGTACCTCCGTGAGCTTGGGGGTGTACTTCGCGGAGGGGCACCCCGTCACCAGCGCTCTGGCCATCGGTGTAGGGGTCTACGCGGTTCCCATGTCCTTCGCTTGCGCCGCGTTCGCGTCCACGGTCGGGGTCTACTGGACCGCGCTCTCCTCTCCCCGGGCAGGAATCGGCAGCCCGGTCGGACTCATTCCCTTCATGGGGATTCTCCCGGCCCTGGTCACGCTCTTCGTGATCGTTGCGGCCACACTCTCCGGCCCTCTCTCGACCGCAACCCTCCTCCTCATTCTCGGGTCCGCGATGGGGCTGGTCGCGATATTCGTGATTGTTTTGCTCGCGAGCATGGGACGGCTCCTCCGGCGCGAGCGGCTCCTCTCGCAGGCGTAGGAGGTGCGGTCGGTTGTTCATGGGGTCCGCTACGAACGCGCCGGATTCGTCCGTTTCGGCCGGGGATGACGTGGGGATCGACTGTCGGTCGGTCACCGCGGGGTACCTCGGTTCTCGGGTTCTGCACCAGATCTCGTTTCGGATCACGGAGCCGTCGATCTACGTCGTGCTCGGGCCGAACGGCGCCGGGAAGACCACGCTGTTTCGAACCTTGGCAGGGATCCTACGGCCTTACGAAGGCGAGGTATACATCGGCGGAGAACCGATCGACCGCCAGTCGTCCCGCGACCGTTTACACTATCTCACTCACATGGACGGGCTGCCGGATGGCTTGTCGGTGCGCGAGGCCCTCGAGTTTTTCGCGCGGGCCGAGGGGGCCCAGTCTCGTGATGTGGACCGCGTGCTCGACCAACTTGCGATTCGCGATCTGAGTTCGAAGTTCCCCTCTCAATTGAGCGCCGGACAGCGCAAACGTGTTTCGATTGCCCGTGTATTCCTTCGAGAGCGGTCGATCTATCTACTCGACGAGCCGACCGCCAATCTAGACCCCAAGGTGGCGCGCGAGACTCGGGAACTCATCCTGAAACTGAGCCGGGACAAGATCGTGCTGTACTCTTCGCACAACCTCTTCGAGGCGCGCGAGATCGGCCGTTACGTCCTGGTGATCAAGTCCGGGCAGCTTTCCCGCTTCGATCGCATCGAGAATGTGCGGGGATCGCGTTTCGTTCTGGGGATTCGAGTGCTCCAGTCTTCCCCCGCTCTCGGGGCCTACGACCATGAGGGCGAGTACTACCTCCGGGAGCTCTCTGGACCTGAGGAAGTGCCCGCCGTTCTTCGTGAGCTGATAGCTCAGGGCGTCCAGATCCGTGAGGCCCGCGAGATGGAGAACCCTCTCGAGGACCTATTCACGTGAAAGGCCCGGATAAACCGTGGTCTACACGTGCGTGATGGTCTCATCGCCGAGCCGAGTGGTTGCAGTTGTGGTCGCACCTACGTTCCGAGGAACAATGGGGTGAATTCGACACAACGGTAACCGGCGAGAGGACCGTAATCAGTGCGAAGGTCGTGAGGAGTTCCGCGAGTACTCCGACGAGATCAGCTTACCCGACCTGATGACGTAGAGAATGTTCTCCGGAGCGAGCGCCTCTATGTCCGCCATAGGGTTCCCTTTGACGATAACCGCGTCCGCCCTGAAGCCCTCCTTCAGTAGGCCGCAGTTCTCCAGGCCGAGGCACTCAGCCGCCCTAGACGTGGCGGCGATCAAAGCCTCCCTGTTCCCCAAGAACTTCGCTTCCGCCGCGATCTCCTCGTAGTTCCTCCCGTGAGGTCGAGCCGTATCCCCGACGATATCCGACCCCATCACCACCTTCACTCCGTGTTCCTGCGCTATCACCATGTCTTCGGAGAGGTGGCGCTTCACCATCTCGTTGGTCCTGTTCTTGTAGGCAGGATTGCCGTAGGTCACCAGGGTCGGAACGTAGTAGATCCCCTTCTTCGCCATCGCACTGGCAATTCCCGACGTGAGGCCCAGCCCGTGCTCGATGGAGTCCACCCCCGCGTCGACGACGCTACTGAGGGGCTCCTCGCCGTATGCGTGGGCCGCCACTTTCAGATCCAGACGCCTCGACTCATCCACTATGGCTCCGATTTCTTCCTCCGTGAAGTTGGGTTTGATCTTCCCTCCTCGTGAGAAGGCCCCCGAGGCGTAGAACTTCACCACCTTCCCGCCGTCTCTCGCCACCTTCCTGACGGCTTTTCGGCACTCCCATGGGCCATCGCAGAAGTAGGTGTAGGACGCCAGCTGTTGCGCCAGCTCGAGGGGGAAGTCCGGAGGGTCGTCGTCCCCCCCGGTCTGGGCGAGCGCCTTGGAGCACGAGACGACCTCCGGACCTTCGATGGAACCCTCTGTGACCGCCTGGGCAAGGTGCACTCCCCCCTTCGTCCCGAGCTCCCTCACGGCGGTGAACCCTGAGTAGAGGAGTCGCCTCAGATCCCCGGCCCCGCGGAGAACGGCCAATGTGTCAGGGACCGACGCCCAGGCTGTTATCCCGTCGCCCTTGGCGGAGTAGAAGTGGACGTGGGCATCTATGAGCCCAGGGAGGATGGTAGCATCTTCGAGCTCGAGTTTCTTAGCCCCCCGGGGCTCGTCCACCTCTCCTCTGTCGCCAAAGTCTTGAATGGACCCCTTGTCGGTGTCGATCTTCACGACTGCAGACTTGTGGAAGTTCCTTCCGTCAAAGGCCCTGCCCTTGAATAACAGAGTGGACATCTTTCTCGCCGGCCGGTCCCCAAGGCCCGGTTCGTATTTGTCTACTGGCCCGCACTGACCACCGCGCGAAGCATGACGACCTCGAACCCGAGATCAATGGGCCTAACAGGAAGTGGCCGCCGCGACCCCACGTTGCGTGGAAAGCGCAGTCGTGGTTGCACCCAATTGCCGAAAGGTGGATGTCCAAGGATGGACCAGAAAATTGCGAATGGAAGGCATATCTAGGTCCACAAATTCTGGAGCGCGTAGGAGAGAGTTATGATCCAAGACCCGTCGATCAACATCTTCTCTCGAAACGTCGAGCGCCTCACCAGTTTCTATCAGCGTCTCGGGTTCAAAGAGACCTATCGAACGCCCAAAGAGGGACCTCCGTCTCACGTGGAGGTAACTCTCGACCATTTCACTCTCGGGGTCTCGTCGGTCGAGGCCGCCATCAAAGATCATGGACTGAATCCAAGCCTCGACGGGCGGCCGGTGGCAATCATCCTCTGGACCGACGACTCCGACCGTGACTACGTCCGCCTCTTGACCGAGGGGGCCAAGCCGCTCAGACCTCCACACGACTTTCGATCCGACCTGCGAACCGCTTGGGTCTCCGATCCTGATGGCAACCCCATCAACCTCGCCCAACGAAGGTCGGTCAAGAGTCGGAGATAGCCGTCCGCTTCCCGGCTCGACACGCGTTCTGTGGCTTTGCTTCGGATTTCGAATCCGACAGGACGGAGTGTGTGCACCTCGTTGCACCTCTGGTCGGCTTAGGTGGACGTGGGGTTGATTGCCCTCTTTCGGGTCCCCCTCCCTCCGAAGCACCTTCACCTTGGGGGGGACGCTTCGATGGCAGGCTCGTTCGGGTCACCGTCGGTAGCGGGGGGCGGAACGAGCAGGGTAGCGGAGGGTCGGGAATCCACTAGCTCTCGAGTGAGGGGAGTCAGAGAATCCACCAACTTTCGTGAGCCGGGCAGCCGGTAAAGCGAGTAGGAGGCCAACGCGACGAAAAGGGTCGCAAGAACGCCGAGAACTAGGTCGCTGAGGGTCGACCCCACCCAGTTCAACTTCACGATCACTTGCGAGAGACCAAAGGAGACCACCAGCCCGTCCATCGCCATGACGAACCGGGTGAACACGTCTCGAGAAACGCGGCCCATTAACCAGGTTCCAGCTGGTACGCCAATTAGGACGGGAATGAGCAAGAACGGGATGAGCCCGACGGAGGGCGCCGGTATCAGATTGGCCCCGAGGAACTCCGTGAACAGGAAGTAGGTCGTCAGGGTGAGGCTCGACTCCGCGACACGCACTTGAGCGAGAGTGCACCGAAACTCGTTCTTGGACAAGCCCTGGTTCCGGAAGAACACAGCCAGCGGAGGGCCTGAGATCGTCGTTAAAGAGTACAGGAACCCGATCCCCGGACCGATTAATGTCCCGCTGCGGCGCTCATTGGTGAACGGTCGTCGGAGCCCTAACAGCTGAACGACAACCATGGGCAGGAGCACCGCGTAGACCGCGAACTTGACGTCGTTGACCGCGAGGTAACTGAGTCCCAACGTACCGAGCAGGACTCCCGGCAGCAGCGTCGTTACGACGGGCATCGCCCGGCTCTTTGTCGCGGGGATGTACGCGCGTTCCCGGAACAAGAGCGCGACATTGACAAGAAGTTCGACGGCGACCACCGCGGGGTTCAGGAGCTTGTTCGAGAACCAGAGAAGCGCGATGGGCGTGACGATGGAGGAGAACCCGTAACCGATCGCCCCGTTAATTATCGAGGCACCGAGGGCGACGATGGCGAGCCAGATACTCGACCAGTCCATGTTTGGAGACTCGGATGGGGCCAGAGGTGGGCGCGCCTACGCACTTACTGGTATCGGTGCCCCAAAGTCCGAGGAAGTAGAGTCCGGGAGAGGAGAGATGCCTCCATTTCGCAAATAAGACTCACTAGGGAAGAACAGACCCTTTCTGGGAAGGTGGGTGCAAGACGCGACTACACACAGCATCAATCGACATTAGCCAATACTGACCAGAGGGATTGGGGCCACGACCCGCGAGTGGCATAGAATGGCACCCGGGGCCATCGTTTCCAACACCTCAGCTCATCTCGGGCATTCCACTAGGGCGAAGCCTCGTATGACTAAGGGGGTCTTAGACAACCCCTTCGTTAGAAAACCCTCAAAGCAATCGAGGACGACGCGACTCCACTAGCAAAGGGCCCATTCGAAGCCGCTATTCCCACGGGCGGCTCACGAAGGTTGTGGAAGTCACAAGATTCAGCGAAATCGCCCTACGGAATCGGCAAATCAACAATCCCCTTAGTCCGCGGACACTGGATTGGATAATCGAGCGGTGCGATCCTCCCCCGGGTTCTCGGGTCCTGGACGTGGGGTGCGGGAAAGCAGAGTTCCTTCTTCGGCTTCTCGATCAACGGACCGTCGAAGGTGTAGGTATCGACGCTTCAGAACGAACGATTGCATTCGCCCGCGCTCGCGCCCGCGATCGCCGATTGAAGGGCACGCTTCGACTGCTCTGGGGGGATGCGAGGTCCTTGTCGGCGCCGGCGGGAGAGTATTTCCTGACGGTTTGCCTCGGGGCGACCCACGCTCTCGGCGGTCTGAGAGGAACCCTCGGGGCGCTTCGGAACTGGACCCAGCCAGGGGGACGGATCGTTGTCGGGGAGGGCTTCTGGAGCCAACCGCCGACCACGGAATACCTCGGCCTGCTGAACGCGGCTCCCAACGAGCTTCTCGACGATTCGGGTAACGTCCGTACGGGCGAGGAGTTGGGGTTGAGACTGGTCGAGCGCTGGCTGAGTACGGAAGAAGAATGGGACGAGTTTGAAGACGCGTACCTCGAGGGGATAGAGAGTTACGCGCGGGAAAGCCCCAACGACACGGACGTTCCGGCGATGATAGAGCGGATCCGAGTGTGGAGGCAGGGCTACCTGCGCTGGGGCAAGCAGACCCTGGGTTTCGGGGTCTACATATTCCGGATCGAATCCTAAGGTGCTGAACCTCCTTTGGAATCCCACCCTTTTCCGGCAGGGGTAATTGGGTGAGGTGCAAGTGCTATTGCACATTTCGGGGAATGTGTGCTAGAGGCTTGGCAACCACCGCTTCCAAACCGATGTGACAGCCTTGGGCGTAATGTGGGGTGAAGCTGACGCAATCCGACCGAAGCTAAGGCTACCTTCCCTCGAAATG
>JBEKJT010000074.1:0-7752 GCA_050011075.1 Thermoplasmata archaeon
CTCCTTGAGGCCAAGCACGTCCCGGTAGAACGTTCGGGCCCTCTGAATGTCTCGAATGTGGAGGGTCACAGCGCTTAGCCCGGTAATGACTTCGCTCACGACACCACCATCGCGCCGGCGCTGTTAATGCCTGCGTTTCTCGGCGCCCTCCGAGCGTCGTTTTCCCCGAGCCGCTCCCAATGTAGGGTATGATGTAGCAGGAACCCCTACCCTGTGTATCATGCCGAAGAAGGGCGGAAAGGGAAAGAAGAAGAAGCGCTAACGGCTGAGTCTAGCCGTTCGCGATCCCTCGCCAAGGGGATTGCTTGCACGAACCTCTCGCCCCGCTCTTTGGGCTGGGGACGTCCGTGGATCCCCGCCGGCGGTACTATTCACTCCGCCTTCGCGCGTTCTCCGCCCGGAGAAACCGCGTCCACCGGACCGTGGCGCCGACGGTTGGTCCGGTGGGCTTCGCGATGCTCGTTCGAGCCGGATCGCGCTCCGCTCGGGCAAGACGACGATGCGCACGAGGACGAAGGCTGGGCCGGTCGCGAAGAGGGTTGCACCCGCGACCGAGAGCCGGTGGGGGTTCGTGGAGTTCGGTCCGGGCACCACGTTGAGGAGGAGGCGCCGAGGCTTCCCAAGCTGACCCCGATGATTCCACCACCCACCCTGGTGAGAATGGGTATG
Organism: Thermoplasmata archaeon; assembly: GCA_050011075.1. Taxonomy (GTDB): domain Archaea; phylum Thermoplasmatota; class Thermoplasmata; order Lutacidiplasmatales; family UBA184; genus Lutacidiplasma. Next base: position 670 of record JBEKJT010000074.1, read on the forward strand.
TCCTTCGGGGTGACTCGAGCCACGAAGGGGTCCTCTTTCTGCGCCCCTAAGAAGGTCTCTCGAAAACCTGACTTTCAACGAGCCCCTCGGGCACGTCCGTCCTTGACGGACCGGCAAGATCTGGGTGGCGCAATCAGTTTACAATGAACCTTGGCGGTCGTCCGAGGTCTGGCCGAGAATGTACGAGGAATCGGTCCAATGTTGGGGTAGTATATACCGGACCACTTTACCAATACCATGGCGAGCCCAAGTCCCTCGACAATCCGATGCACCACGTGCGGAACGGAGTTCCCCTCTACCGACGCAGCCGAACTGCAGAATCACGCGGGTCACACGCTGGAACATATCGAGCAAGCCTAGTTCTCCTGTGATTGCATCAGTCGAGGGGAAGTCCCTCGATCGAGCTTACCACTTCCGGAACCTCGCTCTTCGGCTCATGCTCGGGCAATGGGTGCGGTTCGTCCCTGTCGCCGGGTGAGACGGCCAGCGCGTCGTGGGTTCCGTCGTTCGGCTGGCATCTATGCCTCGCCGCCGTCGTTCCCCTGATCGCTGGTTTGCTATTCGGTCGGGGACCGCGGGAAGGGTCACCGGACCGCTTTGTATACGAAGGGACCGTGTGACCGCGGTCCGGCTCGTATCCGGAGAATCCGCTTCGAGAGCGGCCATATTCCTTTTTATCGACCCATGAAGTCGCGGCGCCTATGATCCTCCCGGGTCTCGTTTCGCTCGCGTTCTACAAACGAAAGCCGACCGTGACCCAGGTTGTTCTGGGCCTCGCGGCGACGGTACTGCTGTCGGCGGTGCTCGGCTACATCTCCCCGGGAGGTCCGCTGGGGCAGGAGGGCTCGGTCATCGTTGCGGTGATCGGCGGTGTGATTCTGTATTTCGCGATCTTGGCGTATCTCTATCATCGTTATCGATCGCGGCACGCGCAACCATCGGTGCTGACCTCCCCACCCCCCGCTCCTGAGGTAGAAGAACGGAGCTCCTAGGGATAGCGTGCGTTCCGTGGGGGTTCAAGAACCCCGAAACTTGCCTCGGAGGACGATCATTCGATTGAGCGAGGCGGTTGGCGTCACATTCATTTCTGTGGGCACCATGATGGCCACGTTCGGACAGTTTGCCAACTATCAGTCCACCGCGCGCGGTCTCGGGGCAACGCGACCGAGGGACCTCGTTCCTGCGGGCGGGCCTCCTGGTTCTGGGATACGCTACCCTGACCTCGGGTGCGTGAAGGGGACGCAAAACGTTAGTCGTAACCTCTGTTGCACCCCCTATCGGTACGGTCGGTTCTTGCGGTCATCTTGGTTCGCGTCTTGAATCAGGGCGATGCGCCTGTTTCGGGCGGCTCTTCTTGCGGTCGGAATCGCGTTTGTGGCGCTCGGCCTTATCCTATCCCTGGGTCCCGTGACGTCCGCCCTCAACATCACAGTCGTTCCGAGCAGTCAGCCGGGGCTCGAGGGGGCCCACGTTGAACCTTCTCCGTCGAGATCAAGCTTTGCCGTACCCTCGATCATGGGGAACACTGCGATTCGCCTCAGTTGGTCGTCGAGCCTCAATGTAACGGTCCAGCTCGTGGCCTGCTCCCTCCCCTAAGGAGCTCCCTCGTTGAGTTGCCCGTCGAACAGCGCGACACTCCGTGGTCATCACGCTGGCCTTGGTGGGACCATCGTCGCGAACGTGCCGGAGGCTGACACCCTGTTCGCGGAGGTTCTATCTGGCCATTCCACGGCCACGGTGCACTTGACACTCCGGACATCGGCGGACTTCCTTGGCCTGACGATCAGGGTGGGGGGGTCGGCCCTGACCCTAGTCAGCCTCTGGATGCTTCTTCGTCGACGGCGGGTAGGGGCCGCATCTCGAGTCGATGCTCAGACCAAGCTGGGGACGACGCCCACGGGCCGAACCGAGAGGAAGGAGGGTTAACGCACCATTTCCGGGAGCAGGCGTTCCGGCCATCGCAGGTCCACCGCGGCGGGAGGAGCGAAGCGCATCTTGCGCCCCTTCGGGACCCGGGTAGGGGGGTGTTGTCTATAGGTCGGGGGGCGATAGACAAAGAGAGGACAGACTTCCCTCCCGGATCACACCATGGCTGAGATGAATGCGCTTTCTCGATTCTTCGTGAACCTGTCAGCATCTCGGCGCGCCGCACAAGAGTACCGGTGGATTCGGACCGATGTGCCCATCCCACGAGCCGCAGTGTGTCTCGAAATCGGATGCGGGAACGGCGAACTGGCCGCTCGGTTCGTCGAAGGGTTTCAGCCAGCCCGATACGTCGCCACCGACCTTGACCAGCGCCAACTCGATGGGGCCCGGCGAACGGTCGGACGGCGGCTCCGATCCCAGCCGCCGTCGTCGCTGGTCCTCCGCGAGGCAGACGTACTTCACCTCCCGTTCGAGGACACCACGTTCGATGTGGTTCTCGCGTTCGTCATGCTCCATCACGCCAGCCCGACTCACCACGACTTCAGCGGCGTACCGCACGCGCTCTCGGAGATCGACCGAGTCCTCCGACCCGGAGGGCTTCTGGTCTACGCGGAGATCTTCCACCAGGAGCCGATCCGAAGGTGGCTCACGGATCACGGGTACACGCTCGGACCGATCCGGCGCCGTTGGCGCCACGAATCGGTGGTAGCGCGTAAGTCGGGCGGCTGACCCGGAGCAGTCTCAGCATCGGGCGAACGCACGGACCGCTAGCGCCGAACCCAAGCTCTCGCGGTAGAGATGGGTGCAAGGGCCCTCTTGCCCAGGCCTAGAGGTTTCGAGGCCGAGATCTACGGGCGCCCAACCCGGTTCCCCCGGTCGTCTCGGGGGTCGCCGCTTGGCCCGGGAAGGGGGACCGTCGCCCCCACATCCAGTCCGAGATCTGCCCCGCGCGGGCGCGATCACTTCCGGACAAACTTTCAGTTCGCGCTTTCCCGGGCCAGAGGCTGGGGTGGCGTTCCGTTCAGAGGATGATTCTCTCTTCCTGAACCACCCGATGCTCTAGGGATAGCCGATCCAACCGGTAGGAGTCCCCTGTAAAGAGACGGGCGTCGGACTTACCCTCGTACTTGGCAGCCACGAGACGGCCGAGGGAGTCTGCTTTCATCAGGCCGCTCCCGGAATCACCGCCGACGAAGATCACCCCGAATGTCTCCTCGAGGAGAACCGGGAGTCCATCGGGACTGAAATTGTAGTACCCGCCCCAGGAGTTCTCCATACGAACCTCGGCGGTCTCGAACTTGGGCAGGTAGGGAGTGACCGCAGGCAGTACGTCGGTTCCAAAGGCCTCCCGGTCTCCCATTCTGGCCATATTATAGTCGAGTCGCCCATCTTTGCCGGGGTCTTCCCGGGTGCCGATAGGATGGGCGACCCTGTCGACACAACCGACCCACATCTGTCGCTGAGGGAAGATCGGTTTGAGGGTCGCCCCGGTGGGCAGAATCAGGAACGGAAACCGTGCTCTGCCGTGGTTGGAATCGATCGGGTCCACCGGAGGTTCCCAGTCCAACAACTCCTCAACGCCGGGGCCCGAGACCGAGAAGAGGAGCTGGGATTGCGGGCTGCACGCAGTGGCGACGCCCAGCGGATGAAGGAGCTTCTCGGCCCAAGCACCCGCGGCAACGATGACCTTGTCCGCGTGCACGGACCTGCCATCACCGAAGCTCACGCGCGAAATGTGAAGACGATCCTTGACGTGTTCCTGGAATGCGAATGGCATCTTCGAAGGTTCATGGAGTAGGATCTCCTCTCTTCCTTCGAAGGATAGGCGCTGAACGCAGGAGTCGAACAGGAACTCCACACCCTGGCTCTTGGCCTGTTCGAAGTAGAAATTGGCCAGCATCTCCGGGGCTACGGCGCCGCAATCCCGGCCGAAAAGCCCGCCGGTGATCGGCTCCGGAGGATCGGCCCCGTCCCCTTCGTACCACCGTGCGGGGGAAACGTCGAGTCCCGGACACGAACGGAGGTCGTCGAGGCTCACCGGCCGGGCATCGATCGATCCTTCACTACGAGAAACGATGGAGTAGTACTCCTCTCGGTGGCTCTCCGGCAGCAGCCAGAGGTAGCCGTAGAGGTCGAGCAGCGGGAAAGGGGTCCGGAGCTTTTCGTGTTCCTCCATCAGGTGCCGGTAGAACGAGATCGCGCTCTTGGCCAGAAGGTGGTTGTCCCGCGAACTGAAGACGTCGCGTACCATCGCGTTGCTCGCGCCCATCGAACCTTCGCCCGGTCGCGACCGGGCCTCGACCACTAGGATCGACAGTTCCGGGTGGCTCTCGGTCAGGTGATACGCGGACGCAAGACCCATGGCGCCGGCGCCGACGATCACGACGTCGTAGCGGCTCTTCATCGGGATACTTCTCGAACCACGTTCGGCCAGCTGCCCGGCCCCCACGGATTCAGCACTCTAGCAAGCGCCGGTCATTGGATTACGTGGGGCGGTCCACGGCGATCATGTTCGTCTTGGCTCCCTGCTCGCGAAGTCGAAGGAGAGGGGCATACTCTTCGGAGCCGTACCAATCCCGCAAGGCAGCCATCGCGGGGAACTCGAGAATCACCACACGATGGGGCTTCCAGTCTCCCTCCAGGACCTGAGGCTCGCTACCTCCGACAAGGACCTCCGTACCTCCGTACTTCTCGAGGACGGACTTGATCCTTTGGGTGTATTCCTTCCGCTTTTCAACATCATGCCACTCGATATCGACCACGAGGTACGAAGGCATGGGAGTTCCCTTGAACAAGGGAACGCCGTAGGTAAGCTCTCCGCGCCGGGGTTGGGCGAGACGCGGAGTCGCTCCCTCCCTTAGGCGTAAGCGACGTTGCATCCACTCACGATGTCCCTCCCGGGCAAATCGGACTCGGAAGGAAAGTCCCCCGGTCGTTGGCCACCATAATAACTGAGTCTGACCGTCGCCGGGACGTGAGCGCCACCCCGGGTGGGCCCGAACGGGCGCGGGAAGTCGAAAAGGGGGTCCCCCTCCGCGGAGAACCGATCGTCCATCCCGAGAGTTTGAAGGGCAAGGTGGAGGTAGAGTTGAATGACCTCGACTCCCTGATCGATCGGGACGCCTCGCCAGCCTATCCGCACACCCAGCCGATGTTGAACTCTACGGTCGCAAAGTTCATGATCGACACCGCTCGCGAGGACCGTCGGAGCTCGGAGATCGAGGTCACCATTACGTTCCGAGAATCTCCGCTCCGACCGGAGGAGGAAGCAGGCACACGTGCGAAGATGAGCAGTTACTTCGCCAATGAGGCCGAACTGGCCGTCCTGGGGCAGCGGGTGAACAGGGTCGAGGCGTGGGGATCCCTTCGGTACGCGCTTCCGGTAGTAATCGTCGCGGGACTCATCGCGGGGCTGTTCGCTAACCCATCCACTATCGGCTTGCCCTCGTACGTATCCACGCTCGTCTATCTCGTCGTCGTGGTCGTCATATGGGTCATGGTGTGGGACCCGATTGAGAAACTGCTGTTCGATTCGTATCTCATTCGACTTCGGGTCCGAGCGCTTCACAAGCTCGTGGCGGCCAAGATCGTGTTCGCGTATCGGCCGAGCCCCGCAACCCCTGCGGGTCCTGTTCCGACCGACCCCTCGCCCCTCGAATCGATACGAGAGTACCTCGAGGGATAGCGGGTGCTTTCTGCCGTGCACCTCGTTGTGCGCCCTACGCCGTTTGCGGAAGGGGTGATTGCGACGGACCCGCGGCCTGTCCGCCGTGGACCGGGTCTGGAGGCGTTACAGGGTCAACTCTCCTCGGATCACCGGCAGGCAATGTCCGCCCACCCGGACGTCGACAGGCTTGCCTTCGCGGAGATCAGAACGCACATACAGATGGCTCGTCCGCCGAACCTCGAGGCCCTGTTCGATCAGTACCTGCCGGCGTGGTTTCACCAGACCGTGTAAGACACTCCATGCAATGGCAGGGCCGGCGGCCGAGCCTGTCGCAGGGTCCTCTCCGCCCGAGAAGATCATCCGGGCGTGAAGCGAGGCCGAGGGGTCGATGGTTTCCTGCGAGATCATGTAGAAGAATTTCGCGTCCGTGCCCTTCAGGTACTCCTCCATCGTGGACGGATCGGGACGGATCCGGGAAACCGTGTCGAGAGACTTGAACGGGACGATCGCGAAAGACACCCCGGTCGACACGGTCTGTATCGGATGCGTCAAATCGAGGTCGCTCCGTGGCACCTTCAGGGCTTTCGCCACGGCCTTCGGGTCGTGCGTCTCGCCCATCACAGGGTCGTTCTGGACCATCTCGCCAAAGGGATGACCGTCCTTGGTCGAGAACGTGACAGGGATCCTTCCGACCTTCAACAGCAGAGCGATCTCGGACCGCCCTCTCACTCCGCTGAGAACGCTGGCAGTTCCCAAGGTGGGATGGCCGGCGAACGGCATCTCACCGAAGACCGCGAAGATCCGAGTCTTGAAGCCGCGTTCGCGGTCGGCCTCCTCGTTCTCGGGGAAGACAAAGGTCGTCTCGGAGAGGTGCGTTTCCCGAGCGATCGATTGCATCTCCTCGTCGGTTAGGCCACGGGCGTCCGGAAAGACCGCCAGCTGATTCCCTTCGAGCGCGGTCTTCGTAAAGACGTCGATCCAGACGAACGGAAAGTTTCGAGACGCCATGTTCGGTCGAAGGTCGTGGACCGGATAATGCTTGTCCGTTTCCCCACGGTGTGACGAACGAGGGCGGCCCGAACTCATCCAGAAGGAGAGTACGCGCCGTTACGAGCCTCGAAACAACGCTCGACGAGGGCACTCTCCGGAGCGGATTCTTCGGTTTCTACCGCAAACGACCGTGCGGGCTCAATTGCAGGTGCCCGACCCTGGAGTGGGGGGAGTGACAATCTTTCCGGTGTTGGCATAGTAGTAGGCCGACAGCCAGGATCCTGGAACCGCGGTAGATGAGACGGAACAAGTGGAGTACTTCACGTCCCAGATGGGGGAGCCACCGGTCGCCGAGGAGGGGCCGAGCAAAATGAACAGCTGAACCCCCCAGGTCTTGTTCTGTAGAAACGCGGCACCCCCGTCCTGATTGAATTCCGAGGCGACCTTGGTAGAATCGACCACCGCATTGGCATTGATCACGTCAAGGCCGGCGAAATCCT
>JBEKJT010000075.1:0-7707 GCA_050011075.1 Thermoplasmata archaeon
TACCCATCAGGACCACCAGGATCTCGGTCAGGTTGACGATCTGGTCGGGGGAGAGCGTGGTCATCGCGTGACCTCGCTCTCGGCGAGCAGGACCGGGGTCGTCATCGTCCAGGTCGCCCCGGGGTAACCGCCCGTCCAGGGCGTCGGCGCGAGCGGTGGGTTCGGGGCGGGCAAGGTCGGCGCTACTCGGACCGCCGCCGGGATCCTGCTAACGTGGGTCGCGGTCGACTCGAGCCCGAGAAGAGCGCCGCGGAACGAGAGCGGCTGGCCCGGCGCGGGGGGCGGCAGCTCCGCCGCACGGGTGAACTCGGTGAGGAGCTCCTGCTTCAGGCGGCCGGCGCGGCCGTACCAACGTCCCAGCGTCCGCAGGGCCTGTCCGTTCTCGCGACCGAACAATAGGAAGACCCCCACCGCGACGATGATGATCCAGTCGGTGTCGGAGAAGAGCGCCACTATCTCACCCCGCTCCGACCGCGCCCGAGGGGCGGCGTCGCTGCGCGTCGCGTGACTCCCAGCGACAGGCGAAGTACGCCCCGCCGAGGTACAGCCCGATCATCGGGGTCGCGATCAGGAGCATCGTGATCCCAGAGTTGTCCGGCGTGACGATCATCCCGAAGACGAGCGAACCGATGACGGCGGCGCGCCAGTGATGGCGCCAGGCCGCCGCCTTCACCACTCCGAGGCGGGTGAGCGCGTAGATGAATACGGGGAGTTCGAAGACGACCCCGAACGCGATCGAGTAGAGCAGGGCGAAGGTGACGAAGTCCTGGACGCCCAGCACCGGCGCGAGGTTCATCGCCGCGACGTAGAAGAACAGGAGGCGGAACGTGAACGGCGTGAGGAAGAACACGCCGATCGCGGTGCCGATCGCGAAGAGGACCGTCGCCGGGATCCCGATCTGCCGCAGGAGCTGTCGTTCGTTTCGGCGGAGCGCCGGCACGAGGAACGCCCCGACCTCGTGGACGACCCACGGCATCCCGACGATGAGCGTGAGGAGGAAGCCGATCTCCATCTGGACGACGATCGAATCGCCGACGCCCACGTTCAGCAGCTCCACGCCCGGCGGTAGCATCCAGGCGACCATCGCGCGGAACACCTGAGCGGTGATGTTGTAGAACGGGCTCGGCCAAGGATAGACGAGCGGGATCGAGAGACCGAGAAAGGTGAGACGGACCAGCTTCAGCTCGAACACGAGGGTGGCGCCGAAGAGGGGGCCGAGCACGAGGGCGACTCGGACGATGCGCCGGCGGACCTCTCCCAGGACCGAGAGGATCCGATCGAGGTCTCCCATCAGTCACCCGGGCACCCCCGGCCCGGCCGTGCGTCGGCCTCGGTGTCGGACCGCGGTCTCCTCGGGTTCCCGCCTCCCTCGTGCATGCCGGATGCGGAGCCCGGCTAGTGCGCGGGGCCGAAGGGAGCCGGGGCGCTAGCCGCGTTGGCTTGCTCGGCCTTGATCTCCCGCTCGACCTCGATCTTCCCCTTCTTGAACTCGCCGACGGAACGACCGAGGCTGTGGGCCAGTTGGGGAATCTTGCTGGACCCGTAGAACAGGATCCCGGCTACCACCGCGATGATCAACCAGTCGTCGATGGAATCAAACACGTCCTTCCTCCCCGGTGTCACCCGGGGTCGGTCGATATGGCGTTCGTACGGGAGGACCGAACCCGTACCGACAATCCGGACCCGAAGGGGATAAAGGCCGTCAGGCCGCCTCGACCATGATGGTCTCGGTGCCGGCGGCGACCGCACGGTCGATCGACACCTGGGCGAGGAGCGAGAGGCAACCGACCCCCCGCCGGAGCAGGTGCGATGCCACCGGAGCGACCGGCGTCGCTCGGGCGTTTCGGCCCCGGGCCGGGGCCCCGGTGAACCCCTCGGCGATCAGCTGGCTCTGATGGTAGACATCGCACGCGTGGTCGAGCGACGGGTGCATCAACGCCTCGACGACCGCCTTCAGGTGGACCTTCATCTCGGGGAGGTGCGCGGCGAGCGTATCGCGGGTCGCCCCCGAGAGGCGCGGGGCATCCTCATTGAGGGATCTCAGGGTCTCGCCGAAGAGCTCGGCGAGCTCTTCGAGCGCGTGCACGACGACCCGCCACTCGAGGAGCTGGCGGGGGTCGGGACTCCCGATCCTCCGGGCGAGCGACCAGTCGCGGCTCGCGAGGAACAACTGGCGAACGAGCAGGGCGAGGACCTTGCTCGCCTCTTCGTCGAGGGTGGCAAGGCGTCGGCTACGGGCGCGACGCGACAGGACCTCCTCCATCTCTTCGAGGAACGCGACTAGGATCATCTTCATGCGCTGCACGAGCTGGGGAAGCCCGTACTTCGACGGGTCGATGAAGTTCTGGAGGACCATGCGGTTCGGCTCCTGCGCGACGACCGATACGCCGAGGAGACCGCGGGCGGCCTTCTGGACCTCCTCCACTCGTTCTGCCGCCAGCGGAACATCCGTTCGCACCTCGAACGCGTCGTGCCCAACGCGGTACGCGCCGATGATCAGGCGCTCGAGGACGCCGGGGGTGTCGAACGCGCGGGCCTGCACGAGGAACGGAGCGGTGGCGGTGATGGCCCCGGGGACCGGAGCCGGCTTGAGATAGAGCGTGCCGTCATCGTTCTGGTCGAAGACGACCAGGTCACCCGGCCGAAGGTTCATCGCCTCCGCCCACGGCTTCGGCAGCGTGACCGCGATCGACGAGTGTCCGGCCTTCAGCACGCGGCGTTCCCGGCTCGGTGTTCCCCACGCCATCCGTCGACTCCAAACCTACTACGAGGTTCGTAGCTTATGATAGCCCCCCCATTTGAGGGTTGCGACGGCGAGAAACGCGGTCGCAGGGACTCGATTATCCCTTCGGGGGTTCGTTCGGCATCGGGGTCGACGAAGGGGTTTCCGAGGTCGACGGAGGCTCCGGGTACCCGAGGCGCTCGGGCGACATCTCGAACTCTGACCCCTTGCGCCGGCCGACCACGAACCCGAGGACGAGGGCGACCACGACCAGGGCGACGATCGTTCCGCTGATGATGAAGACCCCGGCCCCGGGGCCCGTCGATGCCACGCTGACCGTCAGGTTGGCGGGGAGGTTCATCCCGAACGCGATGAATCCGTACATTCCGCTCTGGAAGTGCCCCGGCTCCAGGCAGACGAACTCGTACCAGCCGGGCCCGGGCGACACGAACGACCCCGGAAACTGACCCGGTCCCGAGGCGTTGATGTTGACCAGCTGCCCGTACGTCGAGAACAGCGCGCTCAAGTCCGCGGCGGATGGGATCACCCAGCCTTCTCGGTCCAGGATCGAGAACGTGTGGGATATCGTGTCCGCGTCCGTGAAGGTGACGTTGATGGTCGCGTTCGTCGGCACCTGCTCGTAGGTCGGCTGAACGAACTTGAAGGGCGCCGCCGCCGTGACGGCGAGGGTCGACGACGTGTCGACCTCGACACCCTGACCCCGGACCGGTGCGCTCTCCGCCAGGACCGCCAGTCCCCCGGCGACGAGAACCAAGGCGATCGCGACCGCGAGCGCGCGAGACCTTCGAGGACCTACCGACATGTCATCCCGGGTGCGACCGACCGCGGGACGGATTGTGTGGTTCAAAGCCCCTGCGTACGTATCGCCGCCCGTTCGGCCGCTTCCGCTCGGGGGCTGCGGTTCGTACGCGGGGAATATGTAGCTGGGACCTCCCCTCCGGGGAACATGGCGACCCTCGGGGAGATCGTGCGCGGACGCCGTGGTACGCTCGGGGCCACGCTCCTCGCCGGGGCGGCCCTGCTCGGCTCGGGGGAGACCAACCTCCAACAGACGAACACGCTCGTCTGGACGTTAGTGGCGATCAGTGCCGCCGGGTCGATCGTGACGTTCGGGTTCCTCGTCTACGCGCTCGTGAAGTTCCGCGACCCCAAGATGAGAGGACGTCGCTATGGTTAACAAATTCGAAGTGGCCTGGACGCTCGTCGTCGTCGGACTCCTGGCCGGCGTCGCGGTCTACTCGACCGTGCTGCTCTACCATCTCGATGCCCTGCCCGCCAACCCGACCGAGTACGTGGACGTCACCGGCCACCAGTGGTACTGGGAGTTCTACTACCCCGCGAACAACTCCTACTACAACTCCTCCTACGATGCGTCGACCAACACGGCCAGCGGCGGCGCTTTATGGGCCCCACCCGGGGCCGTCGTACAGATCAACGTCACCGGCGCGGACGTGATCCACTCCTTCAACATCCCCCAGCTCGGCGTCCGCATCGATGCGATCCCCGACCGGGTGAACGACTTCGCTTTCACCGTGCCGAACGTCGCCGCCGGGACCCAGTACCTGATCCAGTGCACCGAGTTCTGCGGCACGTTCCACGGCACGATGCGATCGTTCCTCGTCGTGACCTGATCCGGTCCGCGTGGGCGGACGGTTGCCGTCCCCTCCCCTCGTACGAACGCGGGCCGACCGACCGCGGATTTCGCGCGGTGGCCTAGGTGTGTCCGTGCCCGCCGTGGGCGCCGGGAGGGCGGGGGAAGCGGCCCGTGAACGCCGCCACGGCGGCGAGCGCGACGCCTATCCCGAGGAGGACCGCGGACCCTACGAGGACCCAGACCTCGACGATCGCGGTGCTGGGAGGTGCGATCGACGCCGGGACCGACACGCCGACGTAGAGCAGCCCCGACATGCCGTCCGCGAAGTGACCGGGGATCTCGCAGATGTACTGATAGACTCCGGGACCGGTGACCGTGAAGTTCGCCCACACGGTCGCGCCCGCCCCCGTGGGGACGTTGACGGACGCGAGCGGAGCATGCTGCTGGAAGTACTGCGTGAAGTTCGCGGGAGACAGGCTCACGTTCGACTGCGGGGCGATGGTGAAGGTGTGGGCGAAGCTCCCCAGGTTCGTCACGAGCACGTCGACCACGACCGGGTAATGCGCGGGGCTCGCCGAGAGCACGTTGGGGACGAACGCGAGGGCGTCGGTCGTATTCTCGGAGAGCCCGAGCCCCGGCCCGGTCGAGGAGAGGTTGAGGAGCCCCCACATCCCGGCCTGGAACTGGTACGGTACTACGGAGACGAACTCGAACGACGAGAGCCCGAGGGAGGCGTTGAACGTGACGTTCGCCCAGGCCTGGCCTCCCGGGTCGACCGAGACGTTCGCGAGCGACCCATTGGTCTCGAAGAAATCGTAGACCTGCACCGGCGAGAGCGTCGGGGAAAGGGCGACGTTCGGCTTCGCCGCGAGGGTGAAGGTGTGATCGTAGATCCCGATGTTCTCGATATGGATCGAGACGGACGAGCCGGCCGGCGCGGTCAGGTACCGCGGGGAGAACGCCGGGGTGTCCGTCAGGTTCACCGAGAGCGATACGTTCGCGGAGAGGGGCCGGGCCTCCCCGACCTCGGCCACCGTGGGGAGGCGACCGAGGGCGGCCACGGTCGGAAGGCCGATCGTCGTGAGCAGGAGCGCGGCGATGAGCCACGGGATCGCCCGTCCCCGGACTCGGGGCCGTCGTGCGGTCGGCGCGTCGCTCACGGTAGCCCCTGACGGCGTAGCGACCTGGGGACCGTTGATATGCGTACTGTACGAATCGCCGGGGGGGCCCCCGGAAAGGGAGACCTCCGCTACCGCAGGGTCTACCGTCCGGCGGCGGGAGCCTCGGTCGGCCGCGGGTCGAGCTTCGCCCCTACCCGGGAGATCCCTGGGGGTGCCGGGACGTCCACGTCGCCTCGGCGCGGCACCCAGGGAGCGAACGCCGCGCCGTGGTAGAACCGTCGGAAGAGGTAGGCGATCTCGACCGCCATCACGACCCCCATCGTCGTTCCGAACGTGAGGTCGGAGACCGCGGTGCCGCCCGCGGCCGCGACGAAGACGCCCGCGACCGCCATCGCGAGGAACGCACCGACCAGTCCGAACAGGAGCGGGACCTCCGTAGGAACGACCTGACCGCGCGCGAGCTGGCGCACCAGAAGCAGAAAGACCGCGACCATCAGGGCGCCCATCGCAGCCCCTCCCACGGTCGGAACCGTCGTGACCCACGGGGCGAGGACCGCGGAGGCAGTCAGCGCGACGAGAGCGGAGCGTTCGGTCCGGCCGAGCGGGGCCCACAGGACGAGCGCCGACATCACGGCGGCCATCGACCAGAAGAACCAGACCGACGTGAGACCGAGCGCGAGGCTCTCGAGCAGGGTGGGGGTGGTCGCCGCGCCGGCCAGCGCGAAGAGGACGCCCATCAGCGCCTCGGTGCCGGTCGTGACCGCGCTGATCATCACCGGCCAAGCCCAGCCGTGGAGGTCGACCCGGCGGTCCCGGAACAGCACTAGCCCGACGAACCAGATCCCCGCGGGGAACATCATCATGAAGTTGAACCCGAGCAGGACCCACGTCCAGGCCTCGGTGGCGTTCGGGTTGATGTAGACGAAGACGAGCGAGAGAAGGAGCACACTGCCCCCTCCCAGCACCGCGAGCGCCAGCACCATCTGCGTGACGAGGGGCGGGTGCCCGTCCGCCGGGAGGACCTTCCCGAAAAGGAAGATCGTCACAAGGATCATCGAGACCGCGACGATCGCGAACGGAAACAGCGCGGCGTTCACGGCGATCGGCGGCAGGGGAACGTCCATCGCGGCCTTTCGGACGAAACCGCCCCTCTTATTCCCCCGGTTCTCACCGGAGCGCGCGTACCGCGAACCGGCCCTAGGGTGACGAGGTCACGTCGTGGACCGGGGGTTGCTCGTCGAACCGGCGGATCAGCTGGGTCGTCACCTCGATGAGCGGATGGTGGGTCGAACGGTCGATCTCGATGTCCTCGACCGTGCGCAGATGGTGCTCCTTGGCCACCCGTTCGAGACCGGTCTCCTGGACTGCGAACTCTTCGGGCCGGTCGCAGGTCAGGACGAACGCCTGGAGCTGGGCGAGGCCCATCTCCCGGGCGGCGAGGGCCCGGTGGTGACCGTCCACCAGGATCCAGGACTCTCCCTTGCGGAGCACCAGGACCGGCTCGGCGAACCCCCGTTCGAGCTCGTAGCGTCGACCTTCGAGCTCGTCCTCGAAGACCTTCCACTGGGTCGGCGTCAGACGGTCGATCGGCACGAGGCCCCGGTAGAACGTGAACGGCAGGTGGTAGCGTTCCGAGAGCAGGTTCTTCAGCGTGTCAGCCTTCGCCGGCGAGGCCCGCTCGAAATGGGAGCGCACGACGTCGAGGTTCGAGAGGACGCCGCACAGTCGGCCCTGTTCGTCGATGATAGGGAGGTCGCGCAGGCCGAACCGGAACATGATCCGGGCGGCATCGTCTAGACCGGTTTCCGGGTACGCCGTGTAGGTCCCGGGCCGGATAATCTTCCCGAGGGGGGTCGTGGCCTCGCCGGCGTGGCGGAGGAGCTCCTTCGCGCTCACGAACCCGACCAGGCGACCGCGCTGGTCGGTCACGGGCAGGCCGTGATGTCGGCTCTTCGTCAGCCGCTGGATCGCCTGCCCGATCGTCGCGGTCTCCCGCAGGTGCTCGACCTCGAGCACCATGTAGTCGCGGACGCGCGGGGGCATCAGTCCCGAACGGGCTTTTCGTCCCGGAGGTACGCGGTGAGGAAGTGGCAGACGATGAGATGGATGTCCTCCGTGTGCTGCATGCTGTTCGACGGAACGACGAGCGCGACGTCCACGAGGTCCTTCAGCTTCCCGCCGCCGATCCCGGTGAGCCCGATCGTCGCCAGTCCCATCGTCCGGGCGACCTGGACGGCCTCGAGTACGTT
>JBEKJT010000076.1:0-7612 GCA_050011075.1 Thermoplasmata archaeon
CCTGCGGGGGAACCCCCAGGCGGGGCTCCCGCTCCTGAACGGCGGGGCGATGGTCGGCTACGTCCTCACCTACGTGATGTTATTCCACTCGTTTACGCTCGGCTTCACGGGAGCGTTTTAATCCCCGGGCCCTCGGGGTTGCACCGTGCCACGTAGGGTCGAGGACGTCCGCATCGACGACGAACCCAGCCTCGACACGCTCATCCAGCGGCTCGAATCGGGCGGCGGCTTCAGCGCGAAGGCGGTGGCGGAGGGGGTCGACCTGCTTTCCCGCATCCTCGGGGACGCCGAGATGACGACGTTCCTCTCGTTCCCGGCCGACATCGTCGCGACCGGGACCCGCGGGGTCCTCGCGACGCTCGTACGGGAAGGGTACGTCGACGCCGTCATCACGACCTGCGGCACGCTCGACCACGACCTCGCCCGGTCCTTCAAGCCGTACTATCACGGCGCGTGGGACCTGGACGACGCCGACCTCCACCGTCGGCACGTCTACCGCCTCGGGAACCTCGTGATCCCCGAGGCGAACTACGGGACGATCCTCGAGCGGAAGATGCAGCCGATCCTGAGGCGCCTTTGGGCGGGTGGGACCCGTCAGCTCTCGACCCGGGCCCTCGCCGCCGCGATCGGCGAGGCGATCCCGGCGACCGAGCGCTCGAGCATCCTCCGGGCTGCCTACGATCGGAAGGTCCCGGTCATCGTCCCCGGCATCACGGACGGCGCGGTCGGCTCGCAGGTCTGGCTCTTCTGGCAGAACCACAAGGCGCTCTCCTTCGACCTCCTCTCGGACGAGCAGGCGCTCGCCGACCTCGTCTACGAGGCGAAGCGGTCCGGCGCGATCATGCTCGGCGGCGGGATCTCGAAGCACCACACGATCTGGTGGAACCAGTTCCGCGACGGCCTCGATGCCGCGCTCTACCTCACGACCGCGGTCGAATGGGACGGAAGCCTCTCGGGGGCCCGCACTCGGGAAGCGGTCTCCTGGGGCAAGGTCAAGACGACGGCCCGGCATACGACGGTCGAGGGCGACGTGACCGTCCTCTTTCCGCTGATGGTCGGCGCCGCGCTCGAGCGGCTGCGCCGCTGACCTAGCGACGGCCCCGGTCCTCCCGAACCGCCCGGGGCTCGCGCACGGCGTAGATCTCCCAGACGATCCGGTCGGGGTCGACCCACGCGGCGGACCGGTAGCGCTCGGTCGCGCTGCGCGCCGGGCCGCGGTCGACCGGATAGAATGGCGGGAGGGCCGCCGCAGTGAGCCGGTCCTCCCATCGGGCGATCGAGGCCCAGGAAGTGACCGAGAACCCGGTGTGGTCCGGGATGATATCGGTGTCCGTCAGCGGAAGGCGGGGCCGTTCCCGGCGCACCTGGTTGCGACGACCCCGGCGGAAGAACCAGACGACGATCTCCCCCCGACGGTACCCGAGGTACGACTCCCCCGTCTGGAACCGGAGGAAGCCGAGGGTGCCGAGGAACCGGTCGTGAAAGCGACGCGTGCTCGCGATCGAAGCGACCTCGAACGAGACGTGACCGAAGCGCAGCTGCTCGCGGGTCATGGTCCGAGGACGGCGGGACGGACGCCCCGGGGGTTTGAATCAACGTCGCCCCCGAGCGGGGAGCCTTTATGGGGGGCCTCCGGGTCGGGCCGCACCGTCGTGGGCCCGTAGCTCAGGCCGGTAGAGCAGGCGGCTCTTAACCGCAAGGTCAGGGGTTCGAATCCCCTCGGGCCCGTCCCCCCGCGTGATCTCCCGGTCGCAGAGGTATTCCTCTTGCTTGCGAGCTCGGGAAGTCCCTCGATCGAGGTGGGAGGGCCCCAGCGCTCAAGGCCGTGGGGTTTCCAGGACCCTTCGGGTCCGCTCCGCGATCGGCCACGCGCTGATCCGGTGCCCTGCTCGCGCGGAGCCCGAGCTCGGTCACCGCGAAGGACCCCGTTGGGGAAACCGGTCCGCCGAGGGGCGGGCGGCAAGACCCTGAGACCAGCCTTTTCCCCGTCCGGCCGGCCCCGGTGAGCAGTGGGGCGAGGCAACCGGGGAGACCCCGTACGTCGAACTAGGGGGCGCGGGAAGAGCCGGACCCAGGGGGGTCGATCGTCTTCGGGCCCGGAACCGCCGCTCGACCGCCGTCGAACCACGGGCGGCTCCACAGGGCGAGGTACACGAGCGAAAGGAGAACGGGTACCTCTACGAGCGGACCGATGACGGAAGCGAACGCCTCCTGGGACGCGACTCCGAACACGACGACCGCCACGGCGATCGCGAGCTCGAAGTCGTTGCTCGCCGCGGTGAACGCCACCGTCACGGATCGCTCGTACCCGAAATTCAGCCAACGACTGACGAAGAACGCCAGCGACCACATCCCGAGGAAGTACACGAGCAGCGGCACGATCACGCGAAGGACTGTCAACGGCAGCGTCGTGATCGAAAGGCCCTGGATCGCGAACATCACCACGACGGTGAACAGAAGTCCCCACAGCGTCAGGCGACCCACAGCCGGTGTGAACCGGTCGTCGTACCAGCGTTGTCCTTTCCATCGGGCGAGGCCGACCCGACTGGCGATAGCCGCGCCGAGCGGTACACCCAGGAAGACGAGCACGCTGAGGGCGACGGTCGAGGCATTGACCGAGATCGTCTGCGCGGGCAGGTGAAGCCACACGGGCAAGACATCAAGGTAGAAGACGGCCAGGCCGGCGTAGGCCAGGATCTGGAAGACGGCATTGAGCGCGACCAGAACCGTGGCGTACTCTGGGTCCCCGCCGGCGAGCTGGTTCCAGACCAGCACCATCGCGATGCACCGAGCCAATCCGACCAGAATGACTCCCGTCCGAAGCGCGGGAGCGTCGGGAAGGAACGTCCACGCGAGCGCGAACATCAACACGGGACCGACGAACCAATTCAGAACGAGCGAGAACCCCGTCGCTCGCCAATCCCGAGCGACCTCCCGGACCCGCCCGTACCGCACGCGGGCCAAGATCGGGTACATCATCAGCAGCAGTCCGACCGCGATGGGCACCGACACGGACTGGACCTGCCAGAGGCCCAAGGCGGTCCCAATGCCCGGCCACACTCGCCCGACGGCAAGGCCCAACGCCATGGCCGAAATGACCCAGACGGGCAGGTACCGGTCCACAAGGTCGAGCTGGCGGGACGGCGGCGGGCTCCGGGGCGGGGCCCTCCTCGGAATGGTCGCGCTCAGGATGCCACCGTTCCTTCTAGGCGGACCCGCCTCGAGCCGGCGGGAGCTCGGTCCTCGCCGCGAATCGTGCCCGCGGCGGGTGGCCACGGTTCGCGAGGGTACCTCGGGGAGTTGCCAAGACGGTCGGGAGCATCGGGGAGGACCCAGAATCCCGCACCGGCCCGTCGATGGGACCGGTCGACATCACGGGGCTCCGGTGGGGACACGGTGTCGCCGAGCCGACGGAGGAGGAGGTCACGCCGACCTTCCGGGGACACGCTCCCGATGGACTTCCTGACGGCGGTCCGAAATGACCAGTTCGGTCCGGAGGCCGCGGACCAGCCCCACCAACCTATCGCGGACCTGTCGGAATCCGGGGTCGTCGAGCTGGGCGGGGTCTGGAAGCTGCCAGTCTCTGAGCTCCACCGTCTTGAGTCTCGCCGGACAGCTCGCGTCATCGAGGCATCCCATCGTGACCCGGACCCGAGCGCTGTCCATCATCTCGGGGGTCAGCAGTTGTGGCGAATGGGGCGGAAGGTCCAGTCCGAGCTCGCGGAGCATCGGCCCCGTCCGGGGGTTCGCCGAGGTGGCCGGACGTGTCCCGGCCGATATCGCGGTCCACCCCTCGGGAGGGTTCGCGTTGAACATCGCCTCGGCCATCAGCGAGCGGCCGGAGTTTCCGACGCAGATGAAGAGAACGAGCCGGTGAGACATCGCATTCACGCGTGGGGCTTCGTCGCCCGGATGTCCGCCGAAACCACTCCGAGGGAAGCTTGGCCCATCAGGGAGTCAGGGGTCTTCTCTGGGGTCCGGAGGTTCACCCGTACCTCGACGAAACCCGCGCGCTTGAGGAGCGTCTTCACTTTGCTTACCTCGAGGGCTCCCGAGGAGCACGAGGACCAAAGGGAAGGATCGGCGCGCTCTTTCGCGGTGATCGGGCGTGTGGCCACCACGTCGGAGACGGCCAGTTCGCCGCCCGGCCGCAGGACGCGGAACGCCTCTCGGTAGACCCTCCCCTTGTCGGGGGCCAGATTGATGACGCAATTCGAGATCACTACGTCGACGGAGGCGTCGCCGACGGGGAGGTGCTCGATCTCCCCGAGCCGAAAATCGACGTTCTTGTAGCCACCCTTCCGGGCATTCTGCCGCGCCTTCGTCAACATCTCGGGAGTCATGTCCACGCCAATGACCGAGCCTCTAGCACCCACCTGCTTCGCGGCCAGAAAACAATCGATGCCGGCCCCGCTACCCAGGTCGAGGACCGACTGGCCGTGCTTCAGCCCGAGGATCGCGGTGGGGTTACCGCACCCGAGACCCAGGTCCGCGCCCTCGGGAAGTCCCGCGAGCTGTTCCTGGGTGTAACCCAGCTGGGTCGTCACGCTTCGGTCGCCACAGCAGGAGGACGCGGCGCTCCCACCACAGCACGAGGAGGCGTCCGAGGAGGAAGAGTCGCAACAGCCGCCCTCGGAGGCGATGCCCCCGTAGCGCGCCCGAACCTGGGCTCTTCGGCTGTCGTCCGAGATGGTCCCCTTGGATTTCGCGTTCATGGCCGCTTGAACCTCTTCACTTCAATAGGTGAAGTAGTCATAAGGCGCCGCTACGTACGGACAGAGTGTCGCAAGGTACCGAGTGCGCCGACGAGGTCCTACAGTGTCCGTGTCCCCCGATCGGCTTGATCGACATCGTCGGAAAGAAGTGGGCGGTCTGTGTTGTCTCGCTCCTGGGCCAGTACGGCACCGTCCGTTTTGGACCGATCCAGAAGTGCCTCTCGGGGGTAAGCCCCGCGACTCTGACGTCCACCTTGCGCTCGCTGGAGCGCGCGCGGTTGATCCGTCGTGTGCCAATCGAAGGGCCGAGGGGACCGGTCAGGGCCTACGCGCTGACCGACGCGGGTCGCTCGCTGAACCAGAGTATCTTGCCCCTCACGCATTGGCTCCGGTCGAAGTGAACTTGGCCCGGATTCGGGAGCTCGAGCCCCCACAAGGAGAGGAGAGCCTTTCTGGGGAGTGCAGTAGTATTCCCGCCCCGGACCGGTTTCCTCCGAGATCGCGGCAACGCACCAATCGAGGCCCTCGGCCGCTCTTCGGTGACCGGCGGCAAGCCCTCGACGGAGGAGGTCGACCTGTATCGCTAGCACAAGGATAGGTACGCAGCCTCCCAAGAACCCGCCATCGTCCCGGTGGGCCCGCTGCGGTATGTTGTCATCCCGGTCCGCGGAGAGATCACCGGGACCTCTCCCACGTCGATGGACGCCATCCTAGGGCACCGACCCCGGCGATTCACGAGCGGAGGGCGTCCGTCACGGCCTTCCACCGGGAAGGATCGACCATCGACTCGGCGATCCCGGTGAGGATTTGCACCATCTCCGGTGGAGCCGATTGCTTGGCCCCGGCAAACATCTCGGTCAGTTCTGCGACGTTGAGCGACGGGAGCATCCACCTGAGGTATGCGGCGAACCTCTCGCGGGGCATGTGCTTCTCGATCGCGGCCCGCATCCCGAACATCTGCTCGTTCGTGAAGTGCTTCTGCATCGCGGGGACGAGCGTCGTCTCCTCCCAGTTCATGTGGGTGAGATAGCGAGCCATGAAGTCGTTCACCTCGCGGGTCAGCGCAACCCCGCGAACGAGCCTCGGGCCCGGTTCGTCCACCGCCAGGAGGTCGGCCGACGACGCCGAGATCGCCATCAACCGCTTCTCGAGCTCATGGTGCTCGGTGAGGGCGGTGGTGATGAGTGCCGGCTCGAACCGGGACGCCTCTCCGAAGAGGCCCCACTCCTCGGAACCGGCGTGGTGATGCAACAGACAGAGGACGCAGTTCGACCCGAGGGCGGACCCGAAGTCGACCTTTACCTGGGCGAGGAGCGTCTCGGTGGCCGCGCGGTCGGCGAAATCGATCGTCTGGAGCTGCCCCCCGAGGGAGTAGATCATCGATCGGATCGCCTTGTGTATCGGCGTGAAGATGTCAGCGGTGGCCGTCATGCGGGCGGCAGTGATTCCTGCTTCGTCAACCTCTCAGTCCGGTTCCGGCGCCTCGCCTTCCCGCAGGCACACGGGGAAGGGGAGGCGTCAGCCTAGGGCCCGTCCCTCGGGCTCGGCGAGCTCCCGAACCAACGGGCCGAGCACCTCCCGCCAGTCCCCCACCACGCCGACGTCGACCCGGGAGAACAACGGTTCGGATTCCTTCGTGTTGATCCCGACGGTCACCCGGGCCCGCTTCGCACCGACCAGGTGGTTCGCCTTGCCGCTCAACCCCAATGCGAGGTAGAGGTCGGGAGCGACCGACCTGCCGGTCAACCCCACCTGCAGTTGGGGCGGGACCCAGCCGGCATCGACGACCTTTCGGGTAGCCGCGAGAGCGGCCTCGAGAGGCCGGATCGTTTCGACGACCTCGGCCACCCCGTCGGGTCCTCCGACCCCCATGCCGAGAACGACCACGACCCGGGCCGATGTGAGGTTTCCGAAGCGGGGGTCGCGTTCCACTCCGGAACCGGTGCGGCTGAGGCGGACCTTGATCTCCGGAAGCGACTTACGGACCTCGTCCAGGGTGGCACGGGGGCGTTCGACGCTCGCGGGCGCGAACGAACCGGGCCGGATAGTTCCGAGGGACGGGCGCTGTTTCGAGACCACCTCGGCGAGGAGACCGCCCCCGAACGAGGGTTTCGCGAAGACCAGACCCGCGCTCTCTTCCCACGCAAGGCTCACCGCGTCGCCCGTCAGGCCGAGACCCATCCGAGCGGACACGCGACCGGCGAGCTCCCGCGACCACGACGTGCTCAGGAAGAGGGCACCCGACGCCTCCGTCCGAGTCCGGAGCACCTCGCACACCGTTGCCGCGAGGGTCTCCGGCGACCTCCATCCCGAAGGGGCGTGGCTCCAGTACGTGCGAACGACACCGGAGGCCAACACGCCCCGCCGATCCTGGTCCGTGATCGGACCGAAACCGATGGCTGACGGGTAGAGCGGCTCGGGCAATCGGAGGACCTCGGAGGCCATGGGAAGCGTCTCGGGGTCGACACCTCCTTCGGGTCCCGAAACGAAGACGAGGACCTCCCCAAGCGCCGGAGGGCGGTCCGGAGCGGTCCGTGGCGGAGCGGGGGGTTTCTGTGGTCCCGCCCACAGGGCCCGGATACGGGCCGCCGCCGCCCGGACGCGCTCCGGCACCGGCCCCGCGTTCACGATATGCTTGGCTCGTATCGGCTCGTCGTTCCGAAGGGCGCGGACCACCGTGAGGGATCCCTCGAGCCCGACGTCGGCCGCCGAGAGCCCCAGCTCCGTAAGGGAGCGTACCGTCAAGGGTCGGCCTTCCGCTTCCCTCCGGGCCTCGGGGGAAGGAGCACGCATTTTGACGATCTTCTCTCCGACCGTGACGAGGCAAGGGGTCGTCACCTCGAATCGCGCCCACCCCTCCTCCGTCTCGCTCACGATCTCGAACGTTCGCGCATCCT
>JBEKJT010000077.1:0-7453 GCA_050011075.1 Thermoplasmata archaeon
GGCCATGGTCAGACGACCCACCTCTTCTCCCCGCTCAGGGCGTAGTAGATGCCCGCGATCGCGAGTCCGGTGAACGCGGTCGCGATGAAGACCGGGTACCACCCCGAGTTCACGCCGCGGAACGTGAGCCCCCATAAGGCCAGGATGAATCCGAGGACGTCGACGGCGACGAACACGATCGCGAAGGTGTAGTGCTGGGTCGGGAAGTCGATCTGGGCCTCTCCCTCCGCCTCCACCCCACACTCGTAGGTCGTCAGCTGGAGGTAGGACTGTCGACGCTTCGCTCCCAGGGTGCGGTTCGCGACCAGCGATCCGACGCCAAACACCGCTGCGATCACGGCGAAAACTAGGAACGTCGTGACGCCCGCTTCCATGGTCGTTCCCTAGCGCTCACCAGCGACACTCTGTGCGACCCTCCCGCGTTATTTAACCTCAGGGGGGCTCTCGGAGACGGAGATCGTCCGGACCCTCGCGTAGGGAGTGCATTTTGCTCCCCCGCGCCGTTATCACGACCCGCCGGTCTGAGTGACCAGATGCGCCCGGAGAGCTTCCGACCCCCGCTCACGCTCGAGGGTCGTTTCATCCGTCTGGTCCCGCTCGACCGAACCCATCGCATCCCGCTGCACGAGGTTGGCGCCGACCCCGAAGTGATCCGGTACCTCCTCAACGGCCCCGGAATGACGCTCGGGGAGCTGGATTCCTTCCTCGACGTACTGCAGTCCCGACAAACCGACGGCACCGACCTCGCGTTCACCACCCTCCGCGCGAGCGACAGCCGGCCCGTGGGGATGACCCGTTTCCTCCACGTCGACCGGAAGAACGAATCGGTCGAGATCGGGGGCAGCTGGCTCGGCCGCGCGTGGTGGCGAACCCCGTTCAACACGGAGGCGAAGTTCCTGTTGATGCGCCACGCCTTCGAGGTCGAAGGAGTGCATCGTGTCTCCCTGCAGACCGACCTGAGGAACGAGCGCGCCCAGCGCGCGATAGAGCGGTTGGGTGCGAACCGTGAGGCCGTCCTGCGAGAGGACCGGCTTCTCCCGGGAGGATACTACCGATCGTCAGTGTTCTACAGCATCCTTCAGGAGGAGTGGCCCCGCATCCGGGCCGGCCTCGAACAGAAGCTCGCCCTACCCTGGTCGGCTCCGGAGGACCGATGAAGGGAAACGGCTTCCACCCCCCGGTCACGCTGCGCGGTCGCTACGCAGAACTGGTCCCGGTAGAGCGAGCCCACATCCCCGGTCTCGCCCACGCCGGACGCGACCCCAACGTATGGAGGTTCTTGCGAATCGGACCCGGTCGCACCGTGGCCGAGATGACCACGTTCGTGGAAGAGATGCTCGCGACGCAGTCGACCGGTTCGATCCTGCCGTTCACGGTTCTCGCCCTGCCCGAGCGCCTGCCCGCGGGATTCTTCCGGTACCTCGACATCGACCGGGAGAACCGCTGGGTCGAGACCGGCACGTGGCTCGACTCCACGCGCTGGCGCACGCCGCTGAACACGGAGGTGAAGTACCTCGCCCTCCGCTACGCGTTCGAGGCCGAGGGGTTCCACCGGGTCCAGCTGCGGACCGACCTACGCAACGAACGATCCCAGCACGCGATCGAGCGGCTGGGGGGCGTGCGCGAGGGGAGCCACCGGGAGCACTTCCGACTGCGCGACGGTTCCTACCGCACCTCGATCGTCTACAGCATCCTTGCGTCCGAGTGGCCCACGGTCAAGCAGCGGCTCGAGGAGAAGCTCGCACGTCCGTGGCCCGACGCTACCCCAGCCCCCCCGGGCGCCGTCTCACCTTAGGGCGGCGGGAACTTCGGCGGCCGCTTCTCGCGGAACGCCTTGATCCCTTCCGGCAGTTCTCCGTGCTGGGCCGCCTCGACCGCCGCCCGGCGCTCGAGCATCATCTGCGACTCCGAGCCGCCGCTGGACGCCGCGTGCAGGAGCCGCTTGGTCCAACCGTAGGCGAAGGTCGGGCCCTCCGCCAGCTCCTGTGCCCTTTCGGTGGTGCGGCGGGCGAGGTCGGCGGCGGGCACGACCTCGTGGACCAGTCCCAGGTCCCGGGCGCGGGAAGCGGAAACGCGAGCGTTCTGGAAGAGAAGTTCCTGAGCGAGGCCGAGGCCCAGAAAGTGGGGCAGGAAGTAGGTGAGCCCGCCGTCCGGGACCGCGCCCAGCGTGGGGAACGCAGGGACCAGCACCGCCGACTCGCTCGCGATCCGCCAGTCGGCGGCGAGGGCGAGGGAGAGGCCGCCGCCCGCGGCCACGCCCGGCAACGCAGCGAGGACCGGTTTGGGCATTCCCATCAATTCGCGAATCCCGATCTCCATTTCGGCGGTGAGGGCGTGGAAGAGGGCGGGTAGTTCGCCCCGGACCCGGTACTCTTCCATGACCGCGACGTCCCCGCCCGCGCAGAAGGCCTTGCCCGCCCCGGTGAGGACCACTGCCCGGATGGCCCGGTCGGTCGAGGCGGCCTGCAGCGCTTCCCGGAGGGCGCGCATGGACGGGACGTCTAGGGCGTTCAGCCTCTCCGGCCGCTGCAAGGTGATCGTGAGCACGGCGGCGGTACGTTCGATTCCGATGGGCTCCATGGCGGAAGGCTATCGTGCCGGGAGTGACATAAGTTTCGTGCGGTCGCCTGCGGCCCTGTACGCTCGTCAGCTCGGGGGGGGCGGTCGACGGCGAGGGTCGCCCGACGTCGGCCCGGTGGTCCTAGGCGTCGGCCCGTGCTCCGGGGGACTCGAGGTGGCCGGGGGCGCCGAGGTCGGCGGTGGAGCGATCTCGTCCGCCGCCGGCAGGTCGGGGATCACGGCAGCCTTCGAGCCCTTGTTGTACGGCGAGACCATCGAGGTCGACTCCTCGGACTCGGCCTTGATCTCGTCCTCGATCGATTTGATCTCGCTCAGGAGCTCCTCCTGCTTCGGGATCGGACCGAGGATGTTGTCCATCGTACCGATCCGGGCCTCGAGGTCCTCGAGCGTGTTGAGGCTGCGGTCGGGGACCTGGCGGCTCGTGCCCATGTACTCGCTCGCGCCCTCGATCAAGCGGGAGAACTCGAACGGGAAGAGGATCTTTGTCGCCTGGCCGTCGCCGACCTTGGCGACCGTGTCGAGCGAGAGGACCGTGAGGGCCTTCGCATCGAGGACCCCGGCTCCGAGGGAGAGGATCCGCAGGCGCTGCGCTTCTCCCTGGGCCTCCAGGATCGTCGCGACCCGGGCCCCTTCAGCTTCGAGGATCTGGGACTGTCGCACGCCTTCGGCCTGCAGGATCCGGGACCGCTTTTGACCTTCCGCGACCAGGATCGCGCTGCGCTTCTCGCCGTCCGCGCGCAGGACGGCCGCCCGCCGTTGACGTTCCGCGGCGGTTTGCTCCTCCATCGCGGTCTTGACCGGTCCGACCGGGTCGACCTCTTTGATCTCGACGGCGTCGACTCGGACGCCCCACTTGTCGGTGGCTTCGTCGAGGATGTCGCGGAGACGGGTGTTGATCCGCTCGCGGTTGTACAGGATCTCATCGAGCTCCATGTCGCCAATGATCGACCGGAGCGTGGTCTGGGCGAGCGCGACCGTAGCGATGTGATAGTCCTGGACCTGGAAGATCGCCTTCGGCGCGTCGACGACCTTGATGTAGATGATCGCGTCGACGTTCGTCGGCGAGTTGTCCTTGGTGATCACTTCTTGGCGGGGGACCTCGAGGACCTGCGTCCGCAGGTCGATCTTGAGGATGACCGCGAGCGGGCTCACGACGTTGAACCCAGGGTTGATCATCCGTTTGTACGACCCGAGGAGCGTGACGATCCCCTGCTGGTACGGTTGGATGGTGTAGATCATCCGCGTCAGAAGGACGAGGATGAGGACAAGGCCGAGGACGATCCCGACAATCACCCAAGTGTAATCCATCCGCTACCGCCTCCTTTGCTCCGAACCGTCGGCGGGGAAGCCACCGTGGCTCTTGAAATGCCGGAGGCCCCCTGGGTCGGCGGTTCCGCGGGCTCAGGCCGACTTCGGGGGGTCGATCGGCTCGACCGAGACCGAGACTCCCTCGCCGTGCACGACCCGTACTCGTGTGCCGGCCGCGATCGGAACGTTCGAGCGCGCCGACCAGACCTCGGAGCGCACCCGCACCTTGCCCTTGAGCGTGTTCGGCACCACGTCGGCGATGACGATCGCCTCGTCTCCGACGAGGCCGCCGCTCGTCGTGCTCATCGGTTTATGCGTCGGGGCGACCCACCGGTAGTAGGGGATCTCGACGAGGGCGGCGAGGATCGCGGTCACGACGATCCCGATCGGGCCGATGTAGCTGTCGAGCAGGATGTTGGGAAGGAACAGGTAAAGGAAACCGGCGACCAGGAGGATCGACCCGGGGATCAGGAGGAGCGCCCCGGGGTGGATCAGCTCGGAGGCCAGAAGGATGATCCCGGCGACCACCAGGGCGATTCCGATCGCGGGGTCGATGGGGCTCATGGCTATCTCGGGGAGAGTACCGGGCGAGAGATAAGGTCCGACGGGGGTTGGGAGGAGCCGCTGGGTCAGCGAATGTACTGGTTCGTGGTCGCCAGGTCGAAGCGGGTGACGACCTTCAACCGCCGGCCGTTCCCCCCCGGGGCGGCATCCAGGAACGGGTAAAGGCGCCAGAGGTCGCCCTCTGCCATCCGGGTGGCGGGGTGTTCGGGCCCGAGCGCGCTCCGGGTGACCCGCGCGGTCACATCTCGCACCGCGCGTTCATCGAGATAGCCCAGAGAATGCAGGTATTCGTGCGCGAGGATGACGTAGACCAACGAGTTGAGCTCGAGCGGCGATCGGGCATGCGCCCGCATCGTCTCGACAAGGCCCTCGTTCATCACGATGAGATTGCCCGTGACCTGCCAATACGCCCCGAGCTGCGGCGGGAGGTTCGAAAGGCCGAGACCGAGGCCCGGCCGCTCGATACCTAGGACATAGCGTACCGCTCCGCGCACGACTCGGAAGACTGCGTCGTAGTCCGCGGGGCCCTCGAGGATACCCGAGAGCGGGAACGGGCTCGCGGTCGGAGCGACGGACGGATCCGGACTCGTGCCCCGCGGTCCACGTCCTCCCGGCGTTAGTCCGATGAGCGGCATGAACTTACCAACCCCCGGGCAAGGGATATAGGCGTGCTTACCGAGGGGAAAGGTGCCTACCTCACCTGCCAATGCCGTTGGTCGAGGGACCGGAGGTCCCCTCGCGCTCCCGAGAGCCTAAGAGGAGGCACCTCGTGTTCCGAGGGTCATGCCCCGTCCCGAGGAGGTCGTCTTCCCGCGCCACGAGCGGGTCGAGGATCGTCGCAAGGAGCTCTCCCACCGCAAGCTCCTCGACGAATTCTTCGACCGGGCGACCCTGCTCGCGGTCTCGCGCCTCGTGAACCGGGAGCTCTTCGACCAGATCGACTACCCGATCTCGACTGGGAAAGAAGGAGGCGTCTTCCGCGCGACGAAGGGGGAGGAGTTCCGGGCGGTCAAGATCTACCGGATATCGAACACGGCGTTCCGGCACCTGCCCGCCTACGCCCTCGAGGAGCTCCGTCGGGAGGCCAGCCTGCGAAACTACGGTGGCCTTATCTTCGCGTGGACGCGTAGGGAGCACACGATCCTCGGCCGCCTACGGGACGCGGGGGTACGCGCCCCCCTTCCGTACGGCCACTATCGGAACGTCCTCGTCATGGAGTACATCGGCACGAAGGATGGGGCGGCCCCTCGCCTCCGGGACGCCCTCATCGAGGACCCGGCGGCCCTCTACGAAGACCTCGTCTACCAGATCGGGCGCATGGTCAAGAAGGCGAAGCTCGTCCACGGCGATCTTTCGCCCTACAACACGCTTTATCTCGACGGGCGGGTCGTGCTGATCGACGTCGCCCAGTCGGTCACAGTCGAACACCCGGACGCTTACCGGTTGCTCGAGCGGGACCTGATCAATTTCTCGAAGTTCCTCCGGCGGGTCGGGCACGAGGTCTCGCCCGAGGAGTTCCTGCGGGCCGTCGGAGGCGACACACTCGGCCCAGAGCGCCTGGAGCGCTAGATGCCGGTACTCTACGCACGGATCCCGGAGGACCGCGTGGGGGTGCTGATCGGCCCGGGGGGTCGGACGCGGAGCGACATCGCCCGTCGGACGGGGGCGGAAGTGAACATCGATGCGGCCGAGGGTGAAGTTCGGCTTGCGAGCCCGGATACCGACCCGGGGGCCGTCCTCAAGGCGCGGGACATCGTGCTCGCGATCGGCCGCGGTTTCTCCCCGGAGCGCGCGATGCGCCTCCTGAAGGAGAACACTTTCCTCGGGATACTCGACATCAAGTTCACCACCGGCCACCACGAGAAGACCGCCCTCCGACGCATCCGGTCCCGGGTGATCGGAACCCGCGGGCGCGCCCGATCGCGGATCGAGGAGCTCTCGGGTTGCTCGATGAGCGTCTACGGTTCGACCGTGGCCCTCATCGGGGAGGAGGACCAACTCGACCGGGCCACCCGGGCTGTCGAGCTCCTGCTCAAGGGCAGCGAGCACTCGACCGTCTTCCACCTGCTCGCCCGCCTCCGGAGGAACGCGGCAGTGGACGAGGCGCTCGGTCCGACAGCCGTCCTCGACGAGGACTGACAGGATGGCGAAGACCGTCCCGCTCGACCCGCGGACGCTTGCGTGGGCCCGGGGGGTCTTCGCACGCTACTACGCCCGCGCGACAGTGGAACCCCCGACCCGCTTGAATCGTCGAGAGTTCGCCGCGTTCCCCTTCGCGACCGAGACGATGATGCGCCGTCACGCGACCCTGCGCACCCCCGTGGAGTTCCGCGGCTTCCTGGCCCGCGAGGTCCCGAGGCATGTGTACTACTCGTCCGCCTACTACCGTCACCCGGACGGCCCGACGATGGCGGCCAAGGAATGGCTGGGGGCCGACCTCATCTTCGACCTCGACTCCGACCACCTGCGGGGCGCCGAGGCCCTGGATTACGCCGGCCAGTTGCGCCTCGTGAAGGACCGGCTCATCGACCTCGTGGACGACTTTCTCTTCCGGGACTTCGGCATCGACCCGGAGGCGACGTCGTTCGTCTTCTCGGGCGGCCGTGGGTACCACGTCCACGTGCGGGACGAGCGATTCCTCGGACTCTCGAGCCCCGAGCGCCGGGAGCTCGTCGATTATGTTCTCGGCACCGGGGTCGACCCGATGCGGGCGGTCGAGGGCCGTCGGGAGGACGTTCGTGCCGGCCGTACCACGGACGTCAGCGACGACGACGGGGGGCCGTCCCGCGGAGCCCATGAGGCTCCCCGAACGCGTCGCCTCGCCGCACCGGACGCACCTGGGTGGCGGGGACGGACGACGCGGGCGCTGCTCGAGGTCCTACGACGCTGGCAGACCGTCGGCGCGGACGCCGCGGCCGCCGAGATGGTCGGCTACGGAATTTCCCCCGCAAAGGCTCGCCGATGGGCGAAGCTTCTGGTGGAGGAGGGAGGGGCCGCAAAG
>JBEKJT010000078.1:0-11900 GCA_050011075.1 Thermoplasmata archaeon
CGGCATTCGGTTTCAGGGGTGTGAGAGAGGTACCACGTGCGGGCGAGGGTGCGGACTGGCCGAGGTTGTCCGCGACCCTTCTGGCGGTCGAGGCCTGGTCCGGAACCGGGGGATCACCGCATAGGGGGTGAGATCTGAGATCGTTTCCCGGTGAGGTGCAACACCCGACGAGTACAATGGCTCGGAATTCTCCCGGGAATGAGAATTGGCCCATCGTTTCGACCGCGACGTTCCGGGTCGCGATTCTGATGCCGCCGGGGGTTCCGTTTTGCGCGACCGGGTCGGTTTGGCCCGGATCTGCCTTCCGGGATCCTGACGGAGGAGTGTGTTAACATGCGCATGGGTGTGTATTACGTCATTAGTCGTAGTCAAGAACGTTGATTGTCGTCCCGCCAACCTCAGGTTTCATATACTGGATGTCGGCCATACCGTCACCCGCGGGTCTGACGACCCCTCGGAGGAAAAGCGAGAATGAACGTCTTGGGAATGAAGGAGCGAAGCTGGAGAAAGGGACGGAAGCGCGCGGTATCGCCGATCATCGCGACGATTTTGCTCGTCGCGATTACGGTCGTGCTGGCCGCCGTGTTGTACGTACTGATTTCCGGCCTTACGCACGGAACGGGCTCGGCGCCGTTGGGAACGAACTTCTCTTGGGGAACACCCCTGAACTCAACCGGTGTGGTCTCAACGGGATGCTCGGGCGCGGCCACGGTCTACTGCTACAGCATTGAGATCGCGGGCGCGGGCGGGGGCGTAGGCACGTCGAACTTCCAGCTGGCCCTCCGGAACTCCGTCGGAGCGACGGTCGCTTGGCCGGGCACACCGACGATCTCGTTGATCAGTCCGTCTGCGAGCGCGGCGGTAGCTACCTACAGTACGACGACCAGCGCCTGGACTCTGGTATCGCCGTTCACTGGAGGCGTCTCTGGTGGATTCTCGATCGTCATTCAGACGAGCAGCGTGGGGGCCAACCACGGTCTCCTCAGCGACCAGCTTGTTGCGATTGGGGTCAACGGGTACTCCGGCACGGTTCCGTCGAACAGCTTCGCGTAAGCGAAGGTCGACGCCGGGAACAACCCTTTCCTCCCGAGTTCGCCCGGCCGCACGGTCGGGCGAATTCGGAACTTGTTTGTTTCAACGTGATCGGCAGCGAGTTAGGTGGGGCCTTCCCGTACCTCAGTAAGGGGCCGGATCCGAGCCCGGAGCCTTGGAGCGCCGCTATTCCACCGCGTCTAAGGGCGCGGGAGCGGGGCAGGTACGACTCGTGAGGTAACCTCTAAATAACCCGTTCCCGCCTGTTACATCGAGGTTCGCAACGTGAGTTCGTTCTCGGGCCGGGCCACTCCTGTTCAGGACCGCGCCCCGCGTGTATCTGCCCTTCGGCGGTTGCGACGGCACCGGTCCCGTTCAGGACGTCGCGGAGTATCGGACGTGGTCGCTACGATCCTGTTGCTCGCGCTGACGGTGGTCCTGTTTTCCGCGATCTTTGCGTTCGTGTCGGCCTTCCCGTCCCCAC
The DNA here is from genome assembly GCA_050011075.1 of Thermoplasmata archaeon. Taxonomy (GTDB): domain Archaea; phylum Thermoplasmatota; class Thermoplasmata; order Lutacidiplasmatales; family UBA184; genus Lutacidiplasma. The sequence continues at coordinate 1,517 of JBEKJT010000078.1, forward strand.
CGGCTCAGAACTCGAATCAGTTCCAGGCGACCCTACTCTACAACTCGGCTTCCACCAAGATCGTCGGGCTGAACATAACCCACCTCGCGGGTCCTTTTGTGCCAGACAACGGTCTCATCTACCTCAAGTCCTCGGCGCACCCAAGCGACTGTCCGTTCACCGGCTCCGTGACCGTGGGCTCGGGGATCAGTGGTCCTTCCTGGACCCTCGGAGAGGTCTGGAGCAAGCAGTTCACGGCCTTCCCAGGTTGCTCTAGTTACGCAGGGGACTCGATCTTCGATAACATCACGGTGTTGATCGTGAGCGCCTCGAACCTGATCTTCAGTGTCGTCCTCCCCGGACAGATCCTTGGCGCATCGCCGACGATCACTTCGACCTGGACCAACCCTGGAACGCCGGTTCAGGGCGCGGCGTTCCGTGTCCTGGCCAGCGTCACGGGCAAACTAGGGACGAACAAGCCGTGGATCAATCTCGGTGGGATTCCCCACCAATCTTCCACTTCCCAGCAGATGTGGTTCAACTCCACGTCGTCGCAGTGGCAGTTCAACGTCACCTCAGGCAACACTACCCTCACGACCGCCGGTACCTACACCGGATTCGTCAACGTGACCGGCGCCGGCGGCGCAACGACCACCGCGGTCGTTACCATTACGATCGTGTCTTCGAGCTCCGGCAACGGGCCCCTCTCGGTCGCCGTCATCCTAGTCCCGTCCCCACCCAACTCTGGGACCAAGGAATCGCTGCAGGCGGTCGTGACGTACACCGGAACGGCCAAGAACGCGGGGGTGACCGTATCGTTCTACGGTAACCAGACCGCTCCCACCGCCAGCAATCTCTTCTCGAGCACCGGCCCCTCCGGGGTAACGATCACCGGGCCCGCCACGGTGACGGTGGCGAGCGTGGCCGCGTGGCCGATCCCGTCCCCGACCACTTCGGGTTACTCATATTCGGTGTTCGCATCGGCGACCGTCGTGGGAGTCGGCACAGTCACGGGTTCGATCTCGTTCACTCCCTCTCTCATCACGCTCTCGACGACGACCGGCCTGGTCGGGAGCTCGTTCACGGTCAATGGCTACCAGTTCGCGGCCAGCACGGGAGTGACCCTGAGCCTTGGGGGAGTTTCAGTCACACCGACCGGATGCACTACGGGGGTGCTGGCTGGGGCGACCGTTACCACCACTGCGGCCGGGCTGTTCGTATGCGCCGTCAAGGTCATACCGGTGTCTCCTGGGGTCGCCACCATCGTTCTCGCCACCGACGCGACCTCGGGACAGAACGACACCAATTCCTTCACTGTGGCCGCCTGGACCGTCTCCCTGAGCGTGTCGAGCGGTCTCTTGGGGAGCAGCACGACGGCCACCGGCGCCGGTTTTGCCGGCGCGTCGGGCGTGACCTTCACCATTGACGGCTTCGCCACCACTCCGACGAGCTGCAGCACGGGTAACCTAGTAGGCGCGACGGTCACCACGACGGCCGCGGGTGCCTTTGTCTGCGCTATGGTCGTTCCGTACGCGGCGGGTGCTGGTCCGGCGCCAGTTGTCGCGACGGATGCATCGTCGACCCAGTCGGCGAGCGCGGTCTTCACCGCGACGGCGGCTACCCTGGCGTTGAGCCCTACCTCGGGGCTCCACTCCTCGTCCATCACGGTCACCCTTACGGGGGCTGGGTTCGCGGGGACCTCGAGCGTTTCGATCACCTACAATGGTGTCGTGGTAGCGTTGGTGGCGTGCACGACGGGCTCGCTGAGCTCGGCTACGATCACCACGACGGCCGCGGGGGCGTTCGTCTGTACGTACACCATCGCGAGTGGCGGAACCAACGGCGTGTTCATCTTCGCCGCGATCGATGCGACCTCGGGTCAGTCTGCCACCGCCTACTTCACCCGAACGTAAGTCGCGTTCTCACAAAGTCCCGCTCACCGCGATTCTGTCCCGGGTGCCACGGTAGTTCCGTTGCCAGCCCTGGGTTGAGGACACGTTCGCTCCCATCGCACCGCCCTGAGTAGCAGGTGTTTATGGAGAGACTCGACACGCGACCACACCTCGAGGGGGCGGCGTCGCGGATCCGAGCGCGTCCATTCCGGTGTCGGAATGGCCCGAAGCGAAGAACAAACTCTGCCCGCTAGGGGGACTTGGGCGATGAGGGAAGCGGGGTGCTGGTACCTCCGCCGCCGGTGAGGCTCGCACCACACTTCCAGCAGATCGTCTCGTTCTCGTAGACGACCGCGGTGCAGTTCGGACAGGTCCGTTCGGGTGCGGCGGCCGGGGTCGAGCTGCCCTTGGGCGGTCCCTTCGATAGGGCTGGGGGCAACACGGAGGCTCCTCCTGCGGGGGAACCGGTCGGCGGCACCGGGCCGGCGGCGCGCTGGGCCGCCTCCCTCTTCCGCTTCTCGCGGTTCTTGAAGAGCAGGTACAGGAGAAGGACGATGAAGAACGGCGCACCGAGGAACAGTACGTCGTCAAAGTAGATGGTCGGAAGGACCGAGACGTAGGTCGACGTGTAATCGCCGACCACGGGGCCCTCCATCCCGTTGTAGGTCGGGTCGCCTACGAGGGTCTGGAAGAACAGCTCCTGGGTCGTGAGGTTGCGCGTGTAGATGCCCATCTGCCAGTCCCAGATGCCGTCCGAACCGATCTGGTAGTGGAAGTCGATGGTCTTCCCGGTCCTATTGTCGCTGAGATTCTGAAGGAACGTGTAGTTCAGCACGATGAAGGAGTACCCGGAGGAGCACCAGGAGGGGGCACTGGTGCTCGTGGCCCCCGGACACGTACTGATGTAGAGGTTCAACCAAAGGGGACTCGAGTTTCCCGAGGGGATGCCGCCGGGGACGACGGTCACGGTCCAGGTGAAGTTGGTCGAGCCCGACCCGGTGTAAGGGGAAACGCTCGCGTTCTGGAGGAGCGGTGTACCATTGGTTCCCGGAATGTCCCCCAGCGAGCTCGCCGCGCCGATCGGTTCGCGGATGTCTTGGGTGATCACGAGGGTCGATATCGGAGCAACCGTGAGCAGGATCACGAGGCCCATCAGGACGAGGAATCGGGGCTTCTTCAGTCCCGCCTTACCGTACGGTTTCTGGACGAAACCACTAAACCAAACCGGCTGCCTCTGCATCACGGGACGGCACGGCAGACCAGCCACCCTTTATAACGGAATGGCAAAGACCATGGGGATGGTATCATCCAAGGCGCCCGGGGTCTCCCCGTCCGTACTGATCGTCCTCGATGGCCTCGGAGACCGCCCACATCCGGACACCGACGGAAAGAGCCCGGTGGAAGCGGCGGCGACACCACACTTGGACGAGCTCTGCGTGCGCGGACAGCTCGGTGAGGTCATCGTCGTAGGGCCGGGGGTCGCTCCGGAATCCGATGCTGGAGTGTTCGCCCTCCTCGGTTACGACCCCGTCAAGGACTCCCCTGGCCGCGGAGTCCTCGAGGCGTTGGGGGTCGAGGTGGCGCTCGAGCCGGAGGACGTGGCGATGCGCCTCAACTTTGCCACGGCCGACGGCGACGGGGCGATCCTCGATTCGCGGGTGGGCCGGAGCCTCACTACGGGTGAGGCCCAGGACCTCGCGAAGGGAGTGACCGCGGCCAACCTCCTGCAGGATCAGGGGATTCGCGCTGAGGTGCGAGCGACGGTCGGCCACCGGGGAGTCCTTTGGCTACACCCCCTTACCGGGGGAGCGCTTTCCCCGAACATCTCGAACTCGGACCCGTTCTACGAGAAGGTCGGCGGAATGGGACAAGCGCGGCGTCCGGAGCACCCGAGGCTCTTGAAGGTCGAGCCGCTCGACCCGTCGCCCGCCGCCCGACGCACGGCGGACGCAGTGAACCTCTTCCTCGACCGGTCCGCGGGCGTCCTCGCCGGCCATCGGGTGAACGCCCGTCGAGCGATGGCGGGAAAGCGGATCGGCAACGCGTTTCTCGTCCGCAATGCCGGGGCCCTACCGGAACAACCTCCGCTCTCGTTCGAACGAAAGCACGGTGTCGAGGGCGCAGCGCTCACCGAAATGCCCGTGGAACGGGGCATCGCCCGCGTCCTAGGGCTCGCCGACCAGTACGTCGGACCGATGGGAGCGGACCGCGACGCGGGGTATCGGGAGAGGGCGCGTCTCACTCGAGATCTGATCGCGCGGCATGACTTCGTCTACGTCCACCTCAAAGGACCCGACGAACCCGGTCATGACGGAGACGCACGGCGGAAGAAGGAGGTCGTAGAGGCGATCGACCGTTCGTTCTTCGGCCCCTTCCTCGACGGCCTCGACCTCGCTCGGGTCCGGATCGCCGTGACCGCCGACCACGCGACCCCCTCGATCCTCAAGGGTCACTCGGACGACCCGGTGCCACTGCTCCTCGCCGGAATGGGGGTGGCCCCCGGGAACTCCACCGGACCGCTCAATTTCGGGGAACCGGCCGCAGCTCGAGGCAGCCTCGGGCGTCGACGGGGAGCCGAGGTCCTCGAGCTCCTCCTGCACACACCGACGCTCGGTCCTCTTTCCCCATGAACGGTCCGGGACTACGCGTCCCGCGCGTCCGGGGCGAGGAGGCTCGTCGACGGCTTGCCGCGGAGGGATTCCTCGACGTTCAATGGGAGATCCTGAAAGAAGGAGAGTTCCTTGTCTTCCCCCTCACCGCGAACGGTCCGCCTCCCGGGGGATGGGGAGAGGTCGTCGACCGTGAGTTCGCGCCGGTCGCTCGCTCCCTCCCCACCGACTACCGCGAGCTCCTCGATTGGTCGCCCGAGACCAAGTCGGAGCTCCCACGTTCTTTCGACGTGGTCGGGGACATCGTGCTGGTCCGTGTGCCGAGGTCCCTCGAAGCCCGGAGAGCGGAGATCGGCGCCGCGTTGCTTTCCTTCGTGCCGGGAGCCCGAGTGGTAGGCGCCGACCGGGGCGTCCACGGACCGGAGCGCCGGCGCGAGGTCGAGTCGATCGCGGGCCACGGCCCCTGGCGAACGCGCCACCGCGAGAACGGTCTCGAGCTGGACGTCGACCTCGAACGGGCCTACTTCTCTCCTCGGCTCGCACGCGAGCACCAGCGGGTCGCGGAGGAGGTGCGTGCGGGCGACCGTGTCTACGACCTCTGTTGCGGCGTGGGTCCGTTCTCGGTGACGATCGCCCGGGACGGCCGGGCGCGTGCGATCACCGCGATCGACCTGAACCCCGCTGCGATCGAAATGCTGCGCGCGACCCTTCGTCGCTACCCGTTCGGATCCAAGGTGGAGGCGATCGAAGAGCGTCTCGAGTCGTTCGCGCCTCGCGCGGAGCCCCGCGAACGCGTCATCCTGAATCTCCCCCACGAAGGGATTAAGTATCTACCGTTGGTGGCACGCACCGTCGCACCGGGCGGCCGCCTCTACTACTACGAGGTGGCCGCGCGGGACGAACTCGAGAATCGATCGGAGGTCGTGGTGGGCGCACTCGGTCCTCAGGAACATTGGAGGGTGGTCGACCGTCACGTTGTCCATCCGTACTCACCGACCTCCGACCTGACCGCTTGGGTCGTCGAGCGCTCGGAGCGCTAGGGGGTCGCGATGGCCTACGTGGTGGACCTCGCGGATGTGTCGGACTCCGACCTTCCGATGGTAGGCGGTAAGGCCTCGAAGCTCGGCGAGCTCGTGCGCCAAGGTCTGCCGATCCCGCCCGGATTTGTCGTTACCACGGAAGCGTACCAGGCCTTCGTGGACGCCACCGTTCTCAAGACCGAGATCCCGGCCGCCCTTGCATCGATCGACCCGAGCCGGCCCGAGACCGTGGATGCCGCGGCCCAACGCATTCGCGCGATCTTCGAGTCGACCCCCCTTCCCAGCACCCTACGTCACGCGATCTCCGAGGCATTCGAGACGTATGTCCGCCGGCACACGGTCCGGTTCTCGGCGGTGCGGTCAAGCGCGACCGCGGAGGACCTCGAAGGCGCCTCGTTCGCGGGGCTTCAGGACACCTATCTCAACGTCGCCGGGGTCGAGAACGTCCTGACCTCGATCCGCAAATGCTGGGGTTCGCTCTTCACCTCGCGGGTCCTCGTCTACCGGCAGAGGAAGGGGTTCGACCACTCGACGATCCGCCTCGCGGTCCTCGTCCAGAAGATGGTCGACGCGACCGTGAGCGGCATCCTGTTCACCCGCGACCCCAACACCGGGGAGAACCACATGATCGTCGAAGCCGGGTACGGCCTCGGAGAGGCGATCGTCGGCGGGGAGGTCACTCCGGACCACTACGTTATCGACGGGGTGAGCCAGAAGATCGTCCACAAGCAGATCTCGGAGCAGAAGGTCCGCATCGTCCGCGCCGACGGAGGCGGGAACCGCCATGAGGAGGTCCCGGCCGCCGACCGAAAGGCCCAGAAGCTCTCCGACCACCGGCTCCAGCGCCTCGTCTCCCTCGCGCGCCTCATCGAGTCCCACTACCGGCGCCCGATGGACGTCGAATGGTGCGGGGACGTCGACTCGCTCTACATCGTGCAGGCAAGACCCGTGACGACCATACCAACGTCCACAGCGTCCGAGACACCGACGGAAAAGAGCCCGAGCGGGCCCGAGAGCAAGGCCGAGGAGGGTCCGATCCTCCGCGGCTTCGGCGCTGCCCCCGGGGTCGCCGTCGGCGTTGTGCGGATACTGAAGGGTTCCGCCGAAATGGACCAGCTAAAGTCCGGGGAGATCCTCGTCACCTCGATGACGACGCCGGACATGGTGCCGGCGATGTCGCAGGCGGCGGCGATCATCACGGACGAAGGCGGAATGACCTGCCACGCCGCGATCGTCTCCCGCGAGCTCGGCGTCCCGTGCGTCGTCGGAACCCGGGAAGCCACGACCCTGCTGGCGAACGGGATGGAAGTAACGGTCGACGGCAAGACCGGCGTTGTGTACAAGGGAGCCGTCCACAGGGGAAAGCCGGCCGCCGCCCCTTCCGCGGTGACGCCCGTGAGCGGGGAGCCCGGACACGACCACGAACACGGTCACGGGGGTGTCCCCGTCACCGCGACCAAGATCTACGTCAACGTCGGCGTCCCCGAGAAGGCCGAGGAGTACGCCCGGCTGCCGGTCTCGGGGGTCGGCCTCCTTCGCATCGAGTTCATCTTCACCGCCCACATCCGCGAGCACCCGCTCGCCCTCCTGAAGAAGGGCAAGAAGGAGGAGCTCGTCCGACGCCTCGCCGAGGGGATCGGCAAGGTCTGCCAGGCGTTCCACCCTCGGCCGGTGATCATTCGGACCTCCGATTTCAAGACGAACGAGTACCGCGGGATGCCCGGCGGGGAAGAGTTCGAGCCTCAGGAAGAGAACCCGATGATCGGCTGGCGGGGCTGCTCCCGCTACATCTCCCCGGTCTTCAAGCCGGCGTTCCTCTGCGAGCTCGAGGCGATCCACCGGGTCCGCGTCGACATGGGCCTCAAGAACGCGATGGTGATGCTGCCCTTCGTCCGGAACACCTGGGAGCTCGAGGAGATCGCCGAGATGATGCGCGCCCAGGGACTCCGCCGCTCGCGCGACTTCCAGCTCTACTTGATGGCCGAGGTCCCCTCGATCGTGCTCCTCGCCCGAGATTTCTCGAAGCACTGCGACGGGTTCTCGATCGGTTCGAACGACCTGACCCAGCTGGTCCTCGGCGCCGACCGGGACTCGGAGACGCTCGGAAGGATGGGATACTTCGACGAGCGCGACCCCGCGGTCCTACGCGCGGTCTCGCTCCTGATTGAGGGAGCGCACGCGGAAGGCCGCACGGTGGGGATCTGCGGACAGGGACCGAGCGTCTATCCCGAGTTCGCGGAGTTCCTCGTCCGCGAGGGGATCGACTCGATCTCGCTCAACGCCGACACGGTCCTGTCGACGATCCGCACGATCGCGTCGCTCGAGCAGCGGATGAAGCTGCAGAGCGCGCGCGAGCGAGCGTAGTCCCAGCGGACGCTAGACGGGAGGACCGGGGTCGCGGGCGCGCGGACGCCACCGCGGCGGCGTGGGCGGCCCGGGCGGCGGAAGGGCCAGCTGGGCGCCCGCCGGAAGCTCGTATTCCTGGAAGGCGCGGGCCGCCCGAAAGCCGAGCTTTTCGAGGCGTGCCTGAAGCCGCGGAGAGTCCGCGAAGATCGAGTAGCGAACTCCCGAACCGAGAGGATCCTCCCGGAGCGCGAAGGAGACGAGGTCGGAGGCCGCCCCCTGGCCGCGCGCGGAGGGAGTCGTCGCCACCGCGTGAATGCCCACCGAGAACCGGTAGCGGTAGAGGATCGCGGACGCGACGACGCGTCCGCTCAGGCTCGCGAACAGCGGTACAAGGCGTTCGTGCGGGTTCGGATGGACCCAGGCCACTTCGAGCGCGCTCCGGAACTCCGCGCGCGCGCGCTCGGCCACCCAGAAGGAGGTCACGAGGTCGACCTCGGCCGGGACGGCCACGCGCACCTCCACCGAGCCTTTGGACGCCGCCGGGACCTCGCCGGTCGAGAGCATCAGGACGAGCGGCGCGGGGCGGGGCCGGAAACCGAACCGGCGAAGCCCGGCGTCCACGTGGTCGGGAGCCGGGAGCGGCACCCGGAAGGTCGGGCGGAGGGCCCGCTGGAAGTAATGGTCGAGCGCCCGCTCGAAGAAGGCGGTCTGTCGCTCTCGGCCAACTCCGAGCTCCTGGACGAAGTTGAACCGGGGCACGGGGAGCTTCTCGTGGGTGACGAGGGTCGCCCCGGCCATTTCGAGCGCGAAACCCCCTAGGGTAAGGACGAACTGGCGTTCGCCCTCGAGGGCCGCCTCTGTGGCGAGCTCCGTTAGGTCGGCCGCCATGACGAGGGTATCGCGCCGGGGTAAAGGAGCTCGTCGGGGGTGCCCGACGCACCCTGGCTCGACGTGGCCCGCGGCCCACGCGAACCATTAAGAACGGGGCTCCCTGCTCCGCGACCGGGGGCGCTCCTCCGCTCCCCAGAGCAGAGGGATGTCGGCTCGGTCTTTGCGACTTTCCGGCCCGGTCGCGGTGCTCGGCGGCGGCAACATGGGCAGCGGGATCGCCCAAGCGTGCGCCCAGGCAGGGTTCTCCGTACGGGTGCGCGATGTCGACGCGACCGCGGTGGACCGAGGCCGTGGCCTCATCGAGCGGATGCTCGCCGGCGCGATCGAGCGAAAGAAGATGACCGGGGCCAAGCGGGACGAGGTGCTCGGTCACATCACGTTCGGGACGGACCTCGCCGAGGCCGTCACCGGGGCCGCTCTCGTCATCGAGGCCGTCTTCGAGGAGGAAGCGGTGAAGCGAGCGCTCTTCCAGGAAGCGGCGCCCCTCGTCGAGCCGGACGCGATCGTCGCGACCAACACCTCCTCCCTGTCAGTAGGGGCCCTCGGGAAGGGGTTCCCTCATCCGGAACGGTTCGCCGGTCTCCACTTCTTCTATCCCGCGGCGATCAACAAGTTGGTCGAGGTCATCGGCGGCGGGTCGACGGACGAACCTACGCTCGCCGAACTCGAGCGGTTCTGCTACCGGCTGCGCAAGATCCCCATCCGGACCGCGGACGCCGCCGGCTTTTGCGTGAACCGCTACTTCGTTCCTTACCTCAACGAGGCGACCCGGCTCGCCGAGGAGGAGGTGGCGAGCCTCGCGACCATCGAGGAGGTCGGCCGGGAGGTCTTCGGTGCCACGCTCGGACCGTTCGAACTGATGAACGTCACCGGGATCCCCATCGCGTTCCACGCCGAGTCGTCGCTCTACCGGGCGTTCGGTCCCGCCTATCATCCCTCTCCGCTCCTCGAGTCCCAGTTCCGCTCGGGGAAACCGTGGGCGTGGAAGGAGGCCGCGGTCGAGCCGGAGAAGAAGGCCGCCGTACGGAACCGGCTCCTCGGCCTCACGGTCGGCATCGCGACGCGGCTCGTGGAGGAGGGCGTGGCGAGCGCCGAGGCGGTCGACCGCGGCGCCACCGTCGGGTTGCGTCGACGCGTCGGACCCTTCGCCCAGCTCTCGAGCCTCGGCGTGCCGGAAGCTCTTGCCCTGGTCGAAGCGTACGCCCACCGCTGGCCGGGGAACTTTCCCGTCTCGAAGGGGCTCAAGGAGCGCGCCCACAAGGGGGAACGGACCTGGCCGCTCGCCTCCGTGCGCGTCGAGCACCGGGGTCCGGTCGCCTGGGTGCTCCTCGACCGACCCGAGGTCCTCAACTCGCTCAATTCCGACGTGCTCCGCCAGGTCGAGAACGCCTTCCGCTCGCTCGAGGAGGAGCGCTCGCTACGGGTCGTCGTCCTCGCCGGGTCCTCTCCGGTGTTCGCGGCCGGGGCCGACATCGCCGAGATGGAGCGGAAGTCGCTCGCGGAGGGGGTGGAATTCGGTTTCCTCGGACAGCGGGTAGCCGAGCGCGTCGAGCGGTTCCCGACGCCCGTGATCGCCCTGGTCGAGGGTTACGCTCTCGGCGGAGGCCTCGAGCTCGCGCTCGCGGCG